>NZ_JAMZBC010000021.1 GCF_024158715.1 Halomonas sp. 707D7 | reverse complement strand
GTCTTCAATCACCTTAGCAGAACTCTCGAAAACGCCCCCTAGCGGCCACGGCTCTTTCGCGCCTTGGCAAGACGATCAGCGCCCGCGCGCCGCCAATCCGTTCATGAGCGCTTCGTGAAAACGCTCTGGCGCCTGGATCTGCGGCGAATGGCCAAGTTCGGGGAATGCCACCAGGGTCGCCTCGGGAATGGCGTCTCGCGTACGCTCACCAAGCTCCTCGTAGCGGCCCAGCGTCTCCTGGATATCCTGCGGCGCGCGCGCCTTGCCGATGGCGGTGTTGTCCTGCTCGCCGATCAACAAGAGCGTAGGTACTTCGAGTTCGCCGAACTCGTAGACCACCGGCTGGGTGAAGACCATGTCCGAGGTCAAAGCCTGGTTCCAGGCGACTCGCTCGCCGTCTTCGCCTGCGTACATGCCCGCCAGCATCTCGACCCAGCGGTCGTACTCCGGCTCCCAGGTATCGACGTAGTACGTCGAGCGCTGGTAGTCGCGAATGCCTTCGGCATCGGTTTCGAGCTCGCTCGCGTAGCCGTCGTCGATGCTCTGGTACGGCACGCCCAGCGCCTTCCAGTCCTCCAGGCCAATCGGGTTGACCATCACCAGCTGCTCGGTGCGCTCCGGGTACATCAGCGCGAAGCGCGTGGCGAGCATGCCGCCCATTGAATGACCCATCACGGTGACGTCCTCCGCCTCGAGCTCGTCGAGCAGCGCATTCGTGTTGGCGGCGAGCTGATGGAAGCTGAACTGGTAGCGCTCGGGCTTGGTCGACTTGCAAAAGCCAACCTGGTCCGGGGCGATGACGCGGTAGCCTTCGTCCACCAGCGCCTCGATGGTCGCCTCCCAGGTGCCGGCGCAGAAGTTCTTGCCGTGCATCAACACCACGGTGCGACCGTTGGCGCTGCCCTCTTCCGGGGTGACGTTCAGGTAAGCCATCTGCACCTGTTGGCCCTGGGATTCGAACTCGAAGCGCTCGACCGGGTAGGCGTACTCGAAGCCGGAGAGCTCGCCATCGAAGGTGGGGGCGTCCTCAGCCAGGGCGTTCGAGCTGTAGGCGACCATCGCCAAACCGCCCACGGCAGTCGCCAGGAGCGTTCGGGTGAAGGGGGTGTGGCGGACCAGGGAATATCGCATCGAGTGGCTCCTCTCTTCCATGAATGAGTTTCGAAAGTGCGTAGCCAGTATAGACATAGGCCTGCACACCGATCGACGTGCCTTCAACGCCTTGGCTAAAGCCGCCTACCCAGCCCGATGCATGGCCGAGTACCGTGCACTGCGCTACGCTTTAAACAATTTAACGATTCATGGCGGGAACTTACATGCGCACACTCACCCGAAAGAAACAAATCGCAGGCCTGATCGGCTGGCTGGTGCTGGCCTACCTTGCGGCCGCCGTGGGAGCGGTGGCCTCGATCAACGCGGCGGAATTTTACGAATCGCTCCAGCAGCCCGCCTGGGCGCCGCCGACCTGGCTGTTCGGGCCAATGTGGACGACGCTCTACGGGCTGATGGGCCTGGCCGCCTGGCTGGCCTGGCGTGAACGTGGCGCCAGGGCGGCGCTTACCGTATTCGTGGTGCAGCTTGCGCTCAACGCGCTATGGAGCTGGCTCTTTTTCGTGTGGCAGTTGGGAGCGGTCGCGTTCGTGGCCGTGCTGGCGCTGTGGGCGCTGATTCTGGTGACGCTGGTGATGTTCTGGCGGCTCAAGGCGCTCGCAGGCGTGCTATTGGTGCCGTATCTCGCCTGGGTGAGCCTGGCCTGCGCGCTGACCTGGAGCGTGTGGCAGTTGAATCCGCAGGTGCTGGGATAAGGCGAAGGCTCCTTTTCCCCAATCGGGCTATCAATCGCACCGACTGATCGCTAAAACGATCGTCCCAAGGCCGTATACCAGTTCGGCCCTGCCAGCAGACGTCCGGCCTGTTCGCGGCATTCGGGGTTTCGAGACACCCGGTATTCATCCCCCAGTCGGCCCACCTCCGTCTGCCGGAGCCGTTCGGCCAGGTCATTCCACGACGACGCGTCATCGTGGACCAGGTCGTAGAACGCTCGAGCCAGCACCTGGCCATCGTCTTCGGTGTTCATTCCATCACTTTCTCGAAGTAGGGAGTCGACAGACCCACGTGTTCGGTTAAACCTGCTGGATAGATTGGCAGGCGGACCAGACATCCGCAGTAACGACTTAGAAAATGCTTTGCCAGCTTCGCGGGTCGAATGCCGCCACCTTGGTGTACCGCCCGGACCACGATTCGAACTTGAGCGTACCGTGAAAATTCGGGCGCACCGTTCGCTGCTCGTTCAAAAGCCAAAGCTCCAGCGCGTCGATCGGCCGGGAGGTCACTTCCAGATCACCCACGTTGGGCGCCATGTGGGGAAGCGTATAGTCCGCGCGCTTCAGTTCCCCTTGGTAGCGGTAGATCATCGGGCTGCGGAACGCGTCGTGCTCGAGGCGATAGTACTGGTTGTACCCGATGACGGTGATCTCGCGACCGCTGAACGTCACGAACGCGAAGTTCGGTGTGGTGGGGCGAATCAAGCTCGGATTCGACAGCAGATGCGCCGCCTCTTCGCTGCTCAACGCATCCTGCTCCTCGCTGCCCGACAAGGGGTAGACGTGAAAACCCTGCAAGTCTTGGTAAGCCTGCTGCAATAGCGCCTGCGTCGGCTTGGGGTGCATCCAGCGTATATCGCGAGAAGCGCACCCGCTGAGTAACAGCGCCAACAACAGGTAGACTATCCACTGCCTTGGTGAATGCATGTTCAAGTCGGTCGTCCTTGATGCGTCGTATCGCCCATGTCATTCATGGATCGTGATAAACGGAGGGGCCTGGGGAGGCGGTATCATAGCGTTTTATGACAACGTGGGAGCACTTGGCTTTCTTTATAAAACTTATGAATAAATTCTAGACCCGCAGAATATCGGAAAAACCTTGTATGTATCAGAATCTCTATCATAAGATCCATTCCTAATCACCTAAAAGAATGGTCAAACTAACTTTACTGAATGAAACTTTTATAGTGATTTATCTCAACGAATTAATTACATACACCAATTCGCATACAAGAAGACGAATAATTAGCTACTATTTTTACAGATTCCGGCACCAATAATGACTTATTATTAAAACCAGTCTTACTATTTTTCTGATTTACAGTTTGCACGCCTCTCATATTAGACATCTTACGAGACTATATTAATCCGCATTCAATTTATAATGGATTTATTTCAAAATCAAACTTCCACAAAATATTTTCTACGTCACGGCTGATGCAATTTTGTATAGTTGCTATCAAAAGACGCACTGCATATATCGAGGCAAACCCATGTGCTATACTTGATTTAGCTTCTTGCTCAGGTATATCCATTCCGTGATTAAAATAGTCGATATAAGACTCTCCATGAACAAACTTAGAGCGGACATTATAGAGCTTACCAATACTATGATTTTTATCTTTAATGGGTCCAATCCAAAGCTCTAACTTACTTGATAACTGTCTGCTCAAGTCTCCAACTCCATCGCAGAAAAATGCTTCTAGACCTTGCATTGCTCGGAAGAGAACTTCCCCCTCACTATTTTG
The DNA here is from genome assembly GCF_024158715.1 of Halomonas sp. 707D7. Taxonomy (GTDB): domain Bacteria; phylum Pseudomonadota; class Gammaproteobacteria; order Pseudomonadales; family Halomonadaceae; genus Vreelandella. Next base: position 28,146 of record NZ_JAMZBC010000021.1, on the reverse strand, counting down.
ACCTAATCCAATTACATGCGTATATGCTGCAAGCAACCTGGATACTCGACTAGTAGCAACTGCCTCTTCTCCGAATCCAATTTTTTTCGCCCACTTATATGTAGCACTAACAGATACGTGTTCTAAAGAGGGCCAAGAAGGAAAAAGGGAATCGGGCTCTGCGAGAGCATGAAACCAAGTTTTTCTCTTTACTTTATGACTTAACCCTTCTGAAATGCAGACGCCATCCATTGTACTTATGGAGCCTGGATAGCAGATTTCGGATAGAGCTAACGCCATCTCTATCTTTTCAGCAACTGTCATCGCAGCAATTGCCAGAAATAATTCTGGTTCAATTTCATTATTATTTTCGTACTGCAATTCCTCAATATCAAGCTTCAACGAAATGGACAGATAAAAAACATCGGTTGGTAATATACTATTAAACGATGATTGTTGAGATAAAATAGAATCTATTTCTTAGTTTGGCTCTATAAGCTCAGGTGTAGAAACACTTAAGATATCATTCCACTCGTTAGCAATGAAATGTGGCAATTCATCTAAAAAACTACTACGTTGAGCATTCACTCGATTAGCTCCTTCCTTAGATATAACACCTCGCAGCGGTAATAACATAGGCAAATACACATCGATTTCGAAGTTCATAAAGACCCGGACCTTTAACAGAAAGCATACATCTAGCTATACAACTCAATTAACCCATCAGCATGTTAAAAAACCATATCAATCAAACACTACCTTAAAACACTCTAGACAAACAAATAAAATTTTACAATGCAATTGCTTACGCGAAGAAGTTATTTATAAAATCAGTTATTTATACAACCAAAAGCATTAAGTAGTGCAATGTTATAACACCTAAATTAAAAACCTATCATGATAAATTTATTTATTGTCCCAATACCCGCTGCCCTCTTGCATCTCCTGTCACCCCGCCCTAGACTCGCCCAGACAACTGCTTGACGGGGTGCCGGTGAATCCGGCTGAGATGGCGCAGGGCGTGTCCTTCGAGGATGCCAAGCGCTGGTCCCGCTGAACCTGATCCGGCTAATGCGCTCATTCAAAAAGCGCGGGTACCGGCGTAGGGATCAAGCGATGGCGCCGGCACGCTCTCTCGAGATCATTCGCCAACTTCCGCGCCATTTCCTCGATCTTCTCGCCTGCCCTTCGGATCGCGACTCCCGGAGGATGTATGGGCTACCGCTTTACCGACTTGACCACGGCCTGCCAGGACGACTGGCGCGCCTACATCGAGCACGACTTCGTGCGTCAATTGGGCACCGCCGCCCTGCCTGAAGACGCCTTTCGCCATTACCTGAAGCAGGATTACCTGTTCCTGATCCACTTCGCTCGCGCCTACGCGCTGGCCGCTTACAAGAGCCCCACGCTTGCGGATTTGCGCCAGGCTCATGAAGGCATGAAAGCGATCGTGGACGTGGAGCTGGGGCTGCATATCGGCTTCTGCCGTGAGTGGGGCATTTCGGAAGCGGAGCTTGCCGAACTGCCCGAAGCACGCGCGACTATGGCCTACACCCGTTACGTGCTGGATACCGGTAGCCGCGGCGATCTGCTGGACCTGCACGTGGCGCTGGCCCCGTGCCTGGTCGGCTACGGCGAGATCGCCAACTGGCTCAATGCCCAGGGCTCCACGGTGCGCGGTGCCGACAACCCGTTCGATGCGTGGATCGCCATGTACGAAGGCGAGGAGTTCCAGGCCGCGATGCGCTCGGAGCTCGAGTGGCTCGACCAGCGCCTGGCCGACGTCACCCCGGCGCGCTTCGAAGAACTCACCAGAATATTTCGCGATGCCACCCGCCTGGAGATCGACTTCTGGCAGATGGGCCTGGATTTGACCGACTAGCGCGATCATAACGACAACCTTACGAGAGACTCTCATCATGAGCCGTACCCAGCATTTTCTGGCCGAAACCGCCCAGGTCGACGCCGCCGCCATCGCGCCGCTGCCCGCCTCCACCAAACGCTATATCGAAGGCTCGCGGCCGGACATTCGCGTGCCGTTTCGCGAAATCACCCTGTCACCGACCACCACCAGTGGCGAAGCCGAGGAGAACCCGCCGCTGCTGGTTTACGACACCTCCGGCCCCTACACCGACCCCGCCGCGCAGATCGACCTGCGCCAGGGTTTGGCGGAGCTGCGCCGGGCGTGGATCGAGGAGCGTGGCGACACTGAATTCCTCGAAGGCTTGACCTCGGAGTACGGCAACCGTCGCGCCAACGACCCGACCCTTGCCCAGCTGCGTTTCGATCTCAAGCGCACGCCGCGCCGGGCGAAAGCGGGCAAGAACGTGACCCAGCTGCACTACGCGCGTCAGGGGATCGTCACGCCGGAGATGGAGTTCATCGCCATTCGCGAGAACCAGCGCCGCCAGGTGTTGGGCACCGCGGAAGTCGAGCGGATTCTGGGCCACCAGCACCGTGGCCAGAACTTCGGCGCCAGCATTCCCGAGGAGATCACGCCTGAGTTCGTGCGCGACGAGGTGGCCCGCGGCCGGGCGATCATCCCCAACAACATCAACCACCCGGAAAGCGAGCCGATGATCATCGGGCGCAACTTCCTGGTGAAGATCAACGGCAACCTGGGCAACTCGGCGGTGACGTCCTCCATCGAGGAGGAGGTCGACAAGATGACCTGGGGCATCCGCTGGGGCGCGGATACCATCATGGATCTCTCCACCGGGCAGAACATCCACGAGACCCGCGAGTGGATTCTGCGCAACTCGCCGGTGCCCATCGGCACGGTGCCGATCTATCAGGCCCTGGAGAAGGTCAACGGCGTGGCGGAAAACCTCACCTGGGAAGTATTTCGCGACACGCTGATCGAGCAGGCGGAACAGGGCGTGGACTACTTCACCATTCACGCAGGCGTGCTTCTGCGCTACGTGCCGCTGACCGCCAACCGCGTCACCGGCATCGTCAGCCGCGGCGGTTCGATCATGGCGAAGTGGTGCCTGTATCACCACCAAGAGAGCTTCCTCTACACCCACTTCGAGGAGATCTGCGAGATCTGCAAGCAGTACGACGTGGCATTTTCGCTGGGTGACGGCCTGCGCCCGGGCTCGATCGCCGATGCCAACGACGAAGCGCAGATGGCCGAGCTCAAGACCCTGGGCGAGCTGACCCACATCGCCTGGAAGCACGACGTGCAGGTGATGATCGAAGGCCCCGGCCACGTGCCCATGCACCTGGTGAAGGAGAACATGGACAAGCAGCTCGAGTACTGCGACGAAGCGCCGTTCTACACGCTGGGGCCGCTGGTGACGGATATCGCGCCCGGTTATGACCACATCACCTCCGGCATCGGTGCTGCCATGATCGGCTGGTTCGGCTGCGCGATGCTCTGCTACGTGACGCCCAAGGAGCACCTGGGCCTGCCCAACAAGGAGGACGTCAAGACCGGCATCATCACCTACAAGATCGCGGCCCACGCGGCGGATCTCGCCAAGGGGCACCCGGCGGCGCAGCGCCGCGACAACGCGCTCTCCAAAGCGCGCTTCGAGTTCCGCTGGGAAGACCAGTTCAACCTGGGGCTGGACCCGGACACCGCGCGCAGCTTCCACGACGAGACCCTGCCGAAGGATTCGGCCAAGGTGGCCCACTTCTGCTCCATGTGCGGGCCGAAGTTCTGCTCGATGAAGATCAGCCAGGAAGTGCGCGATACCTACCGCGATGCGGCGCCACAAAGCGAAGCCGAGCGCGGCATGCAGGAGCAGGCCGAGAAGTTTCGCCAGGAAGGCAGCGCGCTTTACCAGAAGGTGTAAAGTGCCGGAAGGAAGAGGTCTCTCCCCGGGCAGGCATGGCCTGCCCGGGCGGCGATCACGAACCTGACGATATGGGCGCTAGAGCCCTTTCGTTAAATTAGATATTCTTTGGATCTCGTTTTCTAAAGGGACTTCGTGATGAACAGAAAAACCTATCTTGCGGCATCGATCGCGCTGGTCAGCGCCGGGCTCTTGAGCGGCTGCGGAAGCAGTGACGAGACGCCCGAAAGCCTTTCGATGCTGGACTATATCCCGGCGGACTCCCCCTACTTCATGGCCGCGCGGGAAACGCTGCCGGAACAGGAGGTGTTCGACTTCTACCAGCGCTCGATGATCTTCGACGGCACCTTCGGTGAAGAGCTCGACACGGTGCGCGAGATGCGCGAGGCCTCGGATTCCGACGAAGAGCGCGCGTTGCTGTCGCTGGTGATCGCCATGGGCGAGGAACTCGAAGGTGTCGAGACCCTCGACGATCTGCACGCCAAAGGCCTTAGCATCTCGCCGCAAACCGCCCTCTATGGCCTGGGCATGCTGCCGGTACTGCGCTTCGAGCTCGAGGACGGCGCGGCGTTTCGCGAGACCCTCGAGCGGGTGCTGGCGCGTGCCGAGCTGGAGCCGCAGGTGGCGACCACCGACGGCATCGACTACTGGGTGCTGAACCCGCAGGGCGATCTCGCGGTGATCATGAGCATCGTCGACGAGCAGGCGCTGCTGGCGCTGGTGCCGCGCGCGCCGAGCGACGAGCTGATGGCACTGGTGCTGGGCAAGACGCTTCCCGAGAACAGCCTCGAGGATTCCGGTGAGCTCGCAGAGATCGAGAGCCGCCACGGGTTCACGCCTTATGGCGCGGGGCAGATCCATACCGCTCGCGTGCTCGACGAGCTCGGCTCGCCGACCCACGCGGGTACCCGCGCGCTGATGGAGGCCATCGACAAAAAGCCGCTGGATCTCTCCAGCTGCCAGGCGGATATCGACCGCATCACGGCGCGCCTGCCGGGCGTGGCCATGGGCGCGCGCGCCTATGATCTGCAAGGCCGCTCGGAATTCAACGTCATCCTGGAAACCGATGACGAGATCGTCGGCGACCTGCGCCGGCTCCTCACCCCGGTCCCTGGGCTTGGCGAGCGCAACGGCCTGGCGAGCATGGGCGTGGGCCTGCAACTGCCGGCACTGCTGGAAAACGTTCAGCTCTACGCACGCCAGATGCGTGAAGACCCCTTCGGCTGCGACGAGCTGCAGGCGCTCAACAGCACCTGGGACGACGCCAATGCGATGCTGAGCAACCCTGTCGCGATGATGATCGCGCCGTCGCTTTCGGGAATCAACCTGCGCCTGGACCGCCTCTACGTCGAGCGCGGCATGCCTGCCGCCACCGGGCTTCTGACGCTGGCCTCCCCGAATCCCATGACGCTCGTGCAGACCGCCGGCTCCTTCCTGCCGGAACTCGCCGAACTGAAGCTGGTGCCCGGCGGCGAAGCCAAGCGGGTCGAAAGCTTCCTGCTGCCGCCGGAAACGCCGGACGTCTTTGCTGCCATGTCGAACTCGGCCCTGGCGGTGGGCGTGGGCCTCGACAATCCCTCGAACCTGAAGGAAGGGCTTGCGGCGAGCGAGGAGAACCAGGACCTGCTGGCCCACGTTTTTCTTTCCGGGGATATCTACCACGCCTTTGCCGATATCGCCCCGGTGGTGCCGGACGACCAGCTCTCCGACACGGATATCGAGACGTTTCGCCGCTACGGCGATCTCTACGAGCTGATGGAGTACTGGCTCAAGATCGACGATGCAGGACTCGAGATCGGCTTTGCAGTGGAGATGGCCGAGCAGTGATCGGTTCACCGCCCATGGCACCTCCATGGGCGGAACGAAAAACAGGGGCCCGAGGGCCCCTGTCTCATGAGTGGATGCGAGTTACTTCTTGAGACCTTCCTTCAGCTCGCCCTTGCCTTTCTGGACGTCGCCCTTGGCCTGCTGCGCCTTGCCTTTCGCTTCGGTCTTTTCACTGCCGGTGACCTTGCCGGCGGCTTCCTTCACTTTACCGGCGGCTTTGTTGGCGGCACCTTTGGCTTTATCTTCTTTAGAACCTGACATGGCTTGTTACCTCTAATCCGTTAGTAGGAACCACGCTGACTGCAAGAAAGACGTCATGTCCGTTCACAGTGCAGCTAATTCTTAGAGTAGACGCTGGCGAAAAAGTTGCCTCACTTTCTTTGCGGCAATCGTTACGACGATCCTTACGGCAATCGCGTGGACTCGAAATGATCGAGCACGCGGTGCAGGCACTGGATCACCATCAGCGTCAGCGCGAGCGCCACGACCATCGACGAGAAGCGGTACAGCGCGCTGTAGACGATGTCCTGGGTGGGGCCGAGCGACTGGCCGAAGAGAATCCCGAGGGTGGTCATGCCACCGAACCCGACCCCGGAGCCGCCCGCCTCCAGCACGTGCTCGCGGCTGAACAGCATCAAGCCCAGCCAGTAGATGACGATGGCCAGCAGAAAGTGGTTGCTCTGGGTATAGAGCAGAAGCTGCATCGCCAGCGCCAGGTTGCAGCCCAGGAGCGTGCCGACGATACGCTTGACGGCGGAAGCCTGGGCACCAGCGTAGCTCAGGGCGAACAGCATCAGGACCGTGGCCATCTGGGCGGAGAGCGAGTCGCGCAGATCGAAGGTCTGGAACACCACGAAGGAGATCGTCGCGGTCACGCCGCCCAAAAGCGTCTCGTGGCGAATCTGCGCGGGGCTCTTCTCGGCGCGCGGCGGCGGCTGGCGCGGCGCCACGTCGGGAAACAGCGTGTACATGAGCATGGCGATCAACACCGCCAGCACGCTCGCCAAGAGGTTCGCGGTGAGAAGCTCGCTCAAATCCACCCCGGGGTAGCTTGCGAAGTGCAGGAGGATGCTCAGCGTCACCACGCCGTTGGCGGCGTAGAGAAACAGCGGCCCCTTGGCCATCAGGTTGAAACGAAACAGGAAGATCGCCAGCACCACCAGCGTCATCACGACCGGCATGTGCTGCAGAAAGCCGATGATCAGGCTCACCTCGACCACGTTGAAGGCAGCGTTGCCCAGAAACTGGCGAATGATGCCGGCGTTGAGCAGCGGCACCATGCCGAGCAAAAACATCGGGAAGACGGTGAAGAAGACCCCGTAGTTCCAGCCCATCAGCTTGCTGATGACGAAACCCAGCGTGGCGCCGCCCGCCACCCGCAGGCACTGGCGAAGACCGTTCTCGTCGAGCAGCGACTTAGGTGCTGACGCGTCGCCTGTACGCCGCCGCTTGAACAAGCCCATGCCCCAGGAGCGCCGGTCAGTAGACCCCGTAGACTCAGTAGACTCAGTAGATCCAGTAGATTCAGTAGACATAATGCAGCCAGCTGATCAGGTGGACCTGCAGCCAGGCGAAGGGGTGCGCCAGCGGGTGCTCGCCGGGCAGCAGTTGCACGCTCGCCCGGGCGCCACTCGGCGGCATCGCGGCCAGCGGTGCGTCCAGGGCGACGTGCAGGCGCAGGCGCTGGGCATCGCGCACCCAGCGATCGGAAGTGGGGATGTCCGCCAGCTGGCCGTCGGCGCCGATCTGGCCTTCGCGCACCCCGGCGTCCAGCGCCGTGACGCGGCCTTCGAAGATATGCCCGGGCAGCGCGTCGAGGATCACCTTGGCCTCGTCGCCCAGGCGCACGTGGCGCAGGCTCTTCTCGCGAAAGTCCGCAACGATGTCCAGGGTATCGGAAACCAGCGCCATTACCGGCTGGCCCGCCTGCACGTAGTCGCCGGGCAACAGCTGCAGGTTGGTCACCTGGCCTGCCTCGAAGGCGCGAACCTCGGTACGCGCCAGGTCGAGCCGGGCTTTTTCCAGGGCGTTGCGCGCCTGACGAAGGCGCAGGTTGGCATCGCCCTCCTCGCCCAGCTGCACCTCGAGACTGGTGATCTGCGCTTCGGCGGCGCGCACGTCGGCCTCGGCGGTGTTGGCCGCCGCCACCTGCTGCTCGTACTGCTGGCGGGAAATGCTTTGCCGACCGATCAGGGATTCCGCGCGCTGGCGCTCGCCGCTGCGCTCCCGTGCGGTGGCCTGTGCTGCCGCCAAGGCGGCGCGGGCGGCGGCGAGCTCGGCATTCAGGCGCGCATTCTCCTGCTCGGCCTGCTCCACCTTGAGCTCGGCGTCCGCCACGGCGATCTCGAACGGGTCGGCCTTGAGGCGAAACAGCACATCCCCTTTGGCGACCTGCTGGTGATCGCGCACCACCACTTCGCTCACCGGCGCGCTCAGTTCCGGCGCGATGCGCGTGACCGGACGCAGGATGCGTGCTTCCGGCGTGATCGGCATGAAGCTGTCGGCGATGAGGAAATAGACGAACAAGAGGGCAAAGGCGGCCAGGGCCACCCTTACCCAGCGGGTAAAGCGCTGATCGGGGGTCATACGGGGCACTCGTTCAAAACTCGGCGGGGCCGGCTTCATCGGGGTTGATACGTTAGTCTAACAAACAATTAGCAAGCTAACAATAAAGCCCCCCATTGCCCCTTAATTCCACTGCCCTTGATTCCATTGTCCAAACTTTCATAGCGCCTATACGAAAAAGCCCCGCACTGGGCGGGGCCTTGGACCACGAACGCTCGCGAATCAGAACCGGTAGCGCAGGCCGACGCTTGCGGCGTCGAAGTCGTAGTCGGACTTGTCGAGATAGCGCATGTAGTCGGCGCCCACGGCGACGTTGGGGGCGATGTCCACCTCGGCACCGGCGCCGTAGGAGAAGCCGCTTTCACGGTCGATGTCGAAATCGACCTCGGTCATGCCCGCCAGGCCGTAGAGGCGAACGTTGGGGGCGATGGGCGCGATACCCTTGGCGTAGACGCCGGCCAGGTAGTCGAGCTTGGCGCCGCCGTCGGAGCCGCCGGTACCCAGGTGACCTTCCAGCGCGAAGTAGTCGTTGAACTGGGCGCCGCCGCGAAGGCGCAGGCCTACGTCGTCGCGCGAGGAGCCACGGTCCGGGTCCAGGTTCCAGAACATGGCATCGCCGCCGATGTAGCCTTCCGGGTAGCCAAAGGATTGCTGCGCCTGAGCGGATGCCGCGAAAGCACCCGAGCCGAGCAACAGGGCCGCGGAGGTGAGTGACAGGACGGTCATCTTCATAGGGGTAACCTCAGTTAAAAAACAGTGTTTCCTTACGCCGACCAAGTGTGGCCCAAGACGCTCGAAAACGCAAATCCTCAGCGCACCCGGGAAAGACCGAGCATCACGATCCCCCCGACCACTACCGCCCCACCCAGCAGTTGAACCGGCCCGAGCATCTGACCCAACACGAAATAACCGAACACCAGCGAGGCCACCGGTTCGATGTTCATGACCGGGGCGTTGCGCGCCATGTCGAGCCGCGGCACGAAGATGAACAGCGTCGAAAATCCCGCGCCATACAATAGCGCCAGAAGCCCGAGCCCCGTCCAGCCCGCCGCGTTCCCGGGCAGGTCCATGCCGCCGGGCACCGCGCCCAGCACCGCTCCCGCTATCATGGCGAAGAACACCGTCTGCATGGTGAGCAGGCTGCGAAGCGTGCTGCCCACCCCAGCCAAGCGGTGTTCGGTGATCCACAGCGCGCTTGCGAACACGAAGGCGGCGATCAGCCCGAAACCGATCCCGGCGAGCCACTCCGGGCCCATGGCCTCGGGCTGGGAGAGCCAGGCGGGAATGTCGAGAACCACGAGAAGCCCCACCAGGATGGTACCCATCACCAGGCACTGGCGAAGCGTGGGCCGCGGCCCGCCCAGCGCCCAGCTCAAGAGCGCCAGCTGAATGGGAAAGGTATTGACCAGCAGCAGCGCGATGACCACGGGAAGCCGTGCCACCGCCGAGTAGAGGCTCAAACTCTGCACGGTGATCAATAGCCCCACCGTCAGTTGCCAGGGCCAGGTGCCGCGCGGAAGCCACAGGCGCTTGCGTTGAAGGGCCACCAGCATGAGCAGGATCACGCACGCAACGCCGGAACGCGTCAGAATGGCCAACAAAAGCCCCGTGCCGTTGTCGAAGGCCAGACGCGCCGAAACGTGGTTGGCCGCGAACATGCTGCCCACGGTCAGCAGCAGGGCGATCGCCAGCGGGCGGGGCAGCGCGGAAGGGGCAGATGCGGACATGGCGTTGGATCGGCTCGCGTCGAGTTTACAAGAGGTCAGGAACGGCCATTTTACACGGTTGATCCACGCACTTAAGCGCTGATCGACGAACGATCGAAATGATATACTAACGTCTAATACGCTGACGCCAGGGAGGCGGACTTCCCTCGTCGCCACGACGTTTCACGTCGTCACAACACGAAGAAGGCTCATATGAACGCACCGGTGCTGGTGATCAACTGCGGCTCCTCCTCGATCAAGTACGCGCTGATCGATTCCACTCCCGAGACGCCGCGCCTGGCCGGCCTGGCAGAACGCCTGGGCACGCCCCAGGCGCGGCTCAAGGGCAAGAACAGCGCCGGTGACAGCTTCACCCAGGCGCTGCCCGGCGCCGACCATGCCAAGGCCCTGAACGCCATACTGGATCGGCTCGAGGGGCGCCTGCCCGTGGCGGTGGGCCATCGTATCGTCCATGGCGGCGAGCGCTTCACCCAGGCCGCGCTGATCACCGGCGACGTGCTGGAGGCCATCCAGGCCACCGCCGCCCTGGCGCCGCTTCACAACCCGGCCAACCTGGCGGGCATCGAGGCCACCCAAGCCGTCTTCGCCGAGCTTCCCCAGGTGGCGGTCTTCGACACCGCCTTTCACCAGACGCTACCGCCCAAGGCGTACCGCTACGCCCTGCCCGAGGCGCTCTACGCCGAGCACGGCATTCGCCGTTATGGTTTCCACGGCACCAGCCACGCCTTCGTCAGTCGTCGCGCCGCCGAGCTCAGCGGGCGCGGTGAAGGCGGCTGGCTGACCGCGCACCTGGGTAACGGCTGCTCCACCGCTGCCGTGTGGCAGGGCAAGAGCGTGGATACCAGCATGGGCCTGACCCCGCTCGAGGGGCTGGTGATGGGCACGCGCAGCGGCGACGTCGACCCGGGCCTGCACGCCCACCTGCATCGCCAGCTCGGCTGGTCGCTCGACGAGATCGACGACGTGCTCAACAAGCAAAGCGGCCTCCTGGGGCTTTCCGGGCTGACCAACGACATGCGCGAAGTCGAGGAAAAAGCGCTCGAGGGCCACACCGGCGCATCGCTTGCGCTGGAGGTCTTCTGCTACCGTATCGCCAAGTCGTTGGCCGCGCTTTCGTGTGCGCTGCCGGTGCTCGATGGCGTGATCTTCACCGGCGGCATCGGCGAGAACTCGCCCATCGTGCGCGCCCGGGTGCTCGAGCTTCTGCCCCACTTCGGCTTCGCCCTCGATGACGCCGCCAACGAGGCGACCATTCGCGGCGGTGAAGGCGCCATCGGCAAGGCCGGCCACTCGGGCCCCGAGGCCTGGGTGATCCCCACCGACGAAGAGGGCCGCATCGCCCTGGAAACCCGCCAATGCCTGGAGACGTTTCTATGAATAGTACAAGCGATCAACCCCAGGCCATCCTGCTGGTACCTACCAGCGCCGGCGCCGGGCTCACCTCGGCCTGCCTGGGCCTCATCCAGGCACTGGATACCATCGGTCTGAAGGCGGGCTTTCTCAAGCCCTTCATGCAGAACGAGCTCAACGGGCCGGGGCTCGACCGTTCGACGGCGCTGGTCTCGCGCACCCTCAACCAGCGCCCACCCTCGCCGATCTCCCAGGCGCGCCTGGAGCGTCTTCTGCGCGATGACCAGACCGACGAGCTGATGGAGGACGTGGTCGAACTGTTCGACCAGGTCACCCGCCAGGCCTACCGTGACGGCTCGGCACTCGATCTGGTGGTGGTCGAGGGCGTGGTGCCCACCCAGCACACCACCTACGCTACCCAGACCAACGCCCAGCTGGCCCACGCCCTGAACGCGCGCATCATCCTGGTCAGTACCGGGGACCTCCACGAGCCCCAGCGCCTGGCGGAAGAGCTCGACATGCACGCGCGAAGCTTCGGCGGCGTGAGTTCCAAGCGCACCCTGGGCGGCATCCTGATGCGCATGAAGAACCTGCCCTACGGCGGCCACGAGGACGAGCTTTCCGCCGCCCCGGGCACGGTCAAGCCCCAGCTCGAGGAGCCGGTGCTCGAGGAGCTTCGTCGCTACTCGCCCTTCCTGGCCACGGAAAGCTTCCACCTGATCGGCATCGTGCCCCTGAGCAAGACCCTGACCGCCCCGCGCACCCTGGATGTGGCCCGAGCGCTGGACGCTCGGCTGCTCAACGAGGGCGATGCCGCCGGGCGCCGGGTGATGTCGACGAGCCTGTGCGCGCGAAGCGCGGCGAATGCGCTGCACATCTTCACGCCGGGCAGTCTCGTGGTGGCCTCGGGGGACCGCGACGACGTGATCCTCGCCACCGCCCTCGCCACCATGAACGGCACCAAGCTCGCCGGGGTGCTGCTCACCAACGGCTTCATGCCCAACGACAGCATGATCGAGATGTGCCGGCCTGCGCTGCGCACGGGCCTGCCGGTGCTGGCGGTCGAAACCGATAGCCTCACCACCGCCCAGAACCTGACCCAGATCAACCGCGAAATCCCTCTGGACGATTTCGAGCGTGCCGAGCAAGTGGCTCGCTACGTTGCCGCTCACATGGACCTGGACTGGCTCAAGGCCAACCTTTCCAGCGGTTACACCCGACGACTGTCGCCCTCGGCGTTTCGCTTTCAGCTCGTCAAGCAGGCCCAGCAGGTCAAAAAGCGCATCGTGCTGCCGGAGGGCAACGAACCCCGCACCGTGGAAGCGGCCATCATCTGTCAGCGCCGGGGCATCGCGGACTGCGTGCTTCTGGGCCAGCGCGAAGAGATCGAGAACGTCGCCCGCCATCGCGGGCTGACGCTGCCCGAGGAGCTTGCCATCATCGACCCGGAAAGCACCCGGGCAAGCTATGTCGGCCCGATGGTGGAGCGCCGCCGGGGCAAGCTCAACGAGCTCACCGCCGAGGCCCAGCTTCAGGACAACGTGGTGCTGGGCACCATGATGCTCGCCATGGACGAGGTGGACGGCCTGGTGTCCGGGGCGATCCACACCACCGCCAACACCGTGCGTCCGGCGTTCCAGCTGATCAAGACCGCGCCGGAGTACAACCAGGTGTCGTCGATCTTCTTCATGCTGTTGCCGGAGCAGGTGGTGGTCTACGGCGACTGCGCGGTGAACCCGGACCCGGACGCCGAGACGCTGGCGGAGATCGCCCTTCAGAGCGCGCGCTCCGCCGAGGCCTTCGGCATCGAGCCGAGAGTAGCCATGATCAGCTACTCGACCGGCGACTCCGGCAGCGGCGTGGACGTGGACAAGGTGCGCGAGGCGACCCGCATCGCCCGCGAGCGCGCCCCGCACCTGGCCATCGACGGCCCGCTGCAGTACGACGCCGCGGCGATCGAGAGCGTCGGCAAGCAGAAGGCACCGGACTCCCCGGTGGCGGGTCGGGCCACGGTGTTCGTCTTTCCGGACCTGAACACCGGCAATACCACTTACAAGGCGGTGCAGCGAAGCGCACAGGTGGTGAGCGTCGGCCCGATGCTGCAGGGTCTCAACAAGCCGGTGAACGATCTTTCCCGCGGCGCGCTGGTCGACGACATCGTCTACACCATCGCCCTGACCGCGATCCAGGCCGGTCAGCGCAACGGCTGATCAAAGCGTTCATCACGCCCAACGAAAAACGCCCCAAGGCTTGGCCTCGGGGCGTTTTTTTCGGCGGTCACCTGCGTATCAAACCAGCGGCACCACCGCTTCGAGCACCATCACCAGGCTCATCGCCGTGATGGTCAGGATGGAGACGCCGAAGACCTGCTTGGCCCAGCGCACATCGTCGTTGAGACGATAGCCGCGCAGTGCCAGGTAGAGCCAGTAGCAGCCCATCACCAACGCCACGCACAGGTAGCCGATGCCGGCCTGGCTCGCCAGCCCCAGCGCCAAAGACGCGGGAATGAACGCCACGATGTAGCCGAGGATGTGATGCTTGGCGGTCTTGATGCCGCGCACCACCGGCAGTACCGGAATCGACGCCCGCTGATAGTCCGCGTAGCGGAAGATCGCGATGGCGTAGGAGTGCGGCATCTGCCACAGGCAGAAGATCACCAGAAGCGCGATCGCGCCGCTGTCGAAGGTCCCGGTCACCGCGCAGTAACCCACCACCGGCGGCATCGCCCCGGAGAGGCTGCCGACCAGGGTACCGTACTCGGAGTGCCGCTTCATGTAGAGGCTGTAGATGCCCACGTACACGCCCCAGCCGATGACGGCGAGTGCCACGGTCAAGCCGTTGGTGCCGAGTGCCAGGCACACCACACCGCACACGCCCAAAAGCGCCGAGAGCCCCAGCGCCAGGGTGATCGACACACTGCCGCGTACCAGCGGGCGATGGCGCGTGCGCGCCATCAGGGCATCGATATCGCGATCGATCACATTGTTGCAAGCGCAGGCCGAGCCGATGATCAGCGCGATGCCGAGCAGCACCGCGACGAAGGTCATCAGGTCGAACTGCCCCTGGGCGGCCAGGAAGTAGCCCCCGATGGCGGCAATCAGATTGCCGCCGATGATACCGGGTTTGGTGAGCTCCAGAAGATCCTGCCGCCGGCTGGGCATCGTGGTTAGCCGATCATCATGTTGATGTGCAGATGATGCATGATCCACAGGGAGCCTCCTACCACGAGGGCGAGAATCGAGACAGTGAACACGAAGGACATCATGTTCCATCCTTCGTCCGCCTTGGTGTTCAGGTGCATGAACATGACCAGCTGGACCAGCATCTGAAGGACCGCGGTGATGACGATGATCCAGACGGTGACGGGGGTGCTGAACGCACCCATCATCACGGCGCCGAAGGGGATGATCGTCAGGACCAGCGACAGGACCAGACCCAGTACGTAGGACTTGGTGGAACCGTGGGCGCTCGCCGGTTCAATAGAAGCAGAGCTCATCTCAAAGCACTCCCATCAGGTAGACGAAGGAGAAGACGCAGATCCAGACGATATCCAGGAAGTGCCAGAACAGGCTCAGGCACAGGATACGCGGACGCGTGGCGGCATTGATGCCCTTGGTCTGGAGTTGAACCAGCATCACCAGGATCCAGATCATGCCGAAGGTGACGTGCAGGCCGTGGGTGCCCACCAGCGTGAAGAACGCCGAGAGGAAGGCACTGCGGTCCGGACCGTACCCTTCATGGATCAGGTGATGGAATTCGTAGACTTCCATCCCGAGGAACATCAGGCCCAGCACGAAGGTCACCACCAGCCACATCTTCAGCTGGCCGACCCGGTTGGCGTTCATGGCCAGAACGCCCATGCCGAAGGTGAAACTACTGATCAACAGGGCAAAGGTACCGAACAGGATCAGCGGCAGCTCGAAGATGTCCGCGCCGGTCGGCCCGCCCGCCGTGCCCCTCATGAGCACGGCGTAGGTGGCGAACAGCGTTCCGAAGATCACCAGGTCACTCATCAGGTAGACCCAGAAGCCGAATACCTTGGTACCCGCTACATCGTGATGCTCGTGGTGATCATGATCCTCGTGGTCACCCGCATGGGCGCCGTGGTGCAGTGTATCTGTCGCCATTACGAGTGTGCCTCCACACGCTTGAGATGCGCCTGTTCGATCCGCTCGACTTCGGCGGCGGGCACATAGTAGTCGATGTCGTCGTTAAACACGCGGGCCAGGAAGCTCACCAGCGTACCCACGGCGCCGACGATCGCCAGCCACCAGATATGCCAGATCATCGCGAAGCCGAAGATCATGGCGAAGACGCTGATGATCGGACCGGCATGGGTGTTCTTGGGCATGTGGATATCGTGGTAGGCCTTTTGCTCCGCCTGCTCGAGACCGCGCTGCTTCTGGGTCCAGAAGCTGTCGATGTCACCCACGGTCGGCTCGTGCGCGAAGTTGTAGAACGGCGCCGGAGACGAGGTGGACCACTCGAGGGTACGGGCATCCCACGGGTCGCCGGTGACGTCGGCGTTCTTCTTGCGATCACGCACACTGACGTAGAACTGGATGATGGTACAGGCGATACCACAGGCGATCAGGACCGCACCGACCCAGGCCACGATCATCCAAGGCTGCCATTCGGCGTTCGGGTAGGACTGCATGCGACGCGCCGCACCGTAGAAGCTCAGCACGTAAAGCGGCATGAACGCGGTGTAGAAGCCGATGATCCAGAACCAGAAGGAGCGCTTGCCCCACTTCTCGTCCAGCTTGAAGCCGAAGGCTTTCGGGAACCAGTAGGTCAGACCCGCCAGCATGCCGAACAGAACACCGCCGATGATCACGTTGTGGAAGTGCGCGATGACGAACAGGCTGTTGTGCAGCACGAAGTTCGCCGCCGGCAGAGCCAGCATCACCCCGGTCATGCCACCGATGGTGAAGGTGATGATGAAGCCGAGCGTCCACAGTACCGGAGAGGTCATCTCCAGACGGCCACGGAAGATGGTGAAGATCCAGTTGAAGACCTTAACCCCGGTCGGGATCGCGATGATCATCGTCATGATGCCGAAGAAGGCATTGACGTTGGCACCGGCGCCCATGGTGAAGAAGTGGTGCAGCCAGACGATGAACGAAAGCACGGTGATCGCCACGGTCGCCCACACCATGGTGTGGTAGCCGAACAGACGCTTGCGGGCGAAGGTCGCGATGACCTCGGAGAACACACCGAAGGCCGGCAGGATCAGGATGTAGACCTCAGGATGCCCCCACGCCCAGATCAAGTTGACGTACATCATCACGTTGCCGCCAAGCTCGTTGGTGAAGAAGTTCATGCCGAAGTAACGATCCAGCGTCAGCATCGCGATGGTCGCCGTCAGAATCGGGAACGAGGCGATGATCAGGATGTTCGCGCAAAGCGAGGTCCAGGTGAAGATCGGCATGCGGAACAGCGTCATGCCCTTGGTGCGCATCTTCAGGATGGTGACGAAGAAGTTGATACCGGTCAGGGTCGTGCCGATACCGGATATCTGCAGCGCCCATATCCAGTAATCCACCCCGACCCCGGGACTGTACTCGATCCCTGATAGCGGCGCGTAGGCGAGCCAGCCGGTGGTTGCGAACTCACCCACGACCAGGGAGATGTTGATCAGGATGGCCGAGACCGCGAACAGCCAGAAGCTCAGGTTGTTCAAGAACGGGAAGGCAACGTCACGGGCACCGATCTGCAGCGGTACCACCAGGTTCATCAGACCGATGACCATCGGCATCGCCACGAAGAAGATCATGATCACGCCGTGGGCGGTGAAGATCTGGTCGTAGTGATCCGGGGGTAGAAAGCCCATGGAACCGCCGGCGGCCACCATCTGCTGGGTCCGCATCATGATCGCGTCGGCAAAGCCGCGCAGCAGCATGACCAGCGCCACGATGAAGTACATGATGCCGAGTTTCTTGTGATCCACCGAGGTGAACCACTCGTTCCACAGCCAGCCCCACTTACGGAAGTAAGTGATAGCGGCCACCAGTGCGATGGCACCGAGAATCATCCCTATGCCCACGACCACGATAATCGGGTCGTGGAAGGGGATTGCGTCAAAGCTTAGTTTACCGAACACGGCTTACCCTCCCGCCTAATTGCTGATGAGTTGGCCATCCTCGGCCACCTCATCTTCTTGGTTTTCGGTCGTTTGATAGGCTTCATTGCTATCGACGGCTGGAGCGCGATCTGCATCCTGAGTATCGGTTTCCGGGTCGGTGCCTGTATGGAAGCTGCTGACCAGACGCTCGTAGAACTCCGGTGTCACGCTGGAGAAGTACTGGACCGGATCGAACGAGGAGCGCTCGGCGAGCTCGGAATAGCCTTCCGGGAACGTCAGCTCGTTGGGGGACGCCGCGACGTCCGCGACCCATGCCTCGAAGTCCTCGTCGGAGGTCACGTAGGCATCGAAGACCATGCCGGCGAAGCCCGCACCGCTGTAGTTGGTGGAGCGACCCCAGTAGGTACCGATCTCGTTGCCGATCAGGTGGACGTCATTGTCCATACCCGCCATGGCGTAGATCTGGGTACCCAGGCGCGGAATGAACAGCGAGTTCATCACCGAGCCGGAGCTCACGCGAAAGCGTACCGGCGTGTTGACCGGAATGGTGACTTCGTTGACCGTGGCGATGCCCTGCTCCGGATAGATGAACAGCCACTTCCAGTCCAGCGAGATCGCCTGGATCTCGAGGGTCGGCTGATCGCTTTCGAGCGGGCGGTGAGGGTCGAGCTCGTGGGAGGAACGCCAGGTGATGACCGCCAGGATACCGACGATGACGACCGGAACCAGCCACACGATGGCCTCGATCACGTTGGAGTGTGCCCAATCCGGAAGGTACTGCGCGACGGTGTTATTGCGCCGATAGTGCCAACCGAAAGCGATCGTGAGCACAATGACGGGAATAACCACGATGAGCATCAAGCCAAAGGCACTGAGAATCAGCGAACGCTGCGCTTCACCGATATCGCCCTTGGGATCCATCAGGGCCGAGCTACAGCCTGCCAGCAGCAAGCACAGCGCAAGGAGCACGAAGAACGTGCCGCGCCTGCGCCATTTGGAGGGTTGTTGCATGGTGCGATCTCGTCAGAGTTGCGTTACAAAACCGGTCACTACACAGCGCGTCAGACGCCAGGCCATGATAGCGGACCAACTAGCACCCCATATTTTTCCTAGAGCACTAGGCGCAACGCCTGATTACACCGGGAAAAATATGCGCTACCGCATGGGGTTGGTAGCGAACTTAGCGTGCGCTTGACGCACAAACAAAGGCAGCGATATTTTCTACCGATCGACTGCGCGCAGAAAGCGACGCATTGCCGCACCCTGCCCGAAAAAAACCGCTAGATACCGCGCCTTGGCTAAGTGATTGCGATGCCCGTCACGCACGGCAAGCCCATCTCAAATCGCTTTGAAATCTGCTCGTCGTCGGTGACCACCACATCGAAGTCGCTAAGAGTAGCAAAATAGGCTGGTCGAACGACACCCATTTTGCGCCTATCGACGACTAAAATTCGCCGCGCGGCGGTGGCGATCGCCGCCCGCTTGGGCGCCACTTCGTGAAAGTGAAAGCAGCTCACGCCCTGCCTTGCGTCCACGCCTGCGGCGGAAATCAGCGCCTTGTTGATGCCGAGGCGCCGGATCTCGTCGGCCACGCCGTCGCCGCCAAAGGATTGCGAGGCGCCGTAGTAGAGCCCGCCCATAAGGATGAGTCGCACCCCGGGCAGCGTCGCCACCTGGTTGGCGACGTTCAAGGCATAGCTCACCACGGTGAGTTCGGAAAAACGCGCAAGCAAGGGAAGCAGCGGCTGCAGGGTAGAGCCGCAGTCGATGAACAGCGTGTCACCCTCCTCGATGAAATCCAGCGTGCGCTGGCAAAGGCGATGCTTCACCGCGTGCCCCAGCGCCTCCTGTTCGGTGAGATCGTAGACCGGAGGCATCGACGCCACCTTGAACAAGCGCCCGCCCATCAGGGCGATCAGCCCCGGGCTCGCCTGAAGATCACGACGAATGGTCATTTCGCTCACCTGGCAAAGCTTCGCCGCGTCACGAAGGTGCAGCACCCCCTGGCAGCCCAGCGCTTCCTTCAGACGCTCGAAACGCTGTTCCCGACGTTCGCTCATGCCCCCTCCCCCGTTGTTCGAGCCCCCGTTCACGAAATGTCGACGGTCGCCGCAAACCGGTGTTAAAAACTTAGCACCGAATGTTATAATTTTAACATTCGCCAGCCCGCACCCGACAATACTCAGCGCGCTCCTGTTGGAACCGCTTACAACAATCACACTGCGGTCGCGCTACGACCATCTAGAGGCCTCAATGACTACTCGACGTTCTACCCGATTCCCGCGCCCACTCCTTCAAGGCGGGGTCGGCACCTTGCTGGCAGGCGCCTTGCTGACACCGGCATTCGCAAGCGATGAGGCCGCAGGCACCTTCGACCCGCTCTGGTCCTTCGGCAACGTTTCGGTGAACTACCTCGACTGGTCCAGCGGTACCGAACGACGCACCGCCGGCAATGCTGCCAAGAGCGACTTCACCTACGTCGAGATCGAAGGCGCGGTGGGTTTCCACTGGGGCGAGTTCTACGGCTTCTTCGATTTCGAGAACCCGACCAACGACCAGTTCGACGAGTCGAGCGGCGGTCAGGACAACTTCCGCACCGCGGGCAAGGTGACCTCGCACATTTATCTCGGCGACACGCCCTTCTCGCTTTACGCTCACGTCTACGATTTCCGCGACTACGGCTTCGATGGCCGCGAGCAGGACCAGATCCTGGGGCTTGGCTATCGTACCACGTTCGACAACGGCCTCTGGTTCAAGCCCTTCATCGGCCCGGCGCGGGTGCAAAGCGATGGCTACACCGGCATGAACGGCTACATGGCCGGCTGGGTGGCGGGCGTCGATTTCGATGCCTTCGACCAGAACTTCAGCGTGACCAACTGGCACGAGCAGACCTTCGACCGCGATCGCGACTACCTCGAGCAGAACTACGTCAACGGCACCGCCGGCAGCACCGGCACCAACGGCGCCGTGGGCCTCTGGTGGCATCCGATGGCCTTGATCACCACCGGCGTGCAGTATCGCTACTCGAACAACAAGCTGGGCGCGCCGGACGTTTACCAGAACGCCATGATCTACTCGGTCAAGCTCAACGTCCTCTAACCCGAAGCGAGCCACGCGAACTCGAAGGATCTCCCTATGACACTCCTGATGAGCCTGGTCGGCATGGTCACCCTGGTCGCCATCGCCCTGCTGTTCTCTTATGACCGCAAGTCCATTCGCCTGCGCACGGTGCTCGGCGCCTTCGCCATCCAGGCGGGCATCGGCGCCTTCGTGCTCTACATTCCCTTCGGCCAGGTGTTCCTGGAAACCATCTCCAACGGGGTGAGCCAGGTGCTGGTGTATGCCAACGACGGCATCGGTTTTCTGTTCGGGGGCCTTGGTGACGTCGACAACGTCGGCTTCGTGTTCGCCGTGAAGGTGCTGCCGGTGATCATCTTCTTCTCCTCGCTGATCGCTGTGCTCTACTACCTCGGCATCATGCAGTGGGTGATCCGCATCCTCGGCGGAGCGCTGCAGAAGGCGCTGGGCACGTCGCGCACCGAATCGCTCTCGGCCACCGCCAACATCTTCGTCGGCCAGACCGAAGCGCCGCTGGTGGTGCGCCCGTTCATCGCGCGCATGACGCCGTCGCAGCTCTTCGCGGTGATGTGTGGCGGCCTCGCCTCGGTCGCAGGTTCGGTGCTGGCGGGCTACGCCCAGCTCGGCATTCCCATGGAGTACCTGGTGGCGGCGTCCTTCATGGCCGCCCCGGGCGGGCTTCTGTTCGCCAAGCTGATCATGCCGGAAACCCAGGACAACCAGGACGGCGACGACGTCACCAAGGTGGACGAGGAGCTGCAGGCCCAGGAGGACAAGCCCGCCAACGTGCTCGACGCGGCGGCCGCCGGGGCGACCTCGGGGCTGATGCTTGCCGCCAACGTCGGCGCGATGCTGCTGGCGTTCATCGGCCTGATCGCGCTGATCAACGGCATCCTCGGCGGCGTGGGCGGCTGGTTCGGCTTCGGCTCGCTGAGCCTCGAGATGATCCTCGGCTGGCTGTTCGCGCCGCTGGCGTTTTTGCTCGGCGTGCCCTGGGCGGAAGCCACGCTTGCCGGCTCCTTCATCGGCCAGAAGATCGTGGTCAACGAGTTCGTCGCCTTCATCAACCTCGCGCCCTACATCGACGGGGAACAGGTGGTGGCCGCCACGGGTCAGACCATGAGTGCGCACACCGCCGCGATCCTGTCCTTCGCGCTGTGCGGCTTCGCCAACCTCTCCTCCATCGCCATCTTGCTGGGAGGACTTGGCAGCATCGCCCCGACCCGGCGCAACGAGATCGCCCGCTTCGGCGTCAAGGCCGTGCTGGCCGGCACGCTCTCCAACCTGATGTCGGCCTCGATCGCAGGCTTCTTCATCGCCCTGGGAAGCGTGGCGGCGTAAGCCCGCCGCCACGCGGGGAAACGGGCACGCCGCAGGGGTGCCCGTTCGCTTTTCAAGGGCTTTTTTTCATTCTTCATTACTGTCTTTCATTCAACGCGAGAACGCCATGACCGCCCCCACTGACCTGACCCACGCCGCCAAGCAAGCGCTCGCCCTGATGGACGTCACCAGCCTCAACGACGACGACACCGACGCACGCATCGAGTCGCTTTGCCAGATGGTCAAGACCCCGGTCGGCACGCCCGCCGCCGTCTGCGTCTACCCGCAGTTCATCGTCACCGCCGCGCGCGCCTTGACCGCCCACAACCTGAGGGATCAGGTCAAGATCGCCTCGGTCACCAACTTCCCCGCCGGCGGCGACGACATCATGGGCGCGGCGCGGGAAACCCGCGAAGCCGTGGCCTCCGGCGCCGACGAAGTCGACGTGGTGTTTCCCTACCGCGCCCTGATGGCCGGCGATGAAGAGACCGGCCGCGAGCTCGTGGAGATGTGCAAGGCGGCCTGCGGCGACCAGGCGATCCTCAAGGTGATCATCGAGTCCGGGGAGCTCAAGACGCCCGAACTGATCAAGCGCGCAAGCGAACTCGCCATCGAAGGCGGCGCCGACTTCATCAAGACCTCCACCGGCAAGGTCGCCACCAACGCCACCCTCGAGGCCGCCGAGATCATGCTCGGTGCCATCAAGGCAAGCGGCCGGGATGTCGGCTTCAAGGCCGCCGGCGGCGTGCGCACCGTCGCCGAGGCCGCCGAGTACCTGACACTCGCCGCCGACCTCATGGGCCCGCACTGGGTCACGCCCCAACACTTTCGTTTCGGCGCCTCGAGCCTTCTGGGAGACGTGCTCGTCACCCTGAACGCCGGCGCCGCCGCCCCGCAACAAGGAGGCTACTAATCATGGCGCACCTGCTCCCCCAGGAATTCATCCGTCTCAAGCGCGACGCCCAGGCGCTACCGTTCGACGAGATCAAGCACTTCGTCCAGGGCATCGCGGACGATCGCATCAGCGACGCCCAGATCGGCGCCTTCACCATGGCGGTGTACCTGAACGGCATGACCCGCGAAGAGGTGGTCGCGCTGACCACCGCCACCCGCGACTCCGGCCACGTCATGCAGTGGGACTCGCTGAACCTGCCGGGCCCGGTGGTCGACAAGCACTCCACCGGCGGCGTGGGTGATCTGGTGTCACTGGTGCTCGGCCCCTGGGTCGCCGCCTGCGGCGCCTTCGTTCCGATGATTTCCGGGCGCGGGCTCGGCCACACCGGCGGCACGCTGGACAAGCTGGAGTCGATCCCGGGCTACGACCCCTACCCCGCCCCCGAGCGCTTCGGCCAGATCGTCCAGTCCACCGGTGTGGCCATCATCGGCCAGACCGGCAACCTGGCGCCGGCGGACAAGCGCATCTACGGCGTGCGCGACATCACCGCCACGGTGGAGTCGATTCCGCTGATCACCGCCTCGATCCTCGGCAAGAAGCTCGCCTCGGGGCTGGACGCGCTGGTGATGGACGTCAAGGTCGGCAGCGGCGCCTTCATGCCGACGCCGGAAAAATCCCGCGAGCTCGCCGAGAGCATCGCCAACGTGGCAACCCAGGCCGGCACGCCGACCACCGCGCTTCTGACCGACATGAGCCAGCCGCTGGCGCCGTGTGCCGGCAACGCGGTGGAAATCGTCGATACCCTGGCGCTTCTGCGCGGCGAACGCCCGCAGAGCCGGGTGATGCAGGTCACCCGCGAGCTCGCCGTCGAGATGCTGCTGGCCGGCAAGCTCGCCCGGAGCCGCGACGAGGCGCTGGCCAAGCTCGAAAAAGCCCTGACCTCCGGGGCGGCGGCCGAGGTGTTCGCGCGCATGGTCGCCGAGCTCGGCGGGCCGAAGGACTTCATGGAGCGAAGCGAACACTACCTGCCCAAGGCGAAGGTGGTGCAGCCGGTCTACGCGGCCGAGCCCGGCATCGTCTCGCGCATCGACACCCGGGCGGTGGGCATGAGCGTGGTCGAGCTCGGCGGCGGGCGGCTTCGCAACGACGCCAAGGTCGATCACAGCGTCGGCTTCAGCGCGATTGCCGAGATCGGTGATCGCGTCGATGCCGACACGCCCATCGCCTTCGTTCACGCGGCTTCCGAGGATGCCGCCCACCGCGCCGCCGAGCAGCTCAAGGCCGCGATCAGCCTTGGACAGTCACCGGTCGAGGCGGATACGCTGATCCAGGACACCTTCAGAGGAGAAGCCTGATGCGACGCGCCATCGTGGTGGTACTCGACTCCTTCGGCATCGGCTCCGCGCCGGATGCCGCTGACTTCGGCGACCAGGGCGCCGATACGCTCGGCCACATCGCCGCCGCCTGCGCCCGCGGCGAGGCCGACACCGACACCAGAAGCGGCCCCTTGAAACTGCCCAACATGGCCAAGCTCGGCCTGTTCCACGCCCACCGGGACGCCACCGGCGCGCTCGCCGAAGGCGTGGCGCTGCCCGAGGAGCTTGCCGGCGCCTACGCCCACGCCCAGGAGATCTCCAGCGGCAAGGACACGCCCTCCGGCCACTGGGAGATCGCCGGCGTCCCGGTGCGCTTCGACTGGGGCTACTTCCTCGACAAGGAGCAGAGCTTCCCGCCGGAACTGCTGGAGCAGATCGTGGAGAAGGCCGCGCTTCCCGGGGTGCTTGGCAACTGCCACGCCTCGGGCACCGAGATCATCGCGCGTCTTGGCGAAGAGCACGTCGAGAGCGGCAAGCCGATCGTCTACACCTCCGCGGACTCGGTGTTCCAGATCGCCGCCCACGAGGAGCACTTCGGCCTCGAGAAGCTCTACGCGCTGTGCGAGACCGTGCGCGCGCTGCTCGAGCCCTACAACATCGGCCGGGTCATCGCCCGCCCCTTCGTCGGCGAGAGCGCCGAGACCTTCGCGCGCACCGGCAACCGGCGCGACTACAGCATCGAGCCGCCCACGCCCACGGTGCTGCAGAAACTTGCGGAGGCCGGCGGCGAGGTGGTGTCGATCGGCAAGATCGCCGACATCTACGCCCACTGCGGCATCACCCACAAGGTGAAGGCGAGCGGCCACGATGCGCTGATGGAGGCCACCCTCGGCGAAATCGCGCGTACCGACCGCCGCGACAAGCCGACCTTCATCATGGCCAACTTCGTCGATTTCGACTCGCTCTACGGCCACCGCCGCGACGTCCCCGGCTACGCCGAGGCGCTGGAGCACTTCGACACCCGCCTGCCGCAGCTTCTCGAGGCCCTCGATGACGAGGATCTGTTGATCCTGACCGCAGACCACGGCTGCGATCCGAGCTGGGAAGGCACCGAGCACACCCGCGAGTACGTGCCGATCCTGGTGCGCGGCGGCACCTTCACGCCGGGGCCGATCGGCAAGCGCGATACCTTCGCCGACATCGGCCAGACCCTGGCGGATTTCTTCGTGCTGCGCGAAATGGACGACGGCGAAAGCTTTCTGCCCCGCGTGGCCTGACCCACTGACTGGATAATCGAGGAACTTGCATGGCAACGCCGCACATCAACGCTGAAAGAGGCGATTTCGCCGATACCGTGCTCATGCCCGGCGACCCGCTGCGGGCGAAGTACATCGCCGAGACCTATCTCGAGAACGTGCGTCAGGTCAACGACGTGCGCGGCATGCTCGGCTTCACCGGTACCTACCAGGGCGTCGAGGTCTCGGTGATGGGCCACGGCATGGGGATTCCGTCGGTGTCGATCTACGCCAAGGAGCTGATCACCGAGTTCGGCGTCAAGTCGATCATTCGCGTCGGCTCCTGTGGCGCGGTGCGTGACGACGTCAACGTGCGCGACGTGGTGATCGGTCTCGGCGCCAGCACCGACTCCAAGGTCAACCGCATGCGCTTCAACGATCACGACCTGGCCGCCATCGCCGACTTCGAGTGGGCGAGCCACGCCGTGGCCGCCGCCAAGGCGCAGAACGTGCCGGTCAAGGTGGGCAACATCTTCTCGGCGGATCTGTTCTACAACCCGCAAGAGCAGATGGCCGAGCTGATGAAGCGCTACAACATCGTCGGCGTCGAGATGGAAGCCGCCGGCCTCTACGGCGTGGCCGCCGAGTTCGGCGCCCGGGCGCTGACGATCTGCACCGTGTCGGACCATATCCTCAAGGGCGACTCGCTCTCCAGCGCCGATCGCCAGAGCACCTTCAACGACATGATGACCATCGCCCTCGAGGCGGTGCTGCGTGACAAGGGGGCACTTGGCGCCGAGGCGGCATCATGAAGGTCGACGACGCCCTGCTCGAGAAACTGACCACGGCGCTTGGCAACGCCTACGTGCCCTACTCCGACCACCCGGTGGCCTCCATGATGGAGACGCCGGACGGCGAGCAGTTCGTGGGCTGCAACGTCGAGGTCGCCCACTACAAGGGGGTGTGCGCCGAGGGCTCGGCGATCTCGGCGATGGTCACCGCTGGCCACCGAACGCTTGCCCGGGTGTTCGTGATGGGCCCGGGGGAGCACCTGTGCACGCCCTGCGGGGATTGTCGCCAGCGCATCCGCGAGTTCGCCACCCCGGAGACCGAGATTCACGTGGTCGCCCGCGACGGCGAGATCCTCAAGAGCTACACCCTGCACACGCTTCTGCCGGACGCCTTCGGCCCCGAGCAGTTGCCGCCGCGCTGACGCCCGCGCCCCGCCGCCCGGCGGGGCCGGCTGGCACCGTTTCCACAATCCTCGTATGCTGTGGGCCCTTTCCTTCACCTCTTTCAGGAGAAACGCCATGGCGGCTCTGTTGCCCGACGTCGACCCCACTGGTCTGCTCGAATACTCCGTGGTCTACACCGACCGCTCGCTGAACCACATGTCGAAGCGCTTTCAGGACGTGATGCGCGACATCTCCGCCACCCTGAAGGAGGTCTACAACGCCGAGGCCAGCGTGATCGTGCCCGGCAGCGGCACCTTCGGCATGGAAGCGGTGGCGCGCCAGTTCGCCCTCGACGAAAAAGTGCTGGTGGTGCGCAACGGCTGGTTCAGCTACCGCTGGACACAGATCATCGAGACCGGCCGGCTGACCGACGATCATCATGCGCTCAAGGCGCGCCGGGTGGACGCAGGCGATGCCCGCTCGCCCTTCGCCCCGGTGCCGGCCAGCGAGGTCGCCGAGCGCATCCGCACGGAAAGACCCGCCGTGGTCTTCGCCCCGCAGGTGGAAACCTCCGCCGGCATTCTGCTGCCGGATGCCTATATTCGCGAAGTGGGCGAGGCCGCCCGCGAAGTCGGGGCGCTGTTCGTGCTCGACGCCATCGCCGCCGGCACGCTGTGGGTCGACATGCAGGACCTGAACATCGACGTGGTGGTCAGCGCCCCGCAGAAAGGCTGGAGCGGCCAGCCCTGCTGCGCCATGGTGATGCTCGGCCGCCGCGCTGTCGAGCGCCTCGACGCCACCCGGAGCAACAGCTTCGCCTGCGACCTGGGCAAGTGGCACGCCATCATGCAGGCCTACGAGAACGGCGGCCACGCCTACCACGCCACCATGCCCACCGACGCGCTCACCACACTGCGTGACATCATGCAGGAGACCCGCGAATACGGCTTCGACAAGGTGAAGCAGGAGCAGATCGAGCTCGGGGTGCAGGTGCGCGCCATGCTCGCCCGCCACGGCTTTGCAAGCGTTGCCGCCGAAGGCTTCGAGGCGCCGGGCGTGGTGGTCAGCTACACCGAGGATGGCGGCATCGTCGGCAAGCTGGCCGATGCCGGCGTCCAGGTCGCCGGCGGCGTGCCGCTGATGTGCGACGAGGGCGACGACTTCCCGACCTTCCGCATAGGCCTCTTTGGCCTGGACAAGCTGCACCATACCGAGCGCAGCGTCGAAAAGCTCGAAGAGGCGATCGAGCGGGTGAAGGCGTGAGTGGTGAATGACAAGTCGTGAAGCGTGAGCGCCCTCAGGGGCGCTTTTCGTTGGCGGCGTGGCGGTCGACCCGTTCGACGTCGACGATGCCGGAGCGGCTGACCACGACCTTCCAGCGTGCCAGGTGGGGTTCGTCTTCGCTGCCGGTTTCGCGAATCACCAGATTGAACAGGTGGCGCCGCTCGACGCTTTCACGCACCGCCTGCCCCTCCTTGAGCCGGTAGATATGGTGCTTGCCCTTGCTCATCAGCCGGGTGAGCAGCGAGATATCCAGCGTCAGAGTTTCCCGGGTGTGCTCGTAGCCGCTCAGAAAGCGCGTGGGCGACATGCGCGAGCGCGAACGATAGTGCAGCACCAGCTCCTCGCGCTGGACCACGCTTCGGTGGCGAAGCTGCTGGATCTCCTCATCGAGCGTGGAGAAGCGCTTGTAGTTGAACCACTCGAGCTGGCGCCCCACCAGGGCGTTGCGCGTAGGGTCCAGGTACTGGCGGCGCCACTTGGGCCGCCCCTTGCGCAACACCCTGTGGCGGG
>NZ_JAMZBC010000020.1 GCF_024158715.1 Halomonas sp. 707D7 | reverse complement strand
TCATCGACGCCCCGGCCTTCATCGTGGCCGTGGTGCCGGACATGGCCGGCGGGCGCCTGTCGGCGCATGATCGTGACCTGCTGGGCCTGGCCCGCCAGCTCGCCGACGCCGACCCGGCAACCCCCGGCGCGGTGCTGGCGGTGGTGTTCGGCGAGCACAAGGAGAGCGCCTTCGGCGAGGCCGGCATCGACCGCCTCCTGCACCTCGAGGACGAGCGCCTCATCGGCTACGCGCCGGAGCGCAGGGTGGCGGTGCTGCAGAGCGTGGAGCGCGAGTTCGACCCGCGCTTCTGGCTGCTGCCCGACTCGGTCATCGGCGGAGGCGAGCTCGGCCGGCGCCTCGCGGCGCGCCTGGGCGAGCGCCCGGCGACCCAGGTCTGGCAGGTGGAAGCCGACGCCCGGAGTGCAACGGGCTGGCGCGCCACCGCCCGGGCGGGGGCAGGCCGCCAGGACGTGCAGCGCACTCTGCCGCGCGTCGTGCTGGCGCTGGCGGAGTGCGCCGACCCGGTCAGCGAGACGCGCCACGCCGCCGAGGCCGTCACCCTCGCCCAGCCGAGCCCGGACGTGCTCGGGCGCATCGAGGACCTGGGCGAGGTGGCGGTGGACCCGGCCGGCGTGTCGCTTGCCGAGGCCGAGTTCATCCTCTCCGCCGGCAACGGCGTCAAGGATTGGGACGGCTATCATCACGCCGCCGAGGTGCTCGGCGCGACCAAGGGCGCCTCGCGCGTGGCGGTGGACGACGGCTTCATGCCGCGGGATCGCCAGGTCGGCGCCACCGGCACCTGGGTCTGTGCCAAGGTGTACGTGGCGGTAGGCATTTCCGGCGCCATCCAGCACCTTCAGGGTATCCAGAGCTGCGAGAAGGTGGTGGCCATCAACCTCGACCCGGGCTGCGACATGGCCAAGCGGGCCGATCTGACCGTGATCGGCGATGCCAGCGCCGTGCTCGCCGCCCTGGTGGCGCGCGTCGAGCAGTACCGTCTTGAGCAGCAGGAGAACCGCGATGCCGCATGAAGCCAACGCCCCGGCGAATGCCGGACTGAACGTGGCCGTCCTGGTGTCCGTCGGCCGTCATCCGCTCACCGCGCGCGCGCGCCGCGCCGACCAGGATGCCCGGGCGGTGGAGATGGCGCTGACGCTCGAGAACGCCGCGATCAGCCTGCTTCACGCCGGTCCCGACGACCCCGAGCGCCAGCAGGCGCTGCGCGGCTACCTGGGCATGGGGCTCGAAACGCTCGACCTGCTCGAGCAGAGTGCCGAGGCCGACGTGATCTCGGTGCTGGTGGAGGAGCTTCGCCACCGCGCGCCCCAATTGATTCTGACCGGCAGCCGTGCCGAGGCCGGCGAGGCGTCCGGCGCGCTGCCGTTTCTGCTCGCCGAGGCGCTGGGCTGGCCGATCATCACCGGCCTGGCCGCGGTGGAAAAGGTGGAGAACGGCACCGCGGTGGTGCTCCAGGCGCTGCCGCGCGGCAAGCGTCGGCGCCTGCGCGTTCGCCTGCCGGCGCTGGCCACGGTGGATGCCAGTGCCCCGCCCGCCCGCCAGAGCGCCTTCGGCCCGGCTCGACGCGGTGCGTTCGAGCACCAGACGCGACCGAGCGAGGTGGACGAACCCTTGAGCGCCTGGCAGTTCCAGGAAGCGCGCAAGCGCCCCAAACGCCTCAAGATCGTCAAGGCCTCCTCGGCGCGGGACCGCTTCAAGGCCGCCGCCGCCAAGGCGGAAGGCGGCGGCGGACAGACGCTTGCTGACGTCACCCCCGAGCAGGGTGCCGAGGCGATCTTCAAGCTGTTGAAAGAGGAAGGCGTGCTGCGCTAGACCGCCCGCCGGCCAACAGACCGACCCGCCCCGGTGGCGGGTCGTTGCGTTGTGCGGCCTAGGGCATGACGCCGGGGTAGAGGCGCAGGCGCTGGCGCTCCAGGTGCAGCCCGCGCCAGGCGTGCAGCACCAGCACCGCGATCACGATCGCGCCGCCCAAAAGCGTCGAGACGCCGGGCTGCTCGCCCAGAAACCACCACACCCAGAGCGTGCCCAGCGCCGTCTCCACGAGATAGAAAAGCGCCACCTCGGTGGAGGGCAAATAGCGGGTCGCGGTGTTGATCAGCACCGTGGCCAGAGGCATCTGCACGAGCCCCATCAGCGCCAGGATCGAGAAGCGCGGCGCATCCAGCGCCAGGGGGGTGGCCAAGGGCAGCGCGATGGCCGCCGACAGCAGCCCGCCGCCGGCGATCACGCTGACCCGGTCGATGTGAGGATAGCGCCGCAGCAGGGTCAGATTGGCACCGACGACAGCGGCGGCGGCGAGCGCATAGAGATTCCCCTCCAGCATGCCCAGCGCCCCCTTGCCCAGAAAGACCAGGCTCATGCCGAACATGCAGAGCACGATGGCGACGAGGGTGCGAAACGCCACCCGCTCGCCGAGAAACAGCCGTGAAAAGATCGCCGCGAACAACGGCGCGATGCTCAGGATGACCACCACGTTGGCCACGCTTGCCTTCATCACCGCCAGCACGAACAGCACCGACGTCAGCCCCAGCAGTATCGCCGAGCCCAGCGAGGCCACGGGATGCAGGCGTACCAGCTTCAACCGCTGGCGGCTGACGGCGATCGCGCCCAGTACGCAGAACATCAAGAAACCGCGCCAGAAGACGATCGTCCAGCCGTCGGTATTCGCCAACAGAATCAACAGCCCGTCGAAGCTGAGAAACACCACGCCGAGCAGCACGATCACCAGACCGCGTTGGTAAGTACTGAGCTGCATGCATTGGCTCCTGATCGATGAATGCAAGACACCCGCCAGCGGGCGGGTGTCCGAGCATACCAGCCAAGCGCGATGTCCGCGCTAGCGCCCCTGCACGGCGTAACCTGCCGCTGCGCGCTCGCGGCGTCCCGGCCGCACCAGCCAGAACCCCGCCGCGCCGGCGACGAGCAGCATCGCACCGCAGCCGAGAGCCAGGCCATAGGCTCCCTGCACCGCCGTCGGCGCAAGCCCGAAGGCGGCAGCGAAGCCGTCCAGGGTCACCGCGTACTGGCGCCACAGGAAGACCCCGATCGCCACGCCGCTGAGCATGGTACACAGCGCCACCCAGCGCGTGCCCGGCACCAGGGCGCGGTCGGCGCCGGTATCGCTAGCGTGCAGCGACGCCCGGTAGGTCGCCTCCGCTGAGCTCACCCGCGTGAGCGACGACGCCACCGCGATGGCCACCAGCGCCAGCAGCGTGCTGATCAGCACCGGGTGCAGGTAGACCGGAAGCGAGAGCCACTCGGCCTGCACCAGCAGCGAGATGGCGACATTGCCGGCAAAGCCGACCGCCAGCCCCCAGCCGGCGCCGGCGGCGGTGATGCGCTTGCTCCAGATGCTCAGAAGCGCCACCGGCCCCCAGGAGGAGGCAAAGAGCGTGGCGGCGAACCACACCACCGACATCACCGCCGGCGGCTGGAACAGCGCCAGAATCAGCGCCACCAGACCGGCGACGAGCACCGCGAGGCGACTCTTGCGCATCGCCGAGGCTTCGTCCTTCGAGGCGCTCAAAATGTCGTTGGAGATACTGAAGCCGATGATCGACAGAAACGTCGAGCAGGACGAGAGCCCGGCGGCGAACACGCCGGTGAGGATCACCACGCCCAACCAGGTCGGCAGGATATTGAGCGCCACCCAGATCATAGAGCGCTCCGGATCGAGCCCGGGGTCGTACAGGTTGATGGCCGCGCCGGTCATCATCATCAGCGCGTAGAACACCGCCAGCGCCACTGCGGTGAGCATCGCCGAGCGCATCACCACGTGTTCGTTGCGCGCCATCAGGTAGCGACTCGACTGCCAGGGGCTCGCCGCCAGCACCGCCGCCCACACAAGGCCCAGCGTCAGGCCCCAGGTCAGCGCCTCGCCGGGAGTCGTGAAGGTGGCGTCGGGCCCGTCGAGCACCCCGTGCCACAGCGCGATGCCGGGCTTGTCGGTCTGGACGAGAAGCCCTTCGACCACGCCGCCGAAACTGCCCAGATCCTGGATCACGTAGAACGAGCCGCCGAGGGCGGCCAGCGAGAAGATCACGAACATGACGGTATCGGTGACCATCACCCCCGGCGAGCCGGAGTAGAGAATGAAGCCGGTGTAGGTCGCCCACACCAGCACCAGCCCCACCCAGTAGGGCATGCCGGTCAGCTCGGAAAACATGATGCCCGCGCCCTGCATCACGCCCAGAAGGTAGGCGCCCAGGCCGATGATGGTGGTCAGCCCCGCGATCACCTGCACCCGGCGCGAGGCGAAGCGCTTGCCGAAGAACTCCGGCACGGTGTTGGCGCCGCTTCGACGCAGATAGCGCCCGAACACCAGCGCCCCCAGCAGGCACCCTGAGGTGCTCACGGCAGCGAAGATCAGCATCACGAAGGGGTAGCCCTGGTAGGCGAAACCGGTCTCGCCCAGAAAGGCGCTGGTGCTGAGATAGCTCGCCACCAGCGTGCCGAGAATGAAGAAGGTCGGCGCATTGCGCCCGGCCACCAGGTAGTCGTCGAGTCCCTGGACGCGGCGCCCGGCCAGGTGGCCGATGACGAAATAGCCGATCAGGCTCAGCAGTATTGCGACGGTATAGATCATGAGGTAGCCGTGAAGTCATTCGATGTTGTTGTGGGTATTCCAAAGCACGCTTCGATGCCCGCTCGACCACCATGATGCAGGGCTTTACGCGCGTGCTCTTAGCTCTGCGCGTCAGTG
This sequence comes from Halomonas sp. 707D7, assembly GCF_024158715.1. Taxonomy (GTDB): domain Bacteria; phylum Pseudomonadota; class Gammaproteobacteria; order Pseudomonadales; family Halomonadaceae; genus Vreelandella. The sequence continues at coordinate 27,908 of NZ_JAMZBC010000020.1, read as the reverse complement.
GCGGCCGGGTTTACGACACCCGTACACGACACTCGTACCGGTAAAAGGGGCGCCTTCAAGAAGGTGCCCCTTGGCTGTCGCGATCACCCCGCGCTCATCGGGCCAGGCCAGGCACCGCGTTGAGCTCGCGCCACTCCCGTTGCAGCCCCAGGAAGAGGCTTGCGCACATCAGCAGCAGCACCAGGGTGAAGGGCAGGCCCGTGGCCACGGCCCCGGCCTGCAGGGCGCCGAGCGCGGCACTGCCGCCCCCGTAGAGCAAGACACCTGCGATCACGCCTTCGAGTGCCGCCCAGAACACCCGCTGGCCCTTGGGTGCGTCGGTCTTGCCGCCGGCGGTGATGCTGTCGATCACCAAGGAGCCGGAGTCGGATGAGGTGATGAAGAACACCAGCACCAGCACGATGGCGAGCGTGGAGGTGATACCGGTCAGCGGCAGCTGCTCGAGCATGTGGAACATGGCGAGCGAGACGTCCGAAATGCCGTTGGAGAGCTCGCCGATGCCGTTTTCGGTCTGGAACAGCGCCGCGCCGCCGAAGGCGCTCATCCATACCAGCGTGACCAGCGTCGGTACCAGCAGGACCGCGACCAGGAATTCACGCACCGTGCGCCCCCGGGAGACCCGGGCGATGAACATGCCGACGAAGGGTGACCAGGAGATCCACCAGGCCCAGTAGAAGATGGTCCAGCCGTGGTACCAGGTATCGTCGTCGCGGCCGATCCAGTTCGACAGCGGCAACAGGTGGCTGGCGTAATCCATCGCCGTGGTACCGATGCCGGCCAGAATCAGCAGCGACGGCCCGGCGGCGATCACGAAGATCAGGAGGATGGCAGCGAGCACCATGTTGATGTTCGAGAAGAGCTTCACCCCGCCGTCGAGCCCGCGCCAGACCGAGATCAGCGCGATCACCGTCACCACCACGATGATGGCGAGCTGGGTGCCGATGGTATTGGGCGTATCGAACAGGTAGGCCATGCCGCTGGCCGCCTGGGTGGCGCCGAGGCCAAGCGACGTGGCAAGGCCGAAGATGGTCGCCAGCACCGCCAGGATATCGATGATGTGCCCCGCCCAGCCGCGGGTGCGCTCGCCGAGGATCGGGTAGAACGCCGAGCGCAGCGTCAGCGGCAGCCCCCGGTTGTAGGCGAAGAACGCAAGCGACAGCCCGACCACCGCGTAGATCGCCCAGGGGTGGAGCCCCCAGTGGAACATGGTCGCGCCCATCGCCGCACTTGCGCCTTCCGGCGTGTTGGCCGGCGTGTTCAAAGGCGTGCCGTACCAGTCGGTGTAGTAGGCCACCGGCTCCGCCACGCTCCAGAACATCAGCCCGATGCCCATGCCCGCCGCGAACAGCATCGCGAACCAGGAGGTGCGCGAGTACTCGGGTCGGGCGTCACTGCCGCCCAGCCGGATCCGGCCCATCGGCAGAACGATCAGCATAAGGCAGAAGACCACGAACACGTTGCCCGCGATCATGAACAGCCAGTCGAAGTGCTCAATTGACCAGTTCTTGGCCAGGTTCAGCTGGGTGTTGGCCGCGTCCGGGTAGACCAGCGCGTAGAGAATGAACAGCAAGATAGCGAGTGCGGAGAGAGGGAAAACGGGGTTATGAAAATCCAGCCCCATGACCTGCTTGTTATCCTGGCCCGGGGTCAGGATAGGATCCTCGTGGTCCATAGGTTGTCCTCGTTGTTTTTTTTAGACGCAACGTGCCAAAAGAGCGGACACGGCCTCTGAAATTCTTAGGCGAGTCGTGTCGCGGCAGTTGCTTGAAACCGACACCCGCATAGCTATCGCCGCGTCGACGGGCGTATCGTCACGCGGTTATGGATACACTGAGCGCTTCTGGATCCACACGAGAGAGGATGCCGTCATGATGATCGTCGAACTGGTCGATGGAGACGATTTTCGCGCCGGGCTGCGCGGCCTGGGTATCGAGATCGCAGAGGAGGCAACGCCGGAGGAGTGCGCTCGCCGCGCCTTGGAGGCCCACCGCGCGCATCCGGTCGACGGGCCCGGCGCCTACCTGCGCGAGCTCGACCGCCAGGACGTGGTACTGCCCGAGGTTCGCCAGGCGATCGCCCGGCATCTGGACGGCGTGGTTCTCGCCTGAAAGCGCCGCCGCCCCGGCGAGCGAATCGACGGGGCGGCGGCCGTGGGGTGGCGAACTACCCCTGGGAGGAGGCCAGCGAGAGCGACACGCCCTCGCCTTCGAGATTTTGCAGCATGCGCTCGGCGTACCAGTCGATGAAGTCGATCACGCCGAACTCGTAGGTCTCGGAGTAGGGGCCGGGCTGGTAGGCCTTGGAGTTGATGCCGCGCTGGTTCTCCTCGGCCAGGCGACGGTCCTGGTCGTTGGTGGCGTCCCACACCAGGCGCATGTTCTCGGTGTCGTAATCCACGCCTTCCACCGCATCCTTGTGCACCAGCCACTTGGTGGTCACCACGGTCTGCTGCGGGCCCAGCGGCAGCACCCGGAACACGATGGCGTGATCGCCCATGAAGTGGTTCCAGGAGTTGGGCAGGTGCAGGATGCGCAGCGACCCCATGTCCGGGCTGGTCAGCCGGCCCATCAGCTTGTTGCAGGCGGGCTTGCCGTCCATGGTCATGGAGACCACGCCATCGAGCAGCGGCGTGCGGGTCACGCGGTTGCGCTTGCCGAAGCGCTTGAGTTGCCAGGGTACCTGCTCGCCGTTCCAATCCGACTGCTTGCGCGCGACCAGGTCCTTGTACTTGTCGGTGGCGCGCGGGTCCTCGGTGTCGTCGAACTCCATCAGCGAGTTCAGAAGTTCCGGGTGCGAGCCGTTGCAGTGGTAGCACTCGCGGTTGTTCTCGATCACCAGCTTCCAGTTCGCCTGCTCGACGATGCTCGACTCCACCGCCACCTTGACGTTGTCCATCTGGTAGGGCTCGAGGTAGTGCTCGAGCGTGACCAGGAAGTCGTCGATGGCCGGCGGGTTGTCGGCGAGGTTGATGAACATGAAGCCGCCGGCGGTGCGCACGTGCACCGGCTTCAGGCCGAACTGGTTGAGATCGAAGTCGGTACCCATGTCGCTGCCAGCGAACAGAAGCCTTCCGTCGAGCTCGTAGGTCCACTGATGGTAGGGGCAGACGAGCTTGGCGACCTTGCCCTTGCCGGTGGTGCAAAGCCGTGACCCGCGGTGGCGGCAGACGTTGTGGAAGGCGTGGATCTGGCCTTCGCCGCCGCGCACGATCACCACCGGGTTGTCGCCGATCTCCAGGGTCATGAAGTTGCCCTTGGCCGGGATCTCGCAGCTCATGCCGGCGAACAGCCACTCCTTCTCGAAGATCTCTTCCATGTCCAGCGCGAACAGCCGCGCGTCGTTGTAGAACGGCTGCGGCAGGGAGAAGGTGCGCGCCCGGGACTGGAGCATCTGGAGCGTCTCTTCACGCATGGCGGCCAGGGGATCGTGTTGGGGGTAGTCCGACGTCTTGTTCATACCAGATATCCTTTTAAACCCGCCTTCCCGAGACGGGACGGCGACACAGTCAGTGACCAAACGAGATTGTCTTGTTATCGAGTTGCGTGACTTGGCGACTGGCAGGCGCGAAGCGTGCTTGTAGTGGATGGATTGTGGTCCAGGGGGGGCGCCCTCAATTGTCTACCGGCGACACCGGATAACGCATCGACGACGCAAGAAGGGGTTTGCGCGCCGCGGGAGGTGGCGCAAGACAAGCGCGTGTCGCTGACAGGTAAGTCGCCGCCATAGCGCGTACCCAGAATGCAGGTAACGGTGCTGGACCGACCAGGCAAGCGGCGGACCGGTGAGGGCAACGCGAGCACGGCCATAAAAGAGACAACGATGACAACGAACTTCTTCAACCCCGTCACGACCCAGACCTGGACCAACGGCCGCCACCACGTGCGTTGCGTCAAGGTGATCCAGGAGACCTGGGACGTTCGCACCTTCTGCTTCATGGCGGAGCAGCCGGTGATGTTCTTCTTCAAGCCGGGCCAGTTCGTGACCCTGGAGCTCGAGATCGACGGCCAGCCGGTGATGCGCTCCTACACCATCTCGAGCTCGCCCTCGATCCCCTACAGCTTCTCGATCACGGTCAAGCAGGTGCCCGGCGGCCAGGTCTCCAACTGGCTGCACGCCAACCTTAAGGTGGGCGACGAGCTGGTGGTCCACGGCCCGGTGGGCAACTTCAACTCCATCGACTTTCCCGCCGAGAAGGTGCTGTTTCTCTCCGGGGGCGTGGGCATCACGCCATTGATGTCGATGACGCGCTGGTTCTTCGACACCAACGCAAGCGTCGACGTCGAGTTCATCCACAGCGCCCGGGCGCCGCGCGACGTCATCTATCACCGCGAGCTGGTGCACATGTTCTCGCGGCTCCCCGAGTTCAAGCTGCACATCGTCTGCGAGAAGAAGGACGACATCGGCGAAGCCTGGGCGGGCTATCGCGGCTTTCTCACCCAGCCCATGCTCGAGATGATGGCGCCGGACTTCCTCGAGCGCGAGATCTTCTGCTGCGGCCCGGTGCCCTACATGAACGCCATCAAGGCGATCCTCAAGGCCAACGGCTTCAACATGGATCACTACCATGAGGAGCTGTTCGGGGCGACGCCGGTGGAGGTGCGCGAGGACGTGCTGGAGCTGGCCGAGCAGGCCGAAGTGGAGGCGGAGCTCGCCGAGCCCGAGGAGCTGCTCAACATCGAGTTCGCCCAGTCGAACAAGAGCGTGCGCATCCAGGCCGGCGAGACCGTGCACGCCGCCGCTGCCAAGCTCGGCCTGCACATTCCCAAGGCCTGCGGCATGGGCATCTGCGGCACCTGCCGGGTGGCGCTGAAATCCGGCGAGGTGGAGATGGAGCACAACGGCGGCATCACCGACGAGGACATCGAAGAGGGCTACATCCTGACCTGCTGCAGCCGACCCAAGAGCAGCCTGGTGGTCGATTTCTAGGCATCGAACGGGCCGGCCTCTCGAGCGGATACCGCCACGCGGTATCCGCTTTTTCATGTCGCATTTCAGACCCCTGTTTCAAACCTCGGACTATATCTGGACAGCGCCTCGACTCAACGCAAAACGCCCGGGGCGAAAGCCCCGGGCGTCGTGGTCAGCGCGTGTCGCGGACGGGCGCATCAGGCGGCGCCGAGCAGCCCGTGCGGGTCGAGGACGAACTTGCTCGCCACGCCCTGATCGAACTGCTCGTAGCCCGTCGGGGCGTCTTCGAGGGAGATCACCTGGGCGTTGACGATCTCGGCGATGTTCAGCCGCCCGTGCAGGATCGCCTGCATCAGCTGGCGGTTGTACTGCACCACCGGGGTCTGTCCGGTGTGGAAGGAGAGTCCTTTCGCCCAGCCCTTGCCAAAGCGCAGGCTGAGGCTGCCGGTCTGCGCCGCTTTTTCCGCCGCACCCGGGTCCTCGGTGACGTAAAGGCCGGGAATGCCGATCGAGCCGCCTTCGCGGGTGATGTCCATCATCTGGTTGAGCACCACCGCCGGCTGCTCCTTGCCGCCGTGACCGATCGCCTCGAAGCCCACCGCGTCGATGGCGCTGTCCACGCTCGGCTCGCCCACCACCGCGGCGATCATCTCGCCCAGACGGTCGTGCCTGGAGAGATCGATCGGCACGAACCCCATCTTGCGCGCGTGCTCGAGACGCGCCTGGTTGAAGTCGCCGATCATGACCACCGCCGCGCCGAGCAGGCGCGCCGAGGCGGCTGCGGCCAGCCCCACCGGGCCGGCTCCGGCGACGTAGACCGTGGAGCCCGCCCCGACGCCGGCTTTCAGCGCGCCGTGGAAGCCGGTCGGCAGGATGTCGCTCAGCATGGTCAGGTCGCGAATCTGGCTCATCGCCTGGTCGCGGTCCGGGAACTTCAAGAGGTTGAAGTCGGCGTAGGGCACCATGACGTAGTGGGCCTGGCCGCCGACCCAGCCGCCCATGTCGACGTAGCCGTAGGCGCCGCCGGCGCGGTCGTCGTTGACGTGCAGGCAAAGGCCGGTGTGGCCCTCCTTGCAGGTACGGCAGCGCCCGCAGGCGACGTTGAACGGCACCGAGACGATGTCGCCGATCTGCAGGAACTCGACGCCCTTGCCCTTCTCGATCACCTCGCCGGTGATCTCGTGACCCAGCACCATGCCGGTGGGCGCCGTGGTGCGCCCGCGCACCATGTGCTGGTCGGAGCCGCAGATGTTGGTGGAGACCACCTTCAGGATCACGCCGTGATCGATGGGCTTGCCGTTGGGCGTTTCCATTTTCGGGTAGGCGATGTCCTGGACCTCGACCTTGCCGTCACCGATGTATACGACACCACGATTGTTTGACATGCGACATCCTCTTTGGCTTGCGGCGTGACCCGGCGGGTCGCGCCGCGTCGTTATTCTTGAATGAACTGGCGCGAGCGGGCGCTCGATAGAGGCGCTGTCCGGCACGCGATGTCGCCGGACAGGCATAGACCCGCTGCCCAGCATGGTCGATAACGCGCGCGCGAAATTGCCCATGGGCGACACCCAACAGCAAAGGAGCGACCTGTTCGACGGGGCGGGACGAATCACGATCGGATGTCGCAAATACGCCGAGCGATGACGCCAGCAAGCATCTTGGGGGGCAGGCACGGCGATACTATCGCGACAAGCTAGCGTCCATTCCGTAGTGCGACCGGCGCTCGAAGACATCCAACAACGCGACTAGCCTGGAGAAGCAGATGGCTCACAACAATTTTTCATCCAACGCCCGCCTGGCCGACTACGACACGGCGCTCGCCTCGGCCATCGCCGAGGAAACCACGCGCCAGGAAGCCCACATCGAGCTGATCGCCTCGGAGAACTACACCAGCAAACTGGTGATGGAAGCCCAGGGGTCGCAACTGACCAACAAGTACGCCGAGGGCTACCCGGGCAAGCGCTACTACGGCGGCTGCGAATTCGTCGACAAGGTCGAGGCACTCGCCATCGATCGCGCCTGCAGCCTGTTCGGCGCCAACTACGCCAACGTGCAGCCGCACTCCGGTGCCCAGGCCAACGCGGCGGTGTTCATGGCGCTGGTCAGCCCCGGCGACACCATTCTGGGCATGAGCCTGGCCCACGGCGGTCACCTGACCCATGGCGCGGCGCCGAACTTCTCCGGCAAGCACTACAACGCCGTTCAGTACGGCCTGGTGGAGGGCACCGGCGAGATCGACTACGAGGAAGTCGAGCGCCTGGCCCGCGAGCACCGGCCGAAGATGATCATCGCCGGCTTCTCCGCCTACTCGCGGGTGGTCGACTGGCGGCGTTTTCGCACCATCGCCGACGAGGTGGGCGCCTACTTCATGGTCGACATGGCCCACGTCGCGGGGCTGGTCGCCGCCGGCCTCTACCCGAGCCCGCTGCCCTACGCCCACGTGGTCACTACCACCACCCACAAGACCCTGCGCGGCCCGCGCGGCGGCCTGATCCTCTCCGCCGATGGCGACGAGGCGCTCTACAAGAAGCTCAACGGCGCGGTGTTCCCGGGCCAGCAGGGCGGCCCCTTGATGCACGTCATTGCCGCCAAGGCCGTAGCCTTCAAGGAGGCGATGAACCAGGACTTCGTCAACTACCAGCGCCAGGTGATCGCGAACGCCCGCGCCATGGCCCGCGTATTCGTCGAGCGCGGCTTCGACGTCGTCTCCGGCGGCACCGACGACCACCTGTTCCTGCTCTCCCTGATCAAGCAGGGCGTGACCGGCAAGGACGCGGATGCCGCCCTTGGCCGCGCCCACATCACGGTCAACAAGAACAGCGTGCCCAACGACCCGCAGAGCCCGTTCGTGACCTCGGGACTGCGTATCGGCACCCCGGCGGTGACCACGCGCGGGCTGGTCGAGGCGGACTGCGAGCAGCTCGCCGGCTGGATCTGCGACATTCTCGACGTGCTGGCCGACGAGCAGGACACCACCGAGATCGAAAACCGGGTACGCGACAACGTCGCTGATCTGTGCGCGCACTACCCGGTCTACGGTCAGGCCCAAACACAGGCAGCGCCGGTCGAAGACGCCACCGTCGCGTAACGACCGAAGCCCACGGGCTTTGCGGCGTCGACTCAGGAGAGATTTCATGCAACGTTATTCCGGCTTCGGACTGGTCAAACACGCGCTCGGGCATCACGAGAACTGGGAGCGCCAGTGGCGCAACCCCACGCCCAAGAAGCGCTACGACGTCATCATCGTCGGCGGCGGCGGCCACGGGCTCGCCACCGCCTACTACCTGGCCAAGGAGTTCGGCGTCAAGAACGTCGCCGTGGTCGAGAAGGGCTGGCTCGGCGGCGGCAACACCGCGCGCAACACCACCATCGTGCGCTCCAACTACCTGTGGGACGAGGCCGCCAGGCTCTACAACCACTCCCTCGACTTGTGGAAGGGGCTCTCCCAGGATCTGAACTACAACGTCATGTTCTCGCAGCGCGGCGTGTTGAACCTCGGCCACACCCTGCAGGACATGCGCGACATCCAGCGCCGCGTTCACGCCAACCGCTTGAACGGTATCGACAGCGAAGTGGTCACGCCTCAGCAGATCAAGGAGATCGAGCCGGAACTGGATATCTCCAGCCGCGCGCGCTATCCGATCATGGGCGCCTCCTGGCAGAAGAGCGCCGGTGTGGCTCGCCACGACGCGGTGGCCTGGGGCTTTGCCCGCGGCGCCGATGCCCTGGGCGTCGATCTTCTGCAGAACACCGAGGTCACCGGCTTCAAGATTCGCGACGGCAAGGTGCTCGGCGTGCATACCAACCGGGGTGACATCGAAGCCAATACCGTGGGCTGCGTGGCGGCGGGCAACTCCGGGGTGCTGGCGAAGATGGCGGGCATCAAGCTTCCGCTCGAATCCCACCCGCTGCAGGCGCTCGTGTCCGAGCCGCTCAAGCCGGTGCTCAACACCGTCACCATGTCGAACCACGTGCACGGCTACATCAGCCAGTCGGACAAGGGCGACCTGGTCATCGGCGCGGGTATCGACGGCTATCTCGGCTACGGCCAGCGCGGCAGCTACCCGACCATCGAGCACACCCTGCAGGCGATCGTCGAGATGTTCCCGATGTTCTCGCGGGTGCGCATGAACCGTCAGTGGGGCGGCATCGTCGATACCTGCCCGGACGCCTGTCCGATCCTGTCGAAAACGAAGGTCAAGGGCCTTTACTTCAACTGCGGCTGGGGCACCGGCGGCTTCAAGGCCACCCCCGGCTCCGGCCACGTGTTCGCGGCGAGTCTGGCCAAGGGCGAGATGCACCCGATCGCCGCGCCGTTCTCCATCGACCGTTTCCACACCGGTGCGCTGATCGACGAACACGGCGCCGCCGGCGTTGCGCACTGAGGAGAGCTTCCATGTTCTATATCCACTGCCCCTACTGCCAGGAGCACCGCGAGGAAGAGGAGTTCCATCCGCGCGGCGAGGCTCACCTGATGCGCCCGGCCGACCCGGACAACGCCACCGACGAGGAGTGGGGCGACTACCTGTTCTTTCGCCAGAACCCGCGCGGTATCCACCATGAGCTGTGGGTCCACTCCGTGGGCTGTCGCAAGTTCTTCAACATCACCCGCAACACGGTGACCTACGAAATCCTCGAGACCTACCGGATGGGCGAGCAGCCGAGCATCACCGCCGAAACGGAAAAGGTTCGCAAGGAACAGGGCGTACAAACCGCCGACGGCGGCTGGCAGACCATCGGTGCCCAGCCCGAATCCCAGGCCTTGAACGAGGAGACCTCGTCATGACGCAGACCCATCGTATCGATGCCGGCGGTCGGATCGATCGCGGCCAGACGCTCGAGTTCACCTTCAACGGTCAGCGCTACCAGGGCTTCAAGGGCGACACCCTGGCCTCGGCCCTGCTCGCCAACGGCGTGGACATCGTCAACCGCAGCTTCAAGTACTCGCGGGCCCGCGGCATCGTCGCCGCCGGCGCCGAGGAGCCCAACGCCGTGGTCCAGCTCGGCGCCCGGGAAGAGACCCAGGTGCCCAACGTGCGCGCCACCCAGCAGGCGCTCTACAAGGGCCTGGTCGCGCGCAGCACCAACGGCTGGCCGAACGTCCAGCGCGACGTGATGAGCTGGGTCGGCAAGCTCGGCGGAGGCTTCATGCCGCCGGGCTTCTACTACAAGACCTTCATGGCCCCGGCCTCGATGTGGATGACCTATGAAAAGTACATCCGCAAGGGCGCGGGCCTGGGCCGCGCGCCCCACGACTCCGACCCGGACATCTACGACCACATGCACCACCACTGCGACGTGATGATCATCGGCGCGGGCCCGGCGGGCCTGGCCGCGGCGCTGTCGGCGGCGCGTGCCGGCGCCCGCGTGATCCTCTGCGACGAACAGGAAGAGATGGGCGGGTCGCTGCTCGACAGCCGCGAGACGCTGGACGGCGTCTTAGCGGCGCGCTGGGTCGAGGCGAGCGTCAAGGAGCTTGCAAGCCTCGAGAACGTGACGCTTCTGCCACGCACCACCGCCAACGGCTACCACGATCACAACTTCGTCACCCTGCACGAGCGGCGCACCGAGCACCTGGCCGATACCGCCAGCGAGGCCGGCTTTGCCGGTCAGGCGCGGGCGCGGCTGCACCGCGTGCGCGCAGGCCAGGTGATTCTCGCCAGCGGCACCCACGAGCGCCCGCTGGTCTACGCCAACAACGACCTGCCGGGCAACATGCTCGCCGGGGCGGTCTCGACCTATATCCGCCGCTACGCGGTGGTGCCGGGCAAGAAGCTGGTGCTCTCCACCAGCAACGATCACGCCTACCGCGCTGCGCTCGATTGGAAAGAGGCCGGCCGCCAGGTCGTGGCGATCGTCGATGCCCGCGCCAATCCGGACGGCGATCTCGTTCGCCAGGCCCGCGACGCCGGCATTCGCGTGATCACGGGTAGCGCCGTGGTCGAAGCGCGCGGCGGCCAGCGCGTCACCGGCGCCCGCGTCTGCGCGATCGATCTCGAGCGCTTCGTGGTGACCGGCAAGGTCGAGGAGCTCGAGTGCGACACCATCGCAAGCTCCGGCGGCTACAGCCCGGTGGTGCACCTCTCCTCCCACACCGGCACGCGGCCGCAGTGGAACGAGGAGCTGCTGTGCTTTCTGCCCGGCGAGGTGAAAGGCATGATCTCGGCCGGCGGTGTGGCCGGCCACTTCGGGCTCGACGAGACGCTGGCCGACGGCGAACGCGCTGGCCGCCAGGCCGCCAGGGCCACGGGCTTCGAGAACGCTCAGGCGATCACCCTGCCCGCCATCCGCGCTCGCCGCGACGGCAAGGCCTGCGCGCTCTATCAGGTGCCGCACGAGAAAACCGCGCTGCGCGCGCCGAAGCAGTTCGTCGATCTGCAGAACGACGTGACCGCCGCCGGCATCGAGCTCGCAACCCGCGAGGGCTTCGAGTCCATCGAGCACGTCAAGCGCTACACCGCGCTCGGCTTCGGCACCGACCAGGGCAAGCTCGGCAACATCAACGGCATGGCCATCGCCGCGCGCTGCCTCGACCGCTCCATCCCCGAGGTCGGCACCACCGTCTTTCGCCCCAACTACACGCCGGTCACCTTCGGCGCCATCGTCGGCCGTCACTGCGGCGAGCTGTTCGATCCCAAACGCTACACCGCGCTGCACCAGTGGCACGTGGAGAACGGCGCCGAGTTCGAGGACGTGGGCCAGTGGAAGCGTCCCTGGTACTTCCCGCGTACGGTAGGCGGCAAGAAAGAGACCATGCATGAAGCGGTCGCTCGCGAGTGTCTGGCGGTGCGCGAGAAGGTCGGCATTCTGGACGCCTCGACCCTTGGCAAGATCGATATCCAGGGGCCGGACGCGCGGGAATTCCTGGGTCGCGTCTACACCAACAAGTGGGCCCAGCTCGCCCCGGGCCGCGTGCGTTACGGGCTGATGTGCAAGGACGACGGCATGCTGATGGACGACGGCACCACGAGCTGCCTCGCCGACAACCACTTCTTGATGACCACCACCACCGGCGGCGCGGCGGGCGTGCTCGAGTGGCTGGAGCTTTGGCACCAGACCGAGTGGCCGGAGCTTCAGGTCTACTTCAACTCGGTGACCGATCACTGGGCGACCATGACCGTGACCGGCCCGGACGCGCGCAAGCTGTTGTCCGAACTCACCGACCTGGATCTGGACAAGGAGTCGTTCAAGTTCATGGACTGGCGCGACGCCACGGTGGCCGAGGTCCCGGCGCGGATCTTTCGCATCTCGTTCACCGGCGAGCTCGCCTTCGAGATCAACGTGCAGGCCAACTACGCGCTGCACGTCTGGAAGAAGCTCTTCGAGCACGGCGAGAAGTATGACCTCACGCCCTACGGCACCGAAACCATGCACGTGCTGCGCGCCGAGAAGGGCCTGATCATCGTCGGTCAGGACACCGACGGCTCGGTCACCCCGGAAGACCTGGGCATGCAGTGGGCGATCGGCTACGACAAGCCCTTCCCGTGGATCGGCAAGCGCGCGCTGAGCCGCCCGGACACCCTGCGCGGCGATCGCAAGCAGTTCGTCGGCCTGAAGCCGAAGGATTCGAGCGTGGTGCTCGAAGAGGGCGCGCAGATCGTCTTCGACAAGGAGCAGGCCATTCCGATGGCCATGAAGGGCCACGTGACCTCGAGCTACTACAGCCCCTCGCTGGGCCACGGCTTCGCCCTGGCGGTGGTGGTCGGAGGCCGCGAGCGCATGGGCCAGACCGTCTACCTGCCGATGGCCGACGGCACGGTGCACGAGGCCGAGATCGTCAGTCCCGTCTTCATCGATCCGAAAGGAGAGCGCCAGCATGTCTAACGTCAGCGCCAAGGAGTTCAATACCGTGCCCGCCGGCAACCCGGCGGTCGAGTCGCCGCTTCACTGGAGCTATCAGCAGCAGAAGACGGCCGGCAGCGTCAACGCCGGCGTCACGCTGCGCGAGAAGCCCCTTCTGGGTCACGTGGTGCTGCGCGGCGGCGCCATCGTGATGGACGAAGCGGTGCGCCAGGTGATGGGCATGAGCCTGCCGGCCAAGCCCAACAGCGTCACCCGTGACGAAACCGGCGAGCGCTCGATCCAGTGGATCTCGCCGGACGAGTGGCTCGTGATCGTTCCCGGCGGCGAGGAGTTCGGCCTCGAGCGCTCCCTGCGCCAAACGCTTGGTGATGCGCACGTCAGCATCGTCAACGTCAGCGGCGGCCAGACCCTGCTCACGCTTGCCGGCGAGAACGCGCGCGAGGTGCTGATGAAGACGGTCTCGTTCGATGTTCATCCCCTGGCGTTTCCGGTCGGCAAGGGCGTGACCACCGTGTTCGCCAAGGCGACCGTGGTGCTGCGCTGCGCAAGCGAGACCGAGTGGGAGCTGGTGGTGCGGCGCAGCTTCGCCGACTACTGCTACCGCTGGCTGCTCGATGCATCGAAAGAATACGGTATCGATACACAATAAAAGCAGGACGGCCGGCGCCCCCGGCCATCCTGGCCGCGATGAACTGAACTTGATGAACTGAACTTGATGAATGAGAAGCGCCATGAGCCGACTAACGGATACCTGGATCATCACCGCCCAGTGCCCGAGCATTCTGGGCACGGTCGATGTCGTCACCCGGTTTTTAAAAGAGCAGCACTGCTATATCACCGAGCTCAGCTCCTTCGATGACCGGCTGGGGGAGCGCTTCTTCATTCGCGCGGAGTTTCGCCCGGAGCGCGCCGCGTTCGATCAGAAGGCGTTCGAGGAAAGCTTTCTACCACGTGCCGCGGACTTCGACATGAGTTTCGAGCTGACGCCGCCGGCCAAGCGCACCGGCGCGGTCATTCTGGTCTCCAAGGCGGATCACTGCCTGAACGACCTGCTCTACCGCTACCGTACCGGACAGCTTTCGCTCGATATCAAGGCGATCGTTTCCAACCACCCGGATTTGCAGCCGTTGGCCGAATGGCACGACCTGCCCTACCATCATCTGCCGATCACCCCACAGACCAAGGCCGAGCAGGAAGCGAAGGTGCTCGAGATCATCGAGCAGACCGGCGCGGAGCTGGTGATTCTGGCGCGCTACATGCAGGTGCTCTCGCCACGCATGTGCCAGCTGCTGGATGGCAGGGCGATCAATATCCACCACTCCCTGTTGCCGGGCTTCAAGGGCGCCAAACCCTACCACCAAGCCTACGACAAGGGCGTCAAGCTCGTCGGCGCCACCGCCCACTACATCAACAACGACCTGGACGAAGGCCCGATCATTGCCCAGGGCGTCGAGCCGGTGGATCATGCCCATTACCCCGAGGACCTGGTGGCCAAGGGGCGCGACATCGAGTGCCTGACGCTGGCCCGGGCCATCGGCTACCACCTGGAGCGGCGAGTGTTTTTGCACGGCGGGCGCACGGTCGTGTTCGGCAACTGACCGCCTTGCATTACCCCCGCAGGCCTTGGCTACAGTAAGTACAATAAACGACGTAGACTCACCTGCTTGCGGCCTTGTCCGCTGCCGGTGAGCCGGCGCGGCATTCTCATCAGAGGTCTTCCATGCCTATCAGTGTCTTCGACCTTTTCAAGATCGGCGTCGGGCCCTCCAGCTCGCACACGGTCGGCCCCATGATGGCGGCCTTCAAGTTCGCCGCGGCGGTGGAGGACGCCGGCGTACTCGACCGGGTCAGCCGCCTGGAAGTGCACCTTTACGGCTCGCTCTCCGCCACCGGCGTGGGCCACGCCACCGACCATGCCACCGTCATGGGCCTGATGGGCGAGCGCCCGGACCGGATCGACCCGGCGATCATCGGCCCCGCGATCGCGACGCTCAAACAGACGCACACGCTGTCGCTCAATCGCCAGAAGGACGTCACCTTCGTCTGGGAGCGCGACATGCGCTTTCACGAGGAGAGCCTGCCCCACCACCCCAACGCCATGAAGCTCTGCGCTTTCGACGAGGCCGGCCAGACGCTGCTGGCCAACACCTACTACTCGGTCGGCGGCGGCTTCGTCGTCGACCAGCACCAGGTGGATGCCAAGCTCGAGGACATGGACAGCGCCGAGATCCCCTTCGACTTCAACTCCGCCGAAGAGCTCCTAAAGCTTTGCCGGCGCGAGAAGATGAGCGTCAGCCAGCTGATGATGGCCAACGAGAAGACCTGGCGGCCCGAGCAGGAAGTGCGCGACGAGCTGTGGCGCATCTGGCGGGTGATGTGCGAGTGCGTCGACAACGGCCTCACCCACGAAGGCGTGCTGCCTGGCGGGCTCAACGTCAAACGGCGCGCCAAATTGCTGCACCAGCGCCTGCAGGCCGCCGAACAGAACCCGTGCCTGATCGCGACCACGTTTTCGGCCATGGAGTGGGTCAACATCTTCGCGCTGGCGGTCAACGAGGAGAACGCCGCCGGCGGGCGCATGGTCACCGCCCCGACCAACGGCGCGGCGGGCATCATCCCGGCGGTGCTGCACTACTACATGAAGTTCCAGGCAGGCTCCAGCGAGCGTAACGTGGTGGACTTCCTGCTTGCCGCAGGCGCCATCGGCATTTTGTGCAAGAAAAACGCCTCCATTTCTGGGGCCGAAGTGGGCTGCCAGGGCGAGGTCGGCTCCGCCTGCGCCATGGCCGCCGCGGGGCTGGCCGAGGTGATGGGCGCAACGCCGGAGCAGGTCGAGCACGCTGCGGAAATCGGCCTGGAGCACAACCTGGGGCTCACCTGCGACCCGGTCGGCGGCCTCGTCCAGGTGCCCTGCATCGAGCGCAATGCCATCGCCACGGTCAAGGCGATCAATGCAGCGCAAATGGCGCTGCACGGCGACGGCACCCACTTCATCTCGCTGGATAAAGTGATCCGCACCATGCGCGACACCGGCCGCGACATGCTCGACAAGTACAAGGAAACGTCAAAAGGTGGACTCGCGGTGAATGCCATCGAGTGTTGAGCGCTTCAAGCTTCCGATATGCAAAGCCCGGCCCCGGCCGGGCTTTTTACTGGCCACTCCAGGGGAAAGACACTCGCCGAACGGCTGGAAAACGGCAAAATGGTTGAACTTGGCAGCTTTTCTATTACGCTTTAGTGTCAGCATTCTTTCAGTAGGCACCCAGGTTGGTGCCGTCGACGCTAGCGGCCATTTCTTGACGTTCAACCCCCGTCACTCGGCTTTCTGCCGGATGATCGACCGAGTTCTTCCGCATGTTCACAAAGCTGCAGCGTTTTCACTTCGAAAAACGGACCTGTTGGTATCTGGTTCACCGCGTTCAAGCAACGCCGGGCGTGGGCAGCCTGCAGGCGCTGGTGTCGCTACCGGAACTCGATCGTCAGGCCAGCAGCCATTTCTTCTTTCAAGCCCAGTCCAGTACGCTGTTCAAGCTGGTGCGCGACAAGTACTCCCCCAGGGAGCACTTCTGGCGCTGGCTGGGACGCGACATCATCTCCAAGCGCCTGACCGGCTCTTACGACGCCTACAAGGAGTTCACCAGCCGCCGCATTCTGCAGAAACTGGGGCAGAACACCGTCGATGTGCGCTGCTATGGCGTGGCGCTCAACTTCTTGAATCCGCTCGGCTCGCTCTACGCCATGGAGCGGCTGGACGGCTGCGTGACGGGTAGCGCCCACTTCGAGGCGCTCGACGAGCCGGGCCGCACGGCATTCATCGACACTCTGGCCAACCAGGTGATCGAGCTCGCCCAGGCGGGCTACTACCACCGCGACCTGCACCTGGACAACCTGCTGATCGACGCCCAGGGCCGGCTTGTCTGGATCGATACGCACGTCAAGGCGCTACCGAGCTCGGCAAAGAAACGTGGCGCCCTGCTGGACCGCATGCTGGCCAACAGTCGTATCAACGATGCCGCCTATCGCACCCGGTTAAGGGTCAGGCTGGCGCCTTGGTTTTAACAAAACACGAGTTCATGGATAGCGTTAAAGCACCGATGCCGCGTTTTTGAGAACCAATTAGGGTTTGAGCCGGTTCATGGCGCTTCTTTTACCAGGGAGGTTCAAGGCAAATCAAGACAACGAAATTTTACTCCAGAGACTCGTAAGGCAGTCCCACATAGTTTTCGGCAATCGTCGTCAAACCCGCCTGGGTACTCGTGACGTAATCGAGTTCAGCGAGCTGCAAACGGCTATCGAAGTCGTCTGCATCGGAGAAGTTGTGCAGCATGGACGTCATCCACCAAGAGAAGCGCTCGGCCTTCCAGATACGTTTCAGGCACGTTTGTGAGTAGCGCTCGATCAGATCCGTGCGGCCTTCCTGGTAGACCTTCACCATCAGCCGGTAGAGCGTATTCACGTCGCTGACGGCGAGATTGAGGCCCTTAGCGCCAGTAGGCGGGACGATATGGGCCGCGTCACCGACCAAAAACAGTTTGCCGTACTGCATGGGCTCCACCACGAAGCTTCGAAGCGGCGCGATGCTCTTCTCGATGGAAGGCCCGGTCACGAGCCGAGTGGCCACCTCGTTGGGCAAGCGGCGCTTGAGCTCTTCCCAAAAGCGCTCATCGGACCAGTCCTCGACTTTTTCATCCAACGGCACCTGCAGGTAGTAACGGCTGCGGGTGGCGGAACGCATGCTGCACAGGCTAAAGCCGCGCTCGTGGCGGGCGTAGATCAGCTCCTCCGACACCGGTGGCGTATCCGATAATAGACCCAGCCAGCCAAAGGGGTAGACCTTTTCGAACTCGGTGAGACGATCACCAGGAATGCTCTGACGCGAGACGCCATGGTAGCCATCGCAGCCGGCTATGTAGTCGCAGTCGAGCCTCAAGGTTTTACCATCATGCTCGAACGTCAGATAAGGGGCGTCGCTTTCCATATCGAACGGCTGAACGTTTTCAGCCTCGTAAAACGAGGAGGCACCTACGGCCTCACGAGCCTCCATCAGGTCACGCGTCACCTCGGTCTGACCGTAGACCATGACACGGCGGCCTCCGGTCAGCTCATCAAGCGGCACGCGTACGCGGCGATTGTCGAAGGCCAGCTCAAAGCCGTCGTGGGGTAAGCCCTCTTCATCCATACGCCGATCAACGCCCGCCTCGCGTAAGAGATCCACCGTGCCCTGCTCTAGCACACCGGCCCGGATGCGGCTCAGCACGTGCTCGCCGCTGCGCCGCTCGACGATCACGTTGTCGATGCCCTGGCGTTGCAACAGTTGTCCCAGCAACAGGCCCGACGGGCCAGCCCCGATAATCGCCACCTGAGTCTTCATCAAAACGCTCCAGAGCATAGTGTCACAACGATTAATGAGTTGTATTTTTGATCGAATTAAGCGCTTGAGTAAGGCAAAATATGGTCTTAAATCTGGATTTTTGGCGTATAAATGCTCGACTTTAGTCAAACGTATTAGCGGAGCCCTCCATGCTAGCCGCCACTATCGTTCCCGTGTTCAAGCTCTACGGTGAAACCCGCCATTGGCCCACGCCGGATCTTTTGCACTGCGAGTCCATTCCAGAGCGCAGCCTTCTGCACGATTGGCGTATTCGCCCGCATCGCCACACCGATCTGGTCCACGTCCTGCTGATCACTCGAGGCAGCGTCGATCTTGAGCTGGAGGGAGCCCATCACCATAAGCGGAATGCGGGGGTCATCGTGGTACCGGCCATGACGATTCACGGGTTCTGCTTTTCACCAGACGTGAAAGGCCACATCGTGACCCTGGCTCAGCCGCTGGCAGATCATTTGGGCAAGGCATTGGATGATGGCCGAGCGCTGAGACAGGCGGGGTTTTACAGCCTCGAAGCCGCGTCGAATCAAGCGCAGATCGTCACGCTGGTGAGCCAGATCGACCGCGAGTATCGCCATCCGGCGCCGGAGCGGCGCCAGCTTCTGGAAGTACTGGCTCTGGCACTGGCCATCGAGCTCGAACGCCTGGTGCTGCCGCGTAAGCCAACGCCTCAGAGGGCGATCCCTATGGCACGCGAAAAGGGTCGCCAGCATTTCGAACGGTTTCATACGCTGGTCGAGCAACGCTTTCGAGAGCAGCCTGGCATCGAGGCGCTAGCGCGCGAACTTGGGCTCAGCCGCGCGCATCTCAACCTACTGTGCCGTCAACAGGAAGGCCGGAGCGCCTTGCAGATACTCCACGAGCGGCTACTGCTCGAGGCCAAACGCCAGCTCACTTATACCAATATGACCATCGCCGAGATCGCCGACGGTTTGGGCTTTTCCGAGCCGGCCTACTTCACACGTTTTTTCAAACGTAATACAACATTGGCTCCCCGTGCGTTTCGAAAGCATTTGATGGAGCAGCCGTAGCCGTCTTCGACAGTCGGCCGCTCCAGCCCCATGACGTTAAAGCAGGAAAAACGTGCTCAGCACGGGAAACGCAACCAGAAGCGCCAGCCGAACGAAGTCCGACACGATAAACGGTGCCACGCCCTTGAAGATTTCGCCCAGCCCTACGTGCGGCGCCATCGCCTTGATGACGAACACGTTCATGCCCACCGGCGGGGTGATCAGGCCAAGCTCCACCGTCAGCACCGTGATGATCCCGAACCAGACCGGATCGATGCCCAACGCCTGGATGATCGGGTAAACCACCGGCACGGTGATCACCAGCATGGCGATGGAGTCCATGAACATGCCGAGCACGAAGTAGAGCAGCAGGATGCACAGCACCACCATCATCGGCGAAAGCTCGAGCCCATAAAGCATGTCACTAATGGAAAACGAGATCCGCGACACCGAGATGAAGTAGCCCAGCGTTTCCGCCCCCACCAACATGAAGAACACCACCGCCGACAGCGCCAAGGTCTCTTGCAGACTGCGCCAAAGCCCAGCCAAGCGCATACCTTTGAAGAGCGCATACAGCAGCGTGGCAAAGGCCCCGACGCTGGCGCCTTCGGTGGGTGTGAACAAGCCGAAGTAGATGCCCAGAATCATCACTAGAAAGACGGCAAAGAATGGGATCAAGCCCGAGATGGAGGCAAACTTGTCGCGCCAGGAGGTGCGTTCGCCTATCACGGCGAGTGCCGGGCGAAGACGCATCACCACGGTGACGGTCAGCGCGTACATGACCAGCCCCATGAGCCCGGGAATCAGCCCCGCCATGAACATGTCGCCTACCGACTGCTCGGTAAGAATGGCGTAGATAAGTAGCGCAATGCTGGGAGGAATCATGATGCCGAGCGTGCCGCCTGCCGCCAAGGCGCCGGTGGCGAGCCCCCGGTTATAGCCGTAGCGTTCCATTTCCGGAAGCGCCACCCGGGTCATGGTGCTAGCGGTAGCAAGCGACGAACCCGAAATCGCCGAGAAGATACCGCAGGAGCCCACGGCGGCGATGGCCAAGCCACCCTTCCAGCCCCCGCAGATGGTACGGGTAGCATCGAACAGCTTACCCGCCATTCCCGAATGCGCCGCCAGTACGCCCATCAGGATGAACATGGGTACCGCGCTGAAGCTGTAGTTGGACAGCACCTCGACCGGCACCGTCTTGAGCTGCGCAATGGCGGCGTCCAGGCTGATAATCGAGGCGAATCCCCCCACACCGATGATGAGCATGGTCAGCGCGACGGGCACACGTAGCACCATCAAAACAAGCAGCAAGCCGAGTCCAATGGCGCCGATCGTTTCACTCCCCATGAGCCACCTCCTCTTGCAAGCCGAACAGGGCGCCGAGTAACGCATGGAGCGCGCTACGTATACCTAACAGCAGACTCAACCCCGCTGCGGCGTAATAGATCGGCCCCATAGGCAGGCGCAAATCCTGGGTAATTTCGCCGTGACGCGTGGCCGCCGCTGCCGAGTCGAGCAGGCCGATAAAAAGGATGATACCCAGTGCCGCGAAACCGAGAAGATAAATGCCCTGCAGACGGTTTTTGATACCCTGGGGTAATCGATGGGAAAACGCCTCGACCACCACTTGACTCTTCTCGACGTTGGCCGCCATCGCCGCCAACAGCGAACAGAGCATCAAATAGCTCACCAGTTCCACGCTTCCACTCACGCGCAGGGCGATCGCCCCTTCGGTCAGCCGCGAGAGATAGCGCGTACTCACATCGGTAATCGTCACCATCAAAAGTGCCACGAGTGCCAAAGCCGCTACCCAACGACACACTAGGGCCAGCCAATGGCTGACCCTTTCCAGAGAACGCTGCATGCCTTACTCCTGGGGGCTTGAACAGCTTGCGCTGGCCGCCTGTGCCGCTTCGTAGACGTCATGGGCTTGGCTCAAGCCGCGTTCCTCAAGCTGGGTGAGATACGCTTCGATACCCGCTTCGAGCGGTGCCTGCCAGTCAGGATGCTGGAGCGGATTTTCGATTTCGCGAATGGTGTGGCCCGCCTCGACGGCCTCCTGCTTGCCTTCAACGTCCAAGCGATCGAACACTTCACCGGCGCGTGCTGCCCAGGCCATGCCTGAGTTGTTGTCGATGACCGCCTGCTGCTCGGGGGTAAGGCCATCGTAGGTGCGCTTGTTCATCGTCGCGACGAAGATCAAATTATAAAACGGTACTTCCGTGTGATAATTAACCAGCTCATTGATACGGAAGCTGCCAAGCCCCTCCCAGGGGAAGCTCAAGCCGTCGACGACGCCCCGCTGCATGGAGGTATAGATGTCCGGCGCGGGCATGCCTACGGGCGTGGCGCCCATGTTTTCGAGCATCTCACCGGCGACCGCCGTCGGACGACGAATACGCAGACCCGCCAAATCTGCGGGCGTCTGGACATCAGTGTCGATGGTGTGGATACCGCCAGGGCCGGTGGTGAACATGAACAGCGGTCGGGTATCCTCATACTCGCTATCAAGAAGACCATCGTCATAGAGCGTTTGCAGCACGCAGGCGCTTTGGGTGGCAGAGGTGGCAATGCCCGGCAGCTCGACGATCTGCGACAGCGGGAAGCGCCCAGCGGTGTAACCCTGAGCGGTAGCACCGATATCGGCAATACCGTTGGCCGCCGCCTCATAGATAGAATCAGGCTTGGCCAGGGTGCCCGACGGGAACATCTGCACCGTGAGCTCACCACCGGACTCCTCCGCCACGGTATCGGCCCATACCTGCAGGATATCTTCATTGACGCCAGAGGCAGCCGGCCAGAAGTGAGCCATGCGTAGCGTGGTGGCATGCGCGGTACTAATGCTCATACCCGCGACGGCAGCCGTCAGAAGGCAGCGTGAGAGGATCGTTTTCATTGTAAGCTCCAGAGGTAGGGAAGCAGCTTTTCGTTCGCCATACGAACAATAGTTCGTTGCATTGCATTCAGCTTAATCCACCGCCCCATTCGGGGCTAATCGACCTTGGTCTATCTTTTGCCACTTCCATGGTTTGAAGCAGGCTCTCACTCGATCGCATTACACCCTGAAATCAATAAAAGCGCTGGCCATTAGGCTCAGCGCTTCAAGAAAGGGTGACGACAGCCTGATTAGAAATCGAAAAACACCGTCTCTCCGGGCCCCTGCAGGCGAATATCGAAGCGGTAGCGCACCATCTCGCCACCCTCTTCGCGCTTGGCGATCAGTGTTTGGCGGCGATTATCCGACTCGAGGCGCGAGAGCACCGGACAGGTGCGGTTGGCCTCCATCTCATCGTCGAAGTAGAGCCGTGTTTGCAGGTGGATATTTATGCCACGCGCGAAAATGGAAAGATTGATATGCGGCGCCATCGGCGTGCCGTTGGGGTGTATCACCGCGCCGGGCTTGAGAGTGATCAGTGACCACTCACTGCCATGATCGAAAGTCGTGGCGGTGCGACCAAAGCCGTTGAACGGTTTTTGCAGGTCATAATTCGCCTGGTAGTGCCCCTCGGGGTCGGCCTGCCACGCCTCCAGAAAGGCGTCACGGACCAGATCGCCGTTGCCGTCGATCACGGTGCCCACGATCTGGATGCGCTCGCCCTCAGCGCCAGGCTTGGCCATTTCGTTCCAGATCTCCTCATCTCGCTCGGGATTGCCCGCGGCGGCGAGGGCCAGGCCGATATGCACGAAAGGGCCCGCGGTTTGTGACGCCGTCTCGCGTAGCATGAGGTCGTGGGTGGGCTGAGTATTGGGCTGGTACATGGTCGTCCCCCGGCCTTAGAGGTTTTCGAAGTAGGTTTGCAGCTCACCGCGCACCACGATGTCGAAGCGATACGCCAAGCAGTCCATGGGCTTGCTTTGCGCCATGTCCAGACGACCGACCATGGTGTCTACGGCCTCGGGATCGTTGAGCGTATGCACGATTGGGCATAGCGGAATCAGCGGATCGCCCTCGAAGTACATTTGGGTGATCAGGCGGCTCGAGATCGATGGACCCATGACGGATACGTGGATATGCGCCGGACGCCAGCTGTTGATGTCATTGGGCCAGGGGTAGGGGCCGGGTTTGATGGTGCGGAAGCGGTAGACACCCTGCTCGTCGGTCAGGCAACGCCCCACGCCGCCGAAGTGCGGGTCGAGCGGCGCTAGATAGGCATCCTTCTTATGGCGATAACGGCCACCGGCATTGGCCTGCCACATCTCCACCAGCGTATGCGGCACGGGTTTACCAAACTGATCGATCACGCGCCCGAAGACGATGATGCGCTCCCCCTGAGGCAAGCCTTCGCCCTGGGTGAAGTTCATCAACAGGTCATTGTCGTAGGGCCCCATACGCAGGTGGCGAAAGTCAGGGCCGGTCAGCTCTGATGCAGTAGGGGTCTGCATGCTCGCCAGCGCCTGCTGAGGCGAGCGGGCGACGGAGGTCTTGTAGCCGGGCGCATAGGCCGGCGGATGCCAGTGTCGGTCACGGGCGACGAAGCGATTGTTATGGGGCATAGCGAAAGACTCTTTGATCCAACGCCCTCAAGGGCATTAGCGAGGCGCACGCGGCATCTCGCGCTGACTCAACGAGTGTGGCGTGTGGGCGAATACCTGCCAATTGAAGAGTCCGCTCGACCCATAACCTATGAGTTATGGCGCTTACGACCTTGGTAGAAGCCGTTCGGCTGCCGCCTCGCGCAGGGTTTCGCAGAAGGCTTCCCGGCTAAGAGACGGCGCCATGCTGACGTTGGTGCACATGCCTACCGAGCCGCCATGCGCCTCGAGGGGCAGCGCCAACTCGCTCAACTCGCCGCTGGCCAGCGCTTCCGCCACCGCTTCACGCGGGGCGATCCATAGGGCATCGC
Organism: Halomonas sp. 707D7; assembly: GCF_024158715.1. GTDB lineage: Bacteria > Pseudomonadota > Gammaproteobacteria > Pseudomonadales > Halomonadaceae > Vreelandella. Next base: position 3,957 of record NZ_JAMZBC010000020.1, on the reverse strand, counting down.
TCTCTAGCGTGTAGCGGTGGCTGACCGGTAGAGAGAGCGTTTCGAGCAGCATAGAGGGCGGGCTGATGGCGTGTCGCACGCAGAAACTATCCACCTGCTGGCGCAGGGCGGTTTGCGGCGGCGGCAATACCCAGGCGTACTGGGTGAGCTCAGCGCCGGCCACTGCGGCAGCCCCCGCCAGCGGGTGGTCGCGACGCGCAACGATAACCAAAGGCTCATAGTAGAGATGCTCGAAGTGAAGATCTCCGATCTCACGAGCCTCGGTCATGCGCCCCACGACCAGATCCAACGCCCCCAGCCGCAGTTGCGACAGCAGGTAGGCGCTTGGCCCCGATACCACCGAGATACAGGTATCGCTCTGGGCGTGCCAGCGCGATATGGCCAGCGGCAAAAGGCGACTCTCGACCGTAGAGAGCGCCCCCACCCGCAGCCACCGGGCGCCGCGATGGCTATCGCCTACCGCACTCACCCCTTCGTCCAGCGCCCGCAGTGCAGGGCCTACGTGGCGCAGCAGCGTCAACCCGGCTTGGGTCAGCGCCACGCCTTGAGGCAGCCGCTCGAAAAGCGGCGTTTCTAAAATCTCCTCGAGCTCGCGAATCGCCTTGGAGATCCCCGGCTGCGTGATCGCCAACGCCTCGGCAGCCCGAGCAAAGCTGCGCCGCTTGGCAACTTCGAGAAAGGCACTCAGGTGGCGTAGCTTGATGCGGGCGTTGAGCATGCAACTCCTTGGGCCACCGAGCGTAATCGCTCAAGCGTGTTGGGCAGGCTAAATAAACGAGTGGGCTCTATGCACAAAGCCCCGGTAGCCGCATGGTAGCGCTACCGGGGCGTTGGCTAAAGCGTTTGCCTGGATGATTGGCCGATCACTCCCCCCAGCCCAACTCCTTGGCCAGGGCAAAGGCGTGATTCGCCGCAGGAACGCCGCCGTAGATGGCGACGTGCATGAGTACCTGGCGAAGTTCGGCGTCGCTCAGGCCAATGCGTTTGGCGGTTTTCAGGTGCAAGGCAAGCTCCTCACGGCCAAGCGCTGCGAGAATTCCCGTCGTGATCATGCTGCGCTCGCGGCGAGTGAGATCTTCGTTGCTCCAAAGCTCTCCCCAGGCGAGGCGGGTGATCATCTGCTGGAAAGGAGCATCGAGACTGTTGGCATTGGCGGTGGAGCGCTCGACGTGCTCCCGCCCTAAAACCTGCTTGCGCGTTTCAAGGCCAGTGGCGTAGGCCACGCCTTGATGGGCCACATCGCCAAGGTCACGGGCCAGCACTGCAAAAAGCGCCTGAACGAAGCGCTCGGGCGCTTCCACCGAAGGTACATGACCAACGCCGTCGAAGACGTCGAGCGGCGCGCCGCCGAGCTCCTCGGCCAGCGTCTGAAGCGTTTCCAGCGGCGTGGCAAGATCGTCGCTGCCGCCAAGAAGCTGCACCTTGACGCCCTTGTCGGAGAGCTGCCCGGTGAAGGTCTCACGCCCCAACATCTCGCAAAGCTGAGCGTAGGACTCGTCGTCGCCACGCCCCATCTGCACGCTCCAGCCTGCCTTGAGTGCCGGGTTCGCCTCGAACGCCTTGGGTCCGAACCAGCGCGGCACAATCTCCTGGGCCATGGCGGACAGCCCCTCTGCACGCACGCGGGCGGCGCGGGTGTTCCACAGTTCGGGATTGCCGATCACAGCCCCCGTGTTAGTGAGCATAGCGCTCGTCAAGCGCTCAGCATGCGCTTTGATCAGTTGTTGACCGATGACCCCACCAATAGAGGTTCCCACGAAGTGAAACCGCGCGGCACCGGTTAGATCCACTAGCGCCAGCGCCTCGGCCGCCAGCTCAGAAGAGGTGATGCGCTCGCCGCTCACCGCCTGACTCGCGCCGTGGCCGGGCAGATCCCAGGTGAGCACGCGGTAGCGCGGTAACAGCGCAGGGATAACGTCGTCCCAGACCGCCTGACTCATACCCAGCGGGTGCGCCAGCACCACCAGCGGGTTGGCTTGGGCGCCGAGCAAGCGGTAGGCGACGCTACGCCCATTGATCGAATGAAAGGCCATGCTCCGTATCCTTTATCAGCTTATGTTTACCCGAACACCGACAGCGCAACGAAGGTGCCGCCAATGGCCACTCCCGAGATCATCAGCCAAACGATCAAATAGCCCATGATGTCCCGCGCCGAGAGTCCGGCGACCCCTAGAAGAGGCAGCGCCCAAAACGGCTGAATCTGGTTGGTCCAGCCGTCGCCCCAGGTGAACGCCATGATGGTCTGGGCGGGGTCGGCGCCAAGGGCGGCGGCCGCCTCCATCATGATCGGCCCCTGAATGGCCCACTGCCCGCCACCGGAGGGAATGAAGAAATTGACGATACCGGCAGATAGAAACGTCAGTAGCGGAAAGGTGGCAGGGGTGGCGATGGCGATGATCGCTTCCGAGAACTGCGTCACCAGCCCCGCCCCGGTCATCATCCCGGCAATGCCTGCATAGAGCGGAAACTGCACGATGATACCGCGCGCCGCCCCCACCGCCTTCTCGGCTGCCTTGAGGTAGGTCGCAGGATTTTTATGCAGTAACAAGCCCAGGGCGAGGAAAATGATGATGACGGTGTTAAGATCGATGTTGAACTGCCCAGTCACCGCCTGGCCAATGAGATAGAGCGCCGCCAGAGCGCCGAGAAACAGCGTTGGAAAGCGGCTGTTCTCGATCCAGTCGGAGAAGCTTGCATGCTTCTCCAGCACAGGCGCCTGCACGTCATCGTCTTCGGCATCGTCGAGACGCACGATGCGCTCGGGCTGCTTTTGCAGCATGAAGAAGGCCACCAGAAGCAGCAACAGTAGGCACGTTAGCGCGATGTTCCAGCCAGAGTAGAGCGTCTGACTCACTGGCACGATGCCGATGCGATCCTCCATGAAGTGATCCGGTGTGGCGATGACCAGAGGAATCGACGAGGAAGGGCCGCGCACCAGTTCACCGCCGTAGGCGGCCGCCACGATCAGCGGAAAGTGAATCGCTACACGGCGACCCATCTCGCGGGCCAGTATGGCACCGGCTACCATGCCGAAACCCCAATTCAGGTAGTAACACACGAAACTCATCACGATGGTGATTACCATCGCCTGGCGCGGCGTACTGGCGCGCTCGGTGAGACCGGTGAGCATCGCCTGTACGGCAGGCGTCAACGCCAGCACATAGCCGGTGAGCAGCACTAATACCATCTGCATACCGAAGGTGAACAGGCTCGAGAAGCCGCCGCCCCAGTAGGCCGACATCGCCATCGGCGATTGGCCGCCAACGGTCATGCCCAGAACGAAGACAATGGCGGTAAGCATGACCGCCAAAACGAAGGCGCTAGGCAAATAGCGATGTACGAGACGTACCGAAACGTTGGTGATCGCCTGCATGGGGCTTCTCTTATGGTTATCCGTTTGGCCTTCAGGCGCGTTCGATCAGCGTGGCGATGCCCTGACCGACACCGACGCACATGGTGCACAGCGCGTAGCGCTTGCCGCTTTGCTGTAATTCATGGGCGGCGGTGAGCAGCAGCCGCGCGCCGGACATGCCGAGCGGGTGGCCGAGTGCGATCGCCCCCCCGTTGGGGTTGATCCGCGGGTCGTCATCCTCTAGGCCCAGATCGCGCATGCAGGCCAGCGCCTGGGCAGCAAACGCCTCGTTGAACTCGAACACATCGATCTCATCGAGCGACACCCCGGTGCGCGCCAGCAGTTTCTTGACCGCTGGAACCGGCCCGTAGCCCATGATGCGCGGCTCGACACCCGCGGTGGCCATACCGATGATCCTAGCCATCGGCTCGAGGCCGTGCTGCTTCACCGCCTCTTCGCTTGCCACCAACATGGCGGCGGCGCCATCATTGACGCCCGAAGCGTTGCCGGCGCAAGCAGGCACCGCTGGTGTTCGATACCGACGAGCACCTGCGGGAAACCACCCTCGAGAAGCTCGCAGGGCTCCCCACGCCGTTTCGTGACGG
>NZ_JAMZBC010000019.1 GCF_024158715.1 Halomonas sp. 707D7 | reverse complement strand
CCGCGCGTGGAAGTCACCCGCCTGGAAAGCACGCCGTTCATTCCCCGCCAGGTACTCCAGGGCCAGCTCGAAGCGCGCCAGGAAACGACCCTGCGTGCCAATGCGGCGGGCTATGTGCGCGAAAAACCCGTGGCCCAGGGCGAGCGGGTCGAACAGGGTCAGACTTTGCTGGTGCTGGACGACGATGCGCTGCCACAGCGCCTGCAGCAGGCCCGCGACGAGCTCGCCGTGGCCCAGGCGGAGTACGCCGGTGCCCAGGATCTGCGCCAGCGCCAGTTCATCTCCCAGCCGGAGCTTCTGCGCCTGCAAAGCGCCCTCAGCGCCAGCGCCGCCCAGGTCGCCCAGCTCGAGCGCCAGTTGAACGACACTCGCCCGAGCGCCCCCTTCGCCGGCGTGGTCGACCGTATCCAGGTCGAGCTTGGCGACTTGCTCCAGCCCGGCGAGGAGTGGGGCCGGCTGATCGACGACCGCACGCTGACCGGCACCGCCTGGGTCTCCCAGCAGGAAGTCAACGCGCTGAACCTCGGGCTTCCGGTCAGCGCGCGGCTGCTCGACGGCGACACCCTCGACGGCGAAGTCACCCATATCAGCAGCCGCGCCGAGGAGCAGACCCGCACGTTCTACATCGAAATCACCCTGGACAACCCGGAGCGGCGTCGCCTGGCCGGCGGCAGCGCCGAGTTCACCATCACCCTGCCCCCGCGCCAGGTGGTCGCGCTCTCGCCTGCGCTGCTGAGCCTGGACGACGACGGCCGCCTGGCGGTCAAGCACCTGGGCGACGATGACCAGGTGGTGCAGACGCCGGTCACGCTGGTCAGCGCGACGCTCGAAAGTGCTTTCGTTGCGGGCCTGCCGGACCCGGTGGAGGTGATCACCCTGGGCGCCGGGCTGGTCGCGGTGGGCGAGACGGTCACGCCGGTGGCGGCGGGCGGCCCCTCCTCGTCGGCACCCGATACCGTGGCGACGCCCTGAATGCGCTCGTTGATCCAGGCCGCCCTCACCCATACGCGCACCACGCTGCTGCTGCTGGTCGGGCTGCTGCTCGCCGGCATCACCGCCTGGCAGGCGATTCCCAAGGAGGCCAACCCGGACGTCACCATCCCGCTGATCTACGTCTCGCTGACCCTCGAAGGCGTCAGCCCCGAGGATGGCGAGCGGCTGCTGGTGCGCCCCATGGAGCAGGAGCTTCGCGGGCTCGAGGGGCTGCGCAAGTTCACCGCCCAGTCGAGCGAAGGCCACGCTTCGGTGACGCTCGAGTTCGACCCGGGTTTCGACCCCAATACGGCGCTGTCGGACGTGCGCGAGCGGGTCGATATCGCCCGCAGCGAACTGCCCGAGGAGGCCGACGAGCCGCGGGTGATGGAGGTCAACGTCTCGGAGTTTCCGGTGCTCACCATCGGTCTTTCCGGGCAGTTGGACACTCGCGAACGCATCACCGTCGCGCGGCGCCTGAAAGAGGAGATCGAAGGCATCGCCAACGTGCTCGAGGTGGAGATCGCCGGCGAGCAGGAGGATCTGCTCGAAATCCTCGTCGATCCCCTGGTGCTGGAAAGCTACGGCATCGACTTCGATGCGCTGTTCAACCAGGTGTCGCGCAACAACCGCCTGGTGGCGGCAGGCAGCCTCGATACCGGCGCCGGGCGGCTGGCGCTCAAGGTGCCGGGCATCATCACCTCGCTCGAGGACGTGATGGCGATGCCGGTGAAGATCGACGGCGACCGGGTCGTGACCTTCGGCGACGTGGCCTTCATCCACCCCACCTTCAAGGACCCGGAAGGGTTCGCGCGCATCGACGGCGAGCCCGCCGTGGTGCTGGAGATCTCCAAGCGCGCCGGTGCCAACATCATCGAGACCATCGACGCGGTGCGCGAGCGCTTCGACGCCGCCGAGGCGCTGCTGCCGGAGGCGCTGCGCATCACCACCATCCTCGACGAGTCGGCCACCGTCGCCGACATGCTCTCGGAGCTCTTGAACAACGTGCTGACCGCCGTGGTGCTGGTGCTGATCGTGGTGGTCGCGGTGATGGGGCTGCGCATGGCGCTGCTGGTGGGGCTGACGATTCCGGGAGCGTTTCTCACCGGCATCCTGCTGGTGTGGGCCTTCGGCTTCACGCTCAACATCGTGGTGCTGTTCGCGCTGATTCTGGTCGCCGGCATGCTGGTGGATGGTGCCATCGTGGTCAGCGAGCTGGCGGACCGCTACCTGAAGGAGGGCCAGACGCCGTTCGAGGCTTGGCTCAACGCCGCCTCGCGAATGAGCTGGCCGGTCATCGCCTCCACCGCTACCACTCTTGCGGTGTTCGTGCCACTGCTGTTCTGGCCCGGCGTGGTTGGTCAGTTCATGAAATACCTGCCCGCGACGGTCATTCTCTGCCTGCTGGCGTCGCTGGCCATGGCGCTGGTGTTCCTGCCCACCCTGGGGCGGCTCTTCACCCGCCGCCAGAACGTCGAGAGCCAGGCCACACGACCCGACCAGAGCACCGCCTTCGGGCGCGGCTACCGGCGCGTGCTGGCGCGGCTGCTGCGCCGGCCGGGCTGGGTGCTGGCGCTCTCGCTGGTGCTGATCGCGATGGTCTATACCGCCTACGGGCGCTTCAACCACGGCATCGACTTCTTTCCCAGCGTGGAGCCGGACAGCGCCCAGGTGCTGGTGCGCGCCCGGGGGGATTTTTCCGTCACCGAGGCGGATGCCATTCTACAGCGGGTCGAGGCGCGCCTGAGCGGGCTTGGTGAGGTCGAGGCACTCTACGCCCGCTCCTTCGTGGCCAACGAACAGATGGGCGACGACGTGGTGGGCGTGCTGCAGTTCCAGTTCATCGACTGGTACCAGCGCCGCCCATCGCGGGTCATCCTCGCGGAGATGGCAGAGCGCACCGCGGACATTCCCGGCATCACCCTGGAGTTCCAGGAGCAGGAGCAAGGCCCCGGCGGCGGCAAGCCGATCGTGCTGGAGATCAGCGCCACCGATCCGGCCGTGGCCGATGCCGGGGTGGATCAACTGAGCGCGCTGATGCGAAAGCTCGGCGGCTTCACCGACATTCAGGACAACCGCAGCCTGCCCGGCGTCGAGTGGCAGATCAACGTCGACCGCGAGGCCGCCGCGCGCATGGGCACCGATGTCACCACCATCGGCAGTGCCGTGCAGCTTCTGACCACGGGGCTTCAGGTCGCAAGCTACCGCCCACCCACGGTGAGTGACGAAGTCGACATCCGCATTCGCCTGCCGGAGCGCTACCGAACGCTGGACCAGCTCGGCCGTCTGACCATCAACACCGAGCGCGGCCAGGTGCCGCTGTCGAACTTCGTGACCTTCGAACCCGCGCCCAAGGTGGGCACGCTCAGCCGCATCAACGGGCGGCGGGCGATCACCCTGGAAGCGGATCTTGCCCCCGGGTACCTGGCCGACGAGCGCCTGCGCGCCCTGTTCGAGGCCGGCGATGGCGCGTTGCCCGACGGGCTGATGGTCAACGTGGCCGGCGAGCAGGAAGACCAGCAGGAGTCGATGCAGTTCCTGGTCACCGCCTTTCTGGTCGCCATCGGCCTGATGGCCTTGATCCTGGTCACCCAGTTCAACAGCTACTACCAGGCGGTGCTGGTGCTCTCGGCCATCGTCTTCTCCACCGCCGGGGTGCTGATCGGGCTGCTGGTCACCGGCCAGGCCTTCGGCATCGTGATGGTCGGCATGGGGGTGATCGCCCTCGCCGGCATCGTGGTCAACAACAACATCGTCTTGATCGACACCTACAACGAGCTGCGCCAGGAGGGCATGGCGCCCGGCGAGGCCGCCCTGGAAGCAGGCTGCCTGCGCCTGCGCCCGGTGCTTTTGACCGCCATCACCACGGTGCTGGGCCTGATGCCGATGGTGCTCGGCATCAACGTCAACCTGTTCGCCCCGGCGCTCGGTTTCAACGCGCCCTCCGCCCAATGGTGGACGCAGATGTCCAGCGCCATCGCAGGCGGGCTCACCTTCGCCACCGCCCTCACCCTGCTATTGACCCCCTGCATGCTGGTCATCGGGGGCCGCTTCCGCCGATAGTCAACTCCGGGCACCGCCGGGCGGCTGGGCGCCGCCACGCGGGTGCCTCGCTTTCGCTCGTTACGCCGCGCCACGAAGTAAGTGCAGGCACATGCTGTCGCGCCGGTAAGCCGAAGGGCGCACCCGCGAAAGGCAGCGTGCAGCGCTGCGGCAGGTTGATGCAGCACGATCCGGGCGGCTGAGCGCCGTCACGCGGGTGCCTCGCTGTCGCTCGTTACGCCGCGCTACGAGTAAGTGCAGGCACATCCCGTAGCGCGGGTAAGCCGAAGGGCGCACCCGCGAAAGGCAGCGCAAAGCGCTGCTGAAGATAGAAGAGATAAAGAGGAGGGTCTTGCCTAACGCGCTAGAGCGGCGCTTTCTGGGGGCTATGCGCGGCGTGCAGGCGGGCGATGAGCTGGTCTTCCAGGGCGAAGCGTTCGGTAAGGCCCTTGGCGAGGCGGTCGAGCCAGGCGGGAAGCCGGGCGATATGCGCCTGGCAGCGCTCGATGCTGGCATAGTCCTCGTCGAATTCGAGCACCATGGCCGTGGACATCTCGAGGCGCTCGAGCAGCTTGTCGGCGATCGCCAGCGCACTTTCGTCCTCGAAGGCCTTGGCCTCCTTGGCAAGCTCGGGGTAGATCTCGAAATGCCCGGCGCTGATGTAATCCATCAAGAGTTCGCTGAAGGTGTCGATGCGCGTCTTGTCGACGCCTTCGAGCTCGGCATCGCAGGCTTCCTTGAGCTCGATGAAGCTGATCAGGAAGGTGCGCCGCTGCTCGAGCCAGCGGTCGATCAGGCTGTGTACGCCTCCCCATCGCTCCTGGGCATTCTTGCAGTTCTCAAGCATGGCGCTCTCCTGATCGGGACACTCGACAGGCCTAGACTCGCCTTTCCGCTAGAGCATGTCAATTACGCGACCGGGATTTTATTGCCCGCCGCCCGCACGTGGCGGGCGGCAAGGAGTGTCACCGTTTGAAGGCCAGCCAGAGAATGCGCAGTGCCGCGAGCGACAGGATCAGAAAGCCGATCAGGGTCCAGGCGGGAAGCGACAATCCCAGGAAGGTGAAATCGATCTCGGCACACTCGCCGGAGCCGGTGAGCACCAGAGAAACCACGTCGCGCAGGGGCAGGATGTCCATCATGTAGTCGAGCCCCGGGCCGCAGGAAGGCACTTCGCTTGCCGGCAGATGCTGGAGCCAGACGTGGCGCCCGGCGATGAAAGCGCCAGTGCCGATGCTGGCAAGCCCCAGCACGCCGTAGATCGCTTTCCCCACGCGCCCCTTGGGGTTGTGCAGCGCCGCCACCAGAAAGACGATGCCCGCCGCAATCACCGCGACCCGCTGGAAGATGCACAGCGGGCATGGCTCCAGCCCCACCACGTGCTCGAGCACCAGGGCAACGGTCATCATCAACACACAGAAGACAAACCCGGCCCAGGCGATGGGACGGATGGCGGATGGCTTCATTCTGATTCCTCGGGAGTAATGGCCGAAAAGGCGCGCATTTCGCGGGCTTTGGTGAAGTAGTGCGCGAGAAAATCGCCGAAGGATTCAACGTCGGCGGCTTCGATGTCGTGCTGCTGCTGGTGGGAGGTCTCGATCAACTGATCCAGCAGCGCCTGGCGCGAGCGCAGCATCGGGGTCGACTTCAGCGCCTCGCTCTGCTCTTTGGCCAGCGCCAGCAGCGTATCGCTGAGCGACCCCGAGCCCGCCTTGAGTCGCGCCAGCAGCTGGCCCGAAGGCGTGAGGTTCGGGTCACGCAGGCGCGGTGCGAGGGCATCGAGGGCGGCCTGGTGAGGCGCATTCTCCTCCACCGCGTCGAGCAGCCGGGCGACCTCGCCCATCTCGGCGAAGATCTGCTCGCCCCAGGCGGGCAGCGTGATCGCCTCGCCGTCGCGCATGAGCTCGAGCGCCGGATCACGGCCACGTTCGACCACCAGCCGGCGGTTGTCGTCGAGGCGGTCGCACTCCTCATCGGAGATCCAGGGGCTGTCGCTGAGCAGACACCAGAGCAGGAACACGTCGACGAAACGCATCTGGTCTTCGGTCACGCCAAGCGCATCGAAGGGGTTCAGGTCCAGACAGCGCACCTCGATATACTCGACGCCGCGCGCCTCGAGCGCCTGGCTCGGCGTTTCGTTGTGCTTGGCCACGCGCTTGGGGCGAATGTCGCTGTAGTACTCGTTCTCGATCTGCAGGATGTTGGCGTTGAGCTGGCGCCAGTCGCCGTCGGCGTTCACGCCGAGCTTCTCGTAGTCCGGCCAGGGCGAGGAGATGGCGTGGCGCAGCGTGTTGACGTAGTTCGACAGCGAGTTGAAGCAGATCTTGAGCTGCTCCTGCACCTTGTTCTGGTAGCCCAGGTCCGACATGCGCAGGGTCGTGGCGTACTCGGCATAGAGGGTGTCGTCGCCGATCGGCGTGAGCTTGTCCGGCACCCGGCCATCCGGCAGGAAGCTCTTGTCCACGGCGGGGGATGCGCCGAACAGGTACAGAAGCAGCCAGCTGTGACGGCGAAAATGGCGGATCATGCCGAAGTAGCGCGTCGAGCGGTAGTCGTTGAACGGGATGTTGGTGGCTTTCTCCAGCTCGCGCAGCGCGTGCCACATGTCCTCCGGCAGCGACACGTTGTAGTGCACGCCGGCGATCGCCTGCATGATGCGCCCGTAACGCACGTCGAGCCCCTTGCGGTAGACGTGCTTCATGGTGCCGACGTTGGAGGTGCCGTAGTCGGCGATCGGCACGCTGTCGTTGCCCGAGAGCCTGGAGGGCATGCTGCCCGGCCAGATCCACTCGTTATCGAGGTGCTGGTAGGTGAAGGTGTGCAGGTCCGACAGAAACGCCAGCGCCTCCTTGGGTTCCGAGTAGACCGGCGTGATGTACTCCAGCAGCGACTCGGAGTAGTCGGTGGTGATGTGCGGGTGGGTCAGCTTCGACCCGAGCGTTTCGGGGTGCGGCGTCTGGGCGATGTGACCGCCCGCATCGACGCGCAGGCCTTCCTTTTCCAGTCCACGCCGCAGGCGCCCCAGCCTGCCCAGCCGGGCGCTTGGCAGCAAGCGCTCGATCTGGGCAGTCAGCGATGCGGGCACAGTGAGAGGCTCAGCCAAAACGAACACTCCTTGTCTATAAGGCCTGCCGTGCAGGCCTGGATAAAATCTGCAGGAACCGCCATGGGGCCAGCCCTAGAAGGGCTAAGAATATGGCGCTATACGCTCAAACTTCAAGGCGCGCGACTATTTGCCCTGCTTGGCTTTCAACAGTGCCGCGCCAAGCGCCCCCATTCCGCCCTCCTGGGCGGGCCGCTCTCGGCCGCCGCGACCGCCTTTCTGGGCGCGCGGCGCCTTGCGGCCGTCTCCTTGGGAGCTCGACGGCTTCTGCTCGCTGTCGCTTTCGACTTCGTCGGACAGCCGCATGGAAAGCCCCACCCGCTTGCGCGGAATATCCACGCTCATCACCTTCACCGTGACGATGTCGCCGGCCTTGACCACGGTTCTCGGGTCCTCGACGTACTTCTCCGAGAGCGCCGAGATATGCACCAGGCCATCCTGATGTACGCCGATATCCACGAACGCACCGAAGTGGGTGACGTTGGTGACGGTACCTTCGAGCACCATGCCGAGCTTGAGGTCGGTGAGCTTCTCGACGCCTTCGCGGAACTCGGCGGCCTTGAACTCCGGGCGCGGGTCGCGGCCGGGCTTGTCCAGCTCCTTGAAGATGTCGCTGACCGTCGGCACGCCGAAGCGCTCGTCGGCGAAATCCGCAGGGTCGAGCGCCTTGAGCGCCTGGCGGTCACCGATCAGGTTTTTCACCTCGCGCCCGCTTTGGCTTGCGATGCGCTCGACCAGGGTATACGCCTCCGGGTGAACGCCGCTGGCATCCAGCGGGTTCTCGGCGCCCTGGATGCGTAGGAAGCCGGCACACTGCTCGAAGGTCTTCGGCCCCAGCCGGCTGACCTCGAGAAGCGCCTTGCGGCTCTTGAAGGCGCCCTGCTGGTTGCGCTGGGCGACGATGTTCTCGGCGATCACCGTGGAAAGCCCCGCCACCCGGGAGAGCAGCGCGCTGGAAGCGGTATTGAGATCCACACCCACCGCGTTCACGCAGTCCTCGATCACCGCCTCGAGGCTTTTCGAGAGCTGAAGCTGGGAAACGTCGTGCTGGTACTGACCCACGCCGATCGACTTCGGCTCGATCTTGACCAGCTCCGCGAGCGGGTCCTGCAGGCGCCGGGCGATGGAGACCGCACCGCGAATGGTGACGTCGAGATCCGGAAGCTCCTTCGAGGCGTACTCGGAGGCCGAGTAGACCGAGGCGCCCGCTTCGGACACCATCACCTTGCTCAAAGGCTGGTTCGGGGCCAGCGCTTTCACCAGCTCGCCGGCGAGCTTGTCGGTTTCGCGGCTGGCGGTGCCATTGCCCACGGCGATCAGCTCGACATTATGGCGCTTGATCAGTTTCGTGAGTTCGGAAAGCGACTCGTTCCAGCGGTTTTGCGGCGCGTGAGGGTAGATGGTCGCCTGATCGACGAATTGCCCCGTGGCGTCCACCACCGCCACCTTGCAGCCGGTGCGCAGGCCCGGGTCGAGCGCCAGCGTCACCTTCTGCCCCGCCGGCGCGGCCAGCAGCAGATCCTTGAGGTTGGCGGCGAAGACGTCGATGGCGGTCTGCTCCGCCTGCTCGCGAAGCCGACCGAGAAGCTCGGTCTCGAGCGCGGTGTAGAGCTTCACTCGCCAGGTCCAGCGCACCACTTCCATCAGCCACTTGTCCGCCGCGCGCCCTTCGTCGCGAATGCCGACCTGTCTGGCGATGGCGGCCTGGGCCGGGTGCACCGGCGCCTCGTCTTCACCGGGCAGGCGAATGGCCAGGCTCAGCACGCCTTCGTTGCGCCCGCGGAACATCGCCAGCGCCCGGTGAGAGGGCACCTTCGCGAGTTTTTCATCGTGTTCGAAGTAGTCGGAGAACTTGGCGCCTTCGTTGGCCTTGCCATCGAGCATGCGCGCGCTGAGCTCGCCCTCCTCCCAGAGCCGCTCGCGCAGCCGGCCGATCAGCTCCGGGTCCTCGGCGAAGCGCTCCATGAGGATCTGCTTGGCGCCGTCGAGAGCGGCCTTGGCGTCCTCGATGGCGGGCGTATCGCCCTCGGCGGCGCGCAGATACCCCTGTGCTTCGCTTTCCGGGTCGAGGGTCGGGTCGGCGAGCAAGGCATCCGCCAGCGGCTCGAGCCCCGCCTCGCGGGCGATCTGCGCCTTGGTGCGGCGCTTTTTCTTGAACGGCAGGTACAAATCTTCCAGCCGCTGCTTGGTGTCGGCGGCGTCGATGCGTGCTTTCAGCGGGCCGTCGAGCTTGCCCTGCTCGTCGATGGCACTGATCACCGCGCTACGGCGCTCCTCGAGCTCGCGCAGGTAGCGAAGCCGCTCGTCTAGGTTGCGAAGCTGGCTGTCATCCAGCGCCCCGGTCACCTCCTTGCGGTAGCGGGCGATGAAGGGCACGGTGGCCCCTTCGTCCAGCAGTGCAACCGTGGCGCTGACCTGCTGCGCCTTGACGCCCAGCTCTTCGGCCAGACGCGAAACAATCCGTGCGTTTACATCCATAGGTGCCACAAACTCATACCGGCTTTTAAATGCCGACACGGTACCACAAAGCCATGACGCTGGCATGAATTGCCACGCCACCCCGCAGCACCGCTGCGCGCTGCCTTTCGCGGGTGCGCCATACGGCTTACCCGCGCTACGTATGTATCTGCACTTACCTCGTAGCGCGGCGTAACGAGCGACAGCGAGGCACCCGCGATGGCGGCGCCAGCCGCCCGGATCGTGCCACGTCAATCTATAGCACCGCTTCGCGCTGCCTTTCGCGGGTACACCCTTCGGCTTACCCGCGCTACAGGAAGGTACTGCGTGCACGACAAAAAAGGGGCGGCGCGTGTGCGCCGCCCCTTTCGGGTATCGCTCATGCCGATCAGGTCAGCTGGGGGCCGGCCTTGATGATTGCTTCGTTCACGCCTTCGAACTTCTTGAAGTTCTCGACGAACTTGGTGGCGAGCTCGCGCTGGTGGCGATCGAACGCGCCCTGGTCTTGCCAGGTGTCACGCGGGTTCAGAAGGCTCGAGTCGACGCCGGGCACCGCGACGGGCACGTCGAGGTTCAGGCCGTCGATGTGCCGGGTCTCGATGTCGCGCAGCACGCCGGACTGGATCGCGCTGATGATCGCGCGGGTGGTCGGGATGGAGAAGCGCGAGCCGCCTTCGCCATAAGCACCGCCGGTCCAGCCGGTGTTGACCAGGTAGACCTGGGCGTCCTTCTTCTCGACGCGCTTGATCAGAAGGTCCGCGTACTCGCGCGCCGGGCGCGGGAAGAACGGCGCGCCGAAGCAGGTGGAGAACGTCGCGGCAAGGCCCTCGGAGGAGCCCATCTCGGTGGAGCCGACCTTGGCGGTGTAGCCGGAGAGGAAGTGGTACGCCGCGGCTTCCTTGGAGAGCACCGATACCGGCGGCAGGACGCCGGACATGTCGCAGGTCAAAAACACGATGGCGCTGGGTTCGCCGGCCAGGTTCTCCGGCACGCGCTTCTCGACGTGCTCCAGCGGGTAGGCGGCGCGGGAGTTCTGGGTCAGGCTGTCATCGGCATAGTCAGGCGTGCGGCGGTCGTCGAGCACCACGTTCTCGAGCACGGTGCCGAACTTGATCGCGTTCCAGATCACCGGCTCGTTCTTCTCGGAAAGGTCGATGCACTTGGCGTAGCAGCCGCCTTCCATGTTGAAGACGATGTCGTCGCCCCAGGCGTGCTCGTCATCGCCGATCAGGTAGCGGCCCTGGTCGGCGGAGAGCGTGGTCTTGCCGGTGCCGGAAAGCCCGAAGAACAGGCACGTCTCGCCATCTTCGCCGACGTTGGCGGAGCAGTGCATCGGCAGCACGTCAGCCGCCGGCAGCAGGAAGTTCTGTACCGAGAACATGGCCTTCTTCATCTCGCCGGCGTAGCGCATGCCGGCGATCAGCACCTTCTTCTCGGCGAAGTTGATGATCACGGTGCCGTCGGAGTTGGTGCCATCGCGGCTCGGGTCGCACTCGAAGTTCGCGGCGTTGAGGATCGTCCACGCCTGCTTGCCCGCCGTATTGTACGCTTCCGGGCGCACGAACATGGTGCGACCGAACAGGTTCTGCCAGGCGGTTTCGGTGGCCACGCGGACCGGCAGGTAGTGGGTGGTGTCGCTGCCCACGTGAAGCTCGCTGACGAAGTGCTCACGCTCATTCAGGTACGCCTCGACCCGCGTCCAGAGTGCCGCGAACTTGTCGGCGTCGAACGGGCGGTTGACGCTGCCCCAGTCGATCTGGTCGCGGGTGCCGGGCTCGTCGACGATGAAGCGGTCCTTCGGCGAGCGACCGGTGCGCTCGCCGGTATTCACCACCAGGGCGCCGTCCGCCGACAGGCGGCCTTCGCCACGGGCCACCGCCCGCTCGACCAGTTCGGCGGTGCTGAGGTTGACGTGGGTTTGGGAAGTGGCGTGAGTCGTGGTCATGTCGATTCCTGGGCCGTTGGCCATGGCGGAAAGCCTGGGCTTTCTACGCTGAACGAGTTCTCCCCGGCCAGGTGACAAGCGGCCGAGCACTGAAGACCGGCGCATTATGGCAAAAAGAAAGCCCCCGTAAAACAGGGGCTTGAGCGATCCATTTTGTAGTTAAACTACTACAATTTCGGGATTTTTCGTGCTGCGCTGCGGTAGTTTTTCAAACACTCGTTTGCCTTTGGTCCAAGAAGCCAGCGCTGATCAGGCATGCTGGCAACGAGCTTTGCCCCTTCACACCTAAAATGCCGACTACAAGCTCAATGGATGGCCGGTGTCGGCGCGTCGGGGTTGTCGATCAATGCCTCGATTTCTGCCGCCGTGTAGTGATATTTCGTGTGGCAGAAGTGGCATTGGGTGTCGATTTCGCCCTGATCGGCCAGAATGTCCTTCAGTTCCGCCTCGCCCAAGGTGTGCAGCGCGTGACTCATGCGCTCGCGCGAGCAGGTGCAGCCAAAACGCAGCGTCTTGGGATCGAACACCCGCACGGTCTCTTCATGATAGAGCCGGTAGAGCACCTCGCGCTGCTCGAGCCCGAGAAGCTCCTCGCGCTTGATCGTCTTGGCCAGGTGCACGCTGCGCTCCCAGGCGTCGATGTCCTGGTTCTGGGAGGCGTCCGGCAGGCGCTGGAGCAGGAGCCCGCCGGCCTTCTGGCCGTCGGCGGCCAGCCACAGCCGGGTGGGCAGCTGCTCGGACTGGCTGAAGTAGGCCTCGAGGCAGGCGCTCAGGGTATCGAACTCGAGCGCGACGATGCCCTGGTAGCGCCGGCCTTCCTTGGGATCGAGGGTGATCACGATCTGGCCCTCGCCCACCAGCTCGCGAAAGCCGGCGTCCTCGGCGGGAAGCACCCCTTCTTCATCCAGGCGAGCGATGGCGCGCAGCTCGCCACCGGGGTTGGATTCCGCCATGAGCAGGGAGAGATCGCCCCGCCCGCGCACCTCGATGCTCAGCGTGCCGTCGAGCTTCACCGTGTCGGTCAGAAGCGCCACGGCGGCGAGCAGCTCACCGAGCAGCACGTTGACCGCGTGGGGGTAGCCGTGGCGTGAGAGCACCTCGGAATAGGTGGTGTCGAGCGTGACGATCTCGCCGCGCACGTTGGTCTGGTCGAACAGGAACCGCTGAATTTGATCGGACATGGAAAAAACCGTAGGAAAAGAGGTAACAGACGCCCGGGCTCACTCGCCCTGGTGGCGCTGGAAGCGCTGGATATCCCGGCGCTGCTTCTTGTCGGGACGCTTGAGAGGGTGCTGCATGACTTCGTTGGTAAGACGGCGTGCCTCGGCCTCCTTGGCACGGCGGGCGACGCTTTCGTCGGTCTCGGCGTAGAGCGTGCGCGCCTCCGGGGCACCCCGACGCTGATCGGAAAGCCCTATGACCTCGACCTCGAAGATGTCCCACCCTTGGGGCACGCGAATCAACGCCCCCAGTTCCACGTTCTTGCTGGTCTTCACGCGGGCGCCATCGTAATGGACCTTGCCGCCTTCGATGGCTTTCTTGGCCAGTGCCCGGGTCTTGAAGAACCGGGCGGCCCAGAGCCACTTGTCCAGGCGAACGCTGTCACTCATTGAACTCTCCTTGCGGCCCTGGCAGATCACCGGGCAGCAGTTGGGCGAATCGATCGAGGGCGATGAAGGCCTGCAGCTCCTTTTCGGGACGCTGGCTGTCAGGCTGCTTGATCCCCATCAGGTACTTGATACCGAACTCGCGGGCGCTCTCGAGCACGTGCGGGTTGTCGTCGATGAACAGAGTGCGAGCCGGGTCGAAGGGTTCGCGTTCGGCGAGCGCGAACCAGAACGCCTGCTCCTCCTTCGCCGCGCCCACGTCTTCCGACGAGATGATGGCGTCGAGGTACTTTTCCAACCCCGTCAGCGGCAATTTGAGCGACAGGCTCGCCCGGTCGGCGTTGGTGGCCAGCACCACGCGCGGGTGGGCCGTCTTCAGCCAGGTGAGAAAGTCCAGCGCGTCGCTGCGAAAGCCGATCAGGTGCTGCACTTCGCGCTTGAGCGCCACCACGTCGACATCGAGCTCGCGGCTCCAGTAGGCCAGGCTGTACCAGTTGAGGGTACCCTGCTCGCCGATGATGCGCGCCTTGAGCGTGTCCTGGGTCGCCTGGTCGAGCTTGTGCAGCTCGGCGTAGCGCTTGGGCAGGTGTTCGAGCCAGAAGTGGCTGTCAAAGTGCAAGTCCAGCAGCGTGCCGTCCATGTCGAGCAGGACGGTATCGATCTCGCGCCAATCAATCATGGCCACTCCGGTGTTGAAACGACAGTCGAAACGGTAGGCGTGCTATTGTAGCCCAAGCCGTTTTTTCGAGCCACGGAGGCCCTCATGCCGCACCCCGACATCCCCACTTCGAACGACGCCTCCGGCTACCCGGTCAAGCCGCGCATTCTGGCTCGCGAAAGCGTGGCGAGAAGCCAGCTCTTTCACGTCGAGGCGCTGGACCTGCGCTTTTCCAACGGCGCCGAGCGCCGCTTCGAGCGCTTGAGCGGCAGCGGCCAACCAGCGGTGATGATCGTCGCGATGCCGGACCCGGAGCACGTGCTGATGATTCGCGAATACGCCGCCGGCTTCGAGGAGTACACCCTCACCCTGCCCAAGGGGCTGGTGGACCCGGGCGAGGACCTCGTCACCGCTGCCAACCGCGAGCTGATGGAGGAGTGCGGCTTCGGCGCCCGGCGCATCGAGCCGCTCATCGAGCTCTCCATGGCGCCCAATTACATGCATCACCGCATCCAGGTGTTGATGGCCACCGACCTCTACCCCAAGCGGCTACCCGGCGACGAGCCTGAGCCCTTGATCGTCGAGACCCACGCCATCGAGGAGCTGCCCGCCCTGCTGCTGCGCGAGGATTTCCACGAGGCGCGCGCCATCGCCGCACTGTTCATCGCCCGCGACAAGCTGCGCGATGAACGACGCCGAGATGCGACGGACTTGATTTAAGGGGCCGAACCAGGCGGCTGGCGCCGCCCCGCGGGTGCCTCGCTGGCGCTCGTTACGCCGCGCTACGGGTAGCACAAACCGTAGCGCGGGTAAGCCGGATGGCGCACCCGCGAAAGGCAGCGCGAAGCGGTGCTTCAAGCGGCAGTGGCACTCTCGAGGCGGCTGGCGCCGCCACGCGGGTGCCTCGCTGGCGCTCGTTACGCCGCGCTACGGGGCAGCACAAACCGTAGCGCGGGTAAGCCGGATGGCGCACCCGCGGAAAGCAGCGCGAAGCGGTGCCTCAGGCGGCGGTGGCACTCGCCAGGCGGCTGGCGCCGCCACGCGGGTGCCTCGCACGCCGCGCTACAAAGGTGCTTGCGTAGCGCGGTGTGGGCTCAGTCGAGCTTGGAGAGGTCACGCACGGCGCCCTTGTCGGCGGAGGTGGCGAGCAGTGCGTAGGCCTTGAGGGCGGCGGAGACCTTGCGCGGGCGCTCGTCGACCGGCTTCCAGGCGTCCTTGCCGCGGGCCTCCATCGCTTCGCGGCGCTTGGCGAGCTCGGCATCACTCACCTGCACGTTGATCGCGCGATTGGGAATGTCGATGAGGATGGTGTCGCCCTGCTCGACCAGGCCGATGGCGCCACCGGCGGCGGCTTCCGGGGAGACGTGGCCGATCGAGAGCCCGGAGGTGCCGCCGGAGAAACGCCCGTCGGTCAGCAGCGCGCACGCCTTGCCCAGGCCCTTGGACTTCAAGTACGACGTCGGGTAGAGCATCTCCTGCATGCCCGGGCCGCCCTTCGGGCCCTCGTAGCGAATCACCACCACGTCGCCCTCCTTCACCTTGCCCTCGAGCACGTCCGCCACGGCCTGGTCCTGGGACTCCACCACGTAGGCGCGGCCTTCGAACACCAGGATCGAGTCGTCGACACCGGCGGTCTTCACCACGCAGCCGTCGCGAGCGATGTTGCCGAACAGCACCGCCAGCCCCCCTTCGCGGGAGAAGGCGTGTTCGAGATCGCGAATGCAGCCGGTGGCGCGGTCGCCGTCGAGACTCGGCCAGCGCGCGCTTTGGGAAAACGCGGTCTGGGTGGGGATGCCGCCGGGCCCGGCCTTGAAGAACTCGACCGTCTCGCTGCTCGGCGAGCGCATGATGTCCCACTCCTCGAGTGCCGCGGCCAGGCTGTCGCCGTAGACCGTGGGCACGGAGGTATCGAGCACGCCGGCGCGATCGAGTTCGCCGAGAATCGCCATGATGCCGCCGGCGCGGTGAACGTCCTCGATGTGGTACTTCTGGGTATTGGGCGCCACCTTGCAGAGCTGAGGCACGGTGCGCGAGAGCCGGTCGATGTCGGCCAGGGTGAAGTCGATCTCGGCTTCCTGGGCAGCGGCCAGCAGGTGCAGGATGGTGTTGGTGGAGCCGCCCATGGCGATGTCCAGGGTCATGGCGTTCTCGAACGCGGCTTTCGAGCCGATGGCGCGAGGCAGCAGGTGCGCCTCTTCGCCTTCGTAGTAGCGCTTGGCCAGCTCCACGATGCGGTGGCCGGCGGTTTCGAACAGCCGGCGGCGGTCGGCGTGGGTGGCGAGCACCGTGCCGTTGCCCGGCAGCGCCAGGCCCAGCGCTTCGGTCAGGCAGTTCATCGAGTTGGCGGTGAACATGCCGGAGCAGCTGCCGCAGGTCGGGCAGGCGCTGCGCTCGATTTCCGCCAGCGTCTCGTCGTCGACGCTGTCGTCGGCGGCCATCACCATGGCGTCGACCAGATCCAGGCCGTGATCCAGCAGCTTGGTCTTGCCCGCTTCCATCGGCCCGCCGGAGACGAAGACGACCGGAATGTTGAGGCGCATGGCGGCCATCAGCATTCCCGGGGTGATCTTGTCGCAGTTGGAGATGCACACCAGCGCATCGGCGCAGTGGGCGTTGCACATGTACTCGACGCTGTCGGCGATGATGTCGCGGCTCGGCAGCGAGTAGAGCATGCCGTCGTGGCCCATGGCGATGCCGTCGTCGACGGCGATGGTGTTGAACTCCTTGGCAACGCCCCCGGCCTTCTCGATCTCGCGGGCCACGAGCTGGCCCATGTCCTTCAGGTGCACGTGCCCCGGCACGAACTGGGTGAAGGAGTTGGCCACGGCGATGATCGGCTTGTGGAAATCGTCGTCCTTCATGCCGGTGGCGCGCCACAGCGCGCGGGCACCGGCCATGTTGCGACCGGCGGTGGTGGTACGGGAGCGATACTCGGGCATGGTGTCCTCTACTGCTTTTTTGCGTCGCGCTCGGGCGCGATCGTTCGATGCCAGGCCTGGGCCTGGCGGATGAATCCAGCGCAGGGATTGTGGCACGAGTGGCGCTTTCGGCGCTAGATGAGCGGGCGTTTATATAGCCCGCTCGGGCGGGTCACGGCGCGGCCAGCGCCGGGCTCCGGCGGTCGCTTGCCTGGTGGATGCGGTCGAGCCTTTCGATGGCCGCGTGGACGTTCTCCTCCTGGGCGCCCTCGAGGCGGAAGGCATCGACCACGTTGGCGAGCTCGAACACCTCGACGGTGAGGTTGTCGGCGGAGTCGGCGATCATCTGCACCTTGTGGGCGTTCTGCTGGGTGGCGCTGTCCATCTCGGCGATGGCGCCGTTGATCTGGCCGATGCCGCTGCTCTGCTCGCTCGAGGCATCGGTGATCGAGGCCATCAGCTCGTTCACCCGGCTGACCTGGCGCATCACGTTCTCGATCGAGGCTTCCGCCTGGGTCACCGCCGTGCGCCCGCCGTCGACTTCCTGGGTGGCGCTGTCGATCATGCGGCGAATCTCCTGGGCCGCATCGGCGGAGCGACCGGCGAGGCTTCGCACCTCGCTTGCCACCACGGCAAAGCCGCGCCCGTGCTCGCCGGCCCGGGCCGCCTCCACCGAGGCATTGAGCGCCAGGATGTTGGTCTGAAAGGCGATGCCGTCGATCACGCCGATCATCTCGGTCATCTTCTCGGCGCTTTGGGCGATGCGCTGCATGCGCTCGACGAGCTTTTCCATCTGCTGGCGGGTATCGCGGGTGCTGGCGGCGTTCTGGTCGGCCAGCTCGCTTGCCTGGCGGGCGTTCTCGCTGTTCTGGGCGACCGTCTCGGTCATCTGCACCATGCTGGCGGCGGTCTGCTGGAGCGCGCTGGCCTGCTGGCCGGTGCGCCGGGCGAGGCTCTCGTTCTCCTCGGCGATCTGCTCGACGGCGGGCGTCACCACCGCGACCCGGTTTTCCACCTCGCCGACCACGGCAGCCAGGCTGAAGCGCATGGTATCCAGCGAGTAGAGCAGATCGCCCAGCTCGTCGCTCGAGCGCTGGTGGCTGCGCGCAGCGAGGTTGCCTGCCGCCACCTGGAAGGTCATGTGCCGGGCGCCGGCCAGGCCCTTGAAGACCGAGCGCAGGATCACGACGCTCAACAGGATCATCACCACCAGGCCGATGGCGATCAGCGATAGCTGAGTGACCAACATGCGCTGACGCTCCTGCCCCGCTTCGCCGACTAGCACCTGGGCGCTGTCGCGATCCTGGATCACCAGATCGCTGCTCAGCGCGCGAAGCGATTGAGTGGCCGGCGTGACGACGTCGTTGAACGCTTCGAAGGCAGCAAACCCGTTGCCGTCGATCACCGCCGCGATCGACGCGTCGATACCACCCAGCCAATCGCCGAGTGCATCCTCATAGGCCTCGACGAGAGTGTTGCCCGGCTCCTCTGCCGCGACGTAGCTCGTCCACTGGGTCTCGATCTGCTCGCGGTAGGTGGCGGTGGTCGCGGCGACCGCGTCGAGGTCCGCGCGGCGTGGGTTGCGCACGGCGGGCTCGACCAGCTCGACGGTCTGGCCGATATGGCGCTCGATCTCCTGGAGACTTGCAATCGACTGGAGGCCGGCGCGGTTGAGCCGGTCGAGCCGCTCGCCGGCGTTGACCAGCCCGAGAATGCCCACCGCCCCGGCCAGGCTCAACAACAGAAGCGATACGACCACCATGCCGATCAGCTTGGCGCGCAGGCTCCCCAGGTGAAAGCGACGGACGAGCCCCATCACGCCCTTGCGCCGAAGCGCCCCCTGGTGGACGCGGTACTTGCGCGAGGCGCCTTTCTCGCGAAGCTCGCCATAGACCTTGTCGGCCAGCGCGATCTCCTCGGGGCTTGCCTTGCGGCGCACCGAGGTATAGCCGACGATGCGCTCACCATCGCGCAGTGCAGCGGCAGTGGCATTGACCCAGTAGTGGTCACCGTTCTTGCGCCGGTTCTTGACCAGTCCCTGCCAGGTGTTGCCGGCCTTGATGGTCTTCCAGAAGTCGGCAAAGGCCGCCGGCGGCATGTCAGGATGACGAATCATGTTGTGGGGCGAACCCATCAACTCGTTGCGCGAGTAGCCGCTGACGTCGACGAAGGCGGCACTGGCGTAGGTGACGTTGCCCTCGAGGTCCGACCGGGAGATCAGGACGGTTTCGTCGTCGAGCACGTACTCACGTTGGGTGACAGGCTGATTGTTGCGCACGTTGGCTTTCCAGTTGTCATTGTTAACAATTATCGTGTGATTATCCGCAACGTCTCCCAAGTTTGATTCGACGAATAAGCCAAAAAAACGCCACTCTTTCGCAAGAGTGGCGTCCCGATAGATCCAAAAAGGCGTCAGGCGAACACGACGTTGGCGACGTCCTTGTAGCGGTTGGCGAAGTGGACCGTCATGCCCTCCTTCAGGTAGTCCGGCAATTCGTCGTAATCGCGCCGGTTGGCCTCGGGCAGGATGACCTCGAAGATGTCGCTGCGCCGGGCAGCGATCACCTTCTCGCGGATGCCGCCCACCGGCAGCACCTGGCCGGTCAGCGTCAGCTCACCGGTCATCGCCAGAGGCCGCGGGATCGCCTTGCCGGTGGCCAGCGACAGTAGCGCGGTGGTCATCGTCACCCCGGCGGATGGGCCATCCTTGGGCGTCGCCCCTTCGGGCACGTGCAGGTGAATGAACGCCTTGTCGAAGAACGTCGGTTGGGCGCCGTACTCCTTGAGATGGCCCAGGGTGTAGCTGTAGGCGATGTTGGCGGACTCCTGCATCACGTCGCCCAGCTTGCCGGTGAGCTTGAAGCCCCGATCCAGCGAGTGCACCTTGCCCGCCTCGATCGGCAGGGTCGCCCCGCCCATCGAGGTCCAGGCCAATCCGGTGACCACGCCTTCGCCCTTGAGCACCTTCTCCTTGCGGAAAAGCGGCGCGCCGAGGAACTCCTCGAGGTTCTTCACCGAGATCTTGACCGGCTCCTCCTGCTCCTCGAGCAGCTTGACCGTCGCCTTGCGCACGATGCGGTGAAGCTGTTTCTCGAGCTGACGCACCCCGGCTTCCCGGGCGTAGCCCTCGATCACCTGCCTGAGCGCGGCATCGGTCAGGTTGATGCGCTTTCTCGGCAGCTTGTTGCGCTTCAAGAGCTTCGGCCACAGGTGGTGCTTGGCGATCTGCATCTTCTCTTCGGCGATGTAGCCGGAAAGACGGATCTGCTCCATGCGGTCGAGCAGCGGCCCGGGAATCGAGTCCAGGGTATTGGCAGTGCACACGAACAGCACCTTGGAAAGATCCATGCGCACGTCGAGGTAGTGATCGAGGAAGTCGACGTTCTGTTCCGGGTCGAGCACCTCGAGAAGCGCCGAGGCCGGATCGCCCTGGAAAGACTGACCGAGCTTGTCGATCTCGTCGAGCATGATCACCGGGTTCTCGACCTCGACCTCCTTGAAGGCCTGGACGAGCTTGCCGGGCATGGCGCCGATGTAGGTACGCCGGTGGCCCTTGATTTCGGCTTCGTCGCGCATGCCGCCCACCGAGAAGCGGTAGAACTTGCGCCCCAGGGCCTCGGCGATCGAGCGCCCCACCGAGGTCTTGCCCACCCCGGGCGGGCCGACCAGCAGCACGATCGAGCCGCCGACGTCGCCCTTGAAGGTGCCTTCGGCGAGAAACTCGACGATGCGCTCCTTCACATCCCCCAACCCGTCGTGGTCGCGATCCAGCACCTGGCGGGCGTGGTTCAGGTCGAGCTTGTCCTCGCTGGTCACCCCCCAGGGGAGCGAGGTGAGCCAGTCGAGGTAGTTGCGCGTGGTGCCGTACTCAGGCGAGCCGGTCTCGAGTACGCTGAGCTTTCCAAGCTCCTCGTCGATGCGCGTCTGCACCCGGTCGGGCACTTTCAGGGCTTTCAGGCGCTCGCGGAAGGTGTCGACGTCGTTCTCCCGGTCGCCCTTGGAAATGCCGAGCTCGCGCTGGATGACCTTCAGCTGCTCGCGCAGGAAGAACTCGCGCTGGCGCTCCTGCATCTGGGCGTTGACCTGCTCGCTGATCTCGCTTTGCAGCTTGGCGACGTCGATCTCCTTGCGCAGCAGCGGCAGCACCTTGTGCATGCGATCCGCCACCGGGAGCGTGGCCAGCACGTCCTGAAGCTCCGGGCCCTTGGCGGAAGTGATCGCCGCGGCGAAGTCGGTCAACGGGCCCGGCTGATTGGGACTGAAGCGGTTGAGATACTGCTTGAGCTCTTCGCCGTAGAGCGGGTTGATCGGCAGCAGCTCCTTGATGCCGTTGATGATCGCCATGGCGTAGGCGCGGGTCTCCTCGTTCTCCGCGTCCACCGGCTCCTTGGGATAGGTCACTTCCACCAGGTACGGCGGTTTGCGGGAGAGCCAGCGCTGGATCTTGAAGCGACGAAGCCCCTGGGCGATGAACTGGATCTGCTGGTCTTCGCTCTTGAGCTTGTGTACCTTCACGGCGGTGCCGATGGCGGGAAAGCCCTCCTCGTCGAGCTCGCTCACGCCCTGCTCGCCGACGAAAGCCACGCCCAGCGTATGGTGCGGCGTGTTGCCCACCCGGCGAATGGTCTCCTCCCAGCGCTCCTTGTTGATTACCAGGGGCTGCACCTGCGCCGGGAAGAACGGGCGATTGTGAATGGGGAGCAGGTAGATGCGCTCAGGGAGCATGTCGCTTGCCGGCACCAGCGAGTGCGCCTGCTCGCCGTCGGAGTGGTGCTCGCCTTCGCCACCGTGATCGTGGGTCTCGGCGTCGTCGTCAAGCCATACGGAGTGTTCGTTGTCGTGCTCGAAATCCTGGTCGCTCATGCGCCCTCCATTGACGGATACCGGCGGCCAGTGCCGCCCAGCGTTGCCTAAGGAATGTGGGCTGTACGGCGAAACTTCAACCCTGGCATGCGCCTATTGCGGCCAGAGCTCCGGCATGGGGCGTCCGTTCACCCGCCAGACGCCGCGGATGACGTCGAACTGCAGCTCCCGGGTGCCCAGCGGAAGACCCAGCCACAGCGCGGCCACGGTCGGTGCGTCGTACCAGACGAAATCGCCGTCGATGCGGTCCTTCCAGCGCCCGCGCTCGAGAGGCGCCTGAAGGTTCACCACGCTGAGTGCCTCGGGCTTGCGACCATCGAAGAACAGCGCGCCGTCGGCCTTGACGGTGATTCCCAGCAGCGGGCTTTCGAGCTCGATGTCGGTCACGTCGAGGCGCGGCGAATCGCTCAGAAGCGCCTGGATATCGGGCTCCATGCGGGCCAGCAGGCCTTCGGCCATCGGCAGGCTGCGATCGCCCCAGGCCGCTTCCTGACGCAGCCGGGCAATGATGTTGCGCACCGCATCGGCGTTGAGCCGCGAAAGCTCGGCTTCGATCACGCCGCTGACCAGCGCCGTCTCCGGCGCTTCGCTGGGTACGCGCACGTCACCGAGTGCCAGGCGGCCCTTCAGTCGCAGCTCGCTTTCGTCGAGCACCATGTCGCTGTTGAGGTCGATGGGTTCGACCTGGACCTCGAAGGCGGGATAGAACAGCGTCGCGGACTCGACATGCAGGTGGTCGCGCTGGGCGAAGTGATAGGCATCCTCGATGTAGGTATAGCGGCTTTCGAGCGTCGTCGGCCCCAGGGTGAGGTAGGCCTGGCCGTCGCTCAGGGTGAGCTGGTCGAAGCGCGCGCGCAGGCGCCAGTCACCGAAGACCCCCTCGAGGCGCAGTCGGGCGCCGCGCACGTCGAGCTCGCGGCCGTTTTGCTGGATGATGAACGGCGCCAGCGCCAGGCGCAGCTCGCTCTTGCCGGAAAGCGTATGGTAGCGCCCTTCCCAGCGCGGCAGCGACAGCGCCGATACCTCGCCGACCGCCTTTTGCAAGGCGCTGTCCAGGCGCGGCACGACGGTGCCCTGAACGTCGGTGGTCAAGAGGCCATGGCGGGCATCGTAGGTCAGCTCGAGCCGCCAGGGGCGACCGAGCAGCGGCGACAGCGAAAGCCGCCCTCGGGAGGTCAACCAGCCCTGACGGCTCTCGGTTCGGCTGACGCGCCACTCGCCGCGGGCCTCGAGATCCTCCAGCGCCTGGTTCAGGCTGCGCTCGAACAGCACGCTCGAAATCAGCTGCGCCACGGCCCAGATCACGGTCAGGGTCACGATGATCGGGACGATGAGACGTTCCTTGCGCATGCCATCTCCTCGGACAGCTCCATGAATGACGCCGCTGGTCGTACAATTTCCGACCCGGACAGGCCGGGCTCACGCCGCATCGGCGAAAGCGTTGGCCTTCAGTGTAGCCAGAACCACAGGTGCATGGTGCTCCAGGCGTAGATGCCCGCCATGACGTCGTCGATCATGATGCCGAAGCCCCCCGCCACGCGGCGGTCGGCCCAGCGGATCGGCCAGGGCTTGAAGACGTCGAAGATACGAAACACCACGAACCCCCAAAGCGCCGCCTCCCAGGAGAACGGTACGGCGGCCATGGTGATCCAGTAGCCGACGAACTCGTCCCAGACGATGCCGGAGTGGTCGTGCACGCCGAGATCGTGGGAAGTCTTGTCGCACAGCCACACGCCGACCACGAAGGCGACGAACACCAGGCTCATGTACCAGCCTAGCGGCAGATCCGCCATCAGCCAGAAAAACGGAATCGCGGCCAGCGTGCCGAAGGTGCCCGGCGCCCAGGGCACCATGCCGCTGCCCAGGCCGAAGGCGAAGAAATGGGTAGGGCGTCGCCAGACGCTACCGGGTGCCTGGTTCATGGCCTCCCCCCTTGAAAGTGCTGCCACCCCTGGCGCGCGGCCTCGACGCCGCGCACGCCGGGCCGTTCGCTGCATTGCCCGATCACGGTGAGCGCCACGCCGCACTCGGCGAGCGCTTGCCGAGCCTTGGCGACGTTATTGGGTGGCAGCGTGACCAGCAGCTCGTAGTCGTCGCCGCCGCCAAGCATCGCCGCCAGCGCCTCGCGCTCGCCGAGCGCCTCGAGGAGCCCGCAGGCCGGCGGCAGCGCCGCCTGATCGAGCTCGGCGCCGACGCCGGAGGCCCGGCGCAGGTGGCCAAGATCGGCCAACAGCCCGTCGGAGACGTCGATCGCCGCGCTGGCGAGCCCGCGCAGGCGCAGGCCCGCCTCGAGTCGCGGCGTCGGCAGCAGATAACGTTTGACGAGCGGATGCGTCATGTCCCGCTCGCCGCGTTGCCATAGCGAAAGCCCGCCGGCACCGCCGCCCAGCGCCCCGGTCACGGCGATGACATCACCGGGCCGAGCGCCGGCCCGGGTCAGCGCTCGGCCGCTGGGCGTCTCGCCCATCACGGTGACGCTGATGCCGAGCGCGCCGGCGGTGACGTCACCGCCGACCAGCACCGTATCGGACGTCTCGCACAGCGCGTGAAAGCCGCGGGCAAAACCCGCGTACCAGGTGGTGGCGGCGGGTTCGTCGGCGAAGGCGTCCGAACGCTGGCTGAGCGCCATCAGGCACCAGCGCGAGCGCGCACCCATGGCGGCCAGGTCGCTCAGCGCCACGGCCAGCGCCCGGTGGCCGATCGCCTCGGCGGGCGCATCGAAGGGGAAGTGGACATCGACCAAGGACGTATCGACGCTGACCACCAGCTGGTGGCCCGGTTCGGGGATGAGCACGGTGGCGTCGTCACCCGCGCCGAGTGCCACGCCGCTGTGCGCGGCGCCCACCCGGGCGGGCTTCAGAAACCGTTCAATGAGATCGAATTCGCCGAGCACGAGGGCTTCTCAACGCAAGACAGCGGCGCCCTACTGACGGCGCGCGCTGACCTCGGCACTGCGCAGGCGAATGGCGAGCTTGTCGAGGATGCCGTTGACGTACTTGTGGCCGTCGGTGGCACCGAAGGACTTGGCAAGCTCCACGCCTTCGTTGATCGCCACCCGGTAGGGGACTTCCAGGCGCTTGGCGAGCTCATAGGCACCAAGGCGCAGGATGGCGAGCTCGATGGCGTCGAGATCCTCCAGGCGGCGATCCAGCAGCGGTGCGATCTCGCGGTCGAGCTCCGCCTTGTGGCGCACGGTTTCGTGCAGCAGCGTGTGAAACAGCGCCTTGTCGGCGATCTGCATCACCTTGACCCAGTTCTCGTGATCCTCGAGATCGTCGTCGGCAAGCTGGCTGCGAAACTCCGCCTCGACGGTCGAGGCGGACTTGCCGGTCATGTGCCACTGGTAGAGCGCCTGGACGGTCAGCTCGCGGGCGGCGCGGCGCCCCTGCTGGGCCGCGCTCGGCTTGCGCGCCTGACGCTCGCTCATGACGGTTCTCCCAGCGGCAGGGCGCGCAGCAGCGAGACCATCTCCATCGCCGCCATGGCGGCTTCGGTGCCTTTGTTGCCCGCCTTGGTGCCGGCGCGCTCGATCGCCTGCTCGATGGACTCGACGGTCAGCACGCCGTTGGCCACGGGGGTGTCGAACTCGAGCTGCAGGTGGTTGATGGCGGTGTTGCAGCCACCGGCCACGTATTCGAAGTGCGGCGTGCCGCCGCGGATGACCGCGCCGAGGGCGATGACCGCGTCCGGCTTCAGGGTCGTGAGCACGCGCTTGACCGCCAGCGGAAGCTCCCAGGCGCCGGGCACGTGGACGATATGGATGTTGTCGGCATCAACGCCGTGGCGCGTCAGGCTGTCCACCGCGCCTTCCACGAGGCTGTCGACCACGTGGTGATTGAAGCGACCGACCACGATCACGTAGCGGCCGTCGACGTCGACGAAGGTACCTTCAACTTGGGAAAGCGATTGCATCTCTTCTCTTCCTACTCGTTAAATCTGCTCTTGAAACCTGCTCGTAACATTCGCTCGTGCGCGCCGGGGCGGGCCCCTGGCGGCGCTCTACCGGGGAGCGTTGTCGTCGGGGCCGAGCCGCTCGACCACTTCGAGATCGAACCCCGAGAGCGCCGAGAACTTCCAGGGCGAGCTCAGAAGACGCATCTTGCCCACGCCCAGATAGCGCAGGATCTGCGAACCGGTGCCGATGGTCAGGTAGTTGCCGGCACCATCGGAGTCGCTGGTGCGCGGCGGCTGCACGCGGCCCAGGAACACGTCGAGCTGCTCCTTGAGATCGACGTTCGGGTGACCCTCGTCGATCAGCACCAGCACCCCGGCGGGGGCGGCTGCGATCTCCTCGAGCGCCTGCTGGGCGGGCCAGCGGCCGGAAGCGGCCTGCTTGAGCCCGAGCACGTCGCGCAGGGTGTCGGCCAGGTGCACGCGCACCGTGGTCACCTCTTCTGGCGACGGGCGCCCCTTGACCAGAGCCAGATGGTGAGCGCCCTGGATACGATCGCGAAACACGTGCAGCATGAGCTCGCCCTGGGTGGTCGCGACCGGCGTCGCCTCGACCAGTTCGACGGTTTGCTCGTTGACCATGCGGTAGTGGATCAGATCGGCGATGGTGCCCATCTTGATATCGTGCTTGCGGGCGAAGGCCTCGAGCTCCGGGCGCCTGGCCATGGTGCCGTCGTCGTTCATGATCTCGCAGATCACGCCGCTCGGATCGCATCCGGCCAGCGCCGCCAGATCACAGGCCGCCTCGGTGTGGCCGGCGCGGCGCAGCACGCCGCCGGGCTCGGCCATCAGCGGAAAGATGTGGCCGGGCTGGACGATGTCGCCGGCACGCGCCCCCGGGGCCACCGCGGCCTGGACCGTGCGTGCGCGGTCGGCGGCGGAAATGCCGGTGGTCACCCCGTCGCGTGCCTCGATGGAGAGCGTGAACTTGGTACCGAAGCCGGAACCGTTGTTGCCCACCATCAGCGGCAGTTCGAGCCGCTCGCAGCGCTCGCGGGTCATGGGCAGGCAGATCAGCCCGCAGGCGTGGCGCGCCATGAAGTTGATGTGCTCCGGGCGCACCTTCTCGGCGGCCATGATGATATCGCCTTCGTTCTCGCGATCCTCATCGTCCATGAGGATCACCATCTTGCCCTGGCGGATATCCTCCACGAGCTCTGTAATCGGGGACAGCCCCTCGGACGAGGTGTTCACCATGGAATCTCCCAAACAGTAACCGCGCGACCCTCATGCGATTCGGCGCGTATGCGATTCAGCGCGTCAGGGTACCTTGACTGCCCCGCGCGCGCCAGATTTTACGTGCCCGGCGCCTGAGCGGCGCGCTCGACGGGTGTTGCGATGATGCGCCAGTCGCGGCCCACGGCGCGCACGTCCTGTATGTCCAGGCGCTTCTGATCCGCCATCTCGGTCAGCCCCGGCAGGGCGAACAGCGGCCGCGCCTCGCCGCCCATGAGCGTGGGCGCGACAAAAAGCTGCAGCTCGTCGACCAGCCCGGCATCGAGCAGGGCACCGGCGAGCGTGGCACCGGTTTCCACCAGCACCTCGTTGACCTGATGGTTGCTTGCCAGAAAGCGCAGCATGTCGGCCAGCGACACCCGCCCAGCCCGGTAGGCGGGCATCACGTGGATGTGCGCACCGGCCGCCTCGAGCTTGCGGCGTTTCTCTTCGCTGTGCGCGTCGGTGGTGATCACCAGCGTCTGGCCCGGCTCGCGCAGGCACGCGGCGGCCAGCGGCAGGCGCAGGGTGGAATCCATGATCACGCGAAGCGGCTGGCGGCGAGCGATGGCCTCGCCGTCGGGGAGCCCGAGCTGCTCCGGGCGCAGGGTCAGGCGCGAGTCGTCCATGATCACCGACTCCACCCCGCACAGGATCGCGCTCGACCGGGCGCGCAGGCGCTGCACCTGGCGGCGCGCCTCGGGCCCGGTGATCCACTGCGACTGCCCCGAGCCCATGGCGGTGCGCCCATCCAGGCTCATGGCCATCTTGAGCCGCACGAAAGGCAGGCCCCGGCTCATGCGCGAGACGAACCCGGGGTTGAGCGCCCGCGCCTCGTCTTCGAGCAGCCCCACCTCCACGCGGATGCCGGCCTGCTCGAGCAGCGCGATGCCACGCCCGCTCACCTGGGGGTTGGGATCGACCATCGCCACCACCACGCGGGCAACGCCGGCCTCGACCAGCGCCACGGCGCAGGGGCCGGTGCGCCCGGTATGCGAGCAGGGCTCGAGGGTCACGTAGGCGGTAGCGCCGCGCGCGTGCGCGCCTGCAGCGTTCAGGGCGTGGATCTCGGCGTGGGCTTCGCCGGCCCGCACATGGAAACCTTCGCCGACGATACGGGCGCAGGCTCCCTCGTCAGCCACGATCACGCAGCCCACCCGGGGGTTGGGATCGGTGGTGTAGAGCCCCTTGCGCGCAAGCGCAATGGCGCGGGCCATGTAGGCGCTATCATGCGTGGTCAGGTCTTGCATCAGCTCTTCTCGCCTTTCGGGGTCTGCGCCAGCCGGTCGATCTCGGCGCGGAATTCGTCGAGATCCTGGAACTTGCGGTAGACCGAGGCGAAGCGGATGTAGGCGACCTGGTCGAGCCCGCTGAGCGCCTTCATCACCGCCTCGCCGATATCGCGAGCGTTCACCTCGCGCTCGCCCTGGGCGCGCAGCGACTGGCGAATGCGCTCGACGGAGGCCTCGATCGCCTCGGCGCTGACCGGGCGTTTCTCGAGCGCGCGCAGCATGCCGGCGCGCAGCTTGCGCTCGTCGAAGGTTTCCCGGGAGCCATCGGACTTCACCACGCGCGGCATGATGAGCTCGGCGGTTTCATAGGTGGTGAAACGCTCCTGGCAACTGGCGCACTGCCGGCGCCGACGTACCTGATCGCCATCGGCCACCAGGCGCGAATCGGTCACCCGAGTATCGTTGGCACCACAAAAAGGGCAATGCATGGCCGTCAACCTATGATGAGAGCAGTGATAGTAACGTGGGGCGTCGGATCGCGTTATCAAAAAGGGCGCCACGGGCCCACCCTTTTTATTTAACGCGGCCTTAACCTAGCATTGTAACGATTTGGCACACAAGCTGCAGCGTTTGTTACCTTGCCCTTGAAACACCTCGCAGGAGGCGCCCATGACCCACTTCGAACAGACGCTCCATCGCTACCTCGTTCACCTGTACGGCGAGCGCGCCGATGAGGTGGCGCGGCGTATCGGCCAGCACGTGGCGTACTTTCGCGAGGCTCGCGCGCGCGGCGAGAGCCAGGACGGCACTCCGGTGACAAAGGCTCGCCGGGTGACGGACGGCGAGCGCAACGCACCACTTTGGAGCGAGAAGGATCAGTGGGTGATCAGCTACGGTGACTCCATCGTCGCCGACGACACCCCGCCGCTGACGGTGCTTGGCGACTTCCTGCGCCGCCACCTCGACGGCGTGATCAGCGGCGTCCACGTGCTGCCTTTCTTTCCCTGGAGCAGCGACGACGGCTTTTCGGTCATCCACTACCGCGAGGTCAACCCGGCGCTCGGCGACTGGTCGCACATCCGCGAGCTCGCCCGCCATTTCGACCTGATGGGCGACCTGGTCCTCAACCACGTTTCGCGCGAGTCGCTGTGGTTCGTCGACTACCTGACCGGAAGCCTGCCCGGGCGCGACTTCTTCATCGAGGTGGACCCCGCCACCGACGTCTCCCAGGTGACCCGCCCGCGCAGCAGCCCGCTGCTGGTGCCGGTCGCCACCCGCCGGGGCACCCGCCACCTGTGGGCGACCTTCTCGGACGACCAGATCGACTTGAACTTCGAGAACCCCGACGTGCTGCTGGAGTTCGTCGGCATACTGCTGTTCTACCTGCTGCAAGGCGTGAGCATCGTGCGACTCGACGCGGTGGCGTTTGTGTGGAAGCGCCTGGGCACGACCTGCATCCACCTGCCGGAAACCCATGCCGTGGTGCGGCTTCTGCGCGCCATCGTCGACGAGGTCGCGCCCAACACGCTGTTGATCACCGAGACCAACGTGCCCCACGCGGAGAACATCAGCTATTTCGGCCTGGAGCGGCTGGCACCGAAGGCCGCCGGCCCCGTGCGCACCGCCGACGAAGCGCACATGGTGTACCAGTTCGCCCTGCCGCCGCTGCTGCTGCATACGCTCACCCGGGGCGAGGCCGCAACGCTCCAGGGGTGGCTCGCGAGCCTTCCCGAGCTGCCCGACACCTGCACCTACCTCAACTTCACCGCCAGCCACGACGGCATCGGCGTGCGCCCGCTGGAGGGGCTTTTGCCGGATCACGAGCGCGACGCGCTGCTCGAGCTGATGCACCGTTTCGGCGGCTTCGTCAGCATGCGCAGCAACCCCGATGGCAGTGATACCGCCTACGAGATCAACATCACCTGGTTCGAGGCGATGCGCGGCACCCGCCGCGGGCCGGACCCGTGGCAGATCGCGCGGTTTCTGTGCAGCCAGGCGATCATGCTCTCCCTTCAGGGCATCCCCGCGCTCTACCTCCACACGCTGACTGGCTCGCTCAACGACGTCGAGGGCGTGGAGCGCAGCGGGCGGCTGCGCTCGATCAACCGCCGCCAATGGCCGCGCGACGAGCTCGAACTGCTGCTGGCAAGCCCTTCGACGCCGACCCACGACGTGTTCCACGCGCTGCGCGCGCTTCTCGCCCTGCGCCGCGCGGAGCCCTGCTTCCATCCCGGCGCCGCCCAGCATGTGCTGACCACACCGGACAACCTGCTGGCCATCGAGCGCGGCCCCCTCGAAGACGGCCGCCGCCTGCTGGCACTCTTCAACGTCACCGACCGGCCCGTGCCGCTCGACGAGGCCGGCCCGGCCCTTATCGAGGCGCTCGGCCAGGGCGGCTGGCGCACGCTCGAGGGCCCCACGGCGGGGCCTGTCGACGCGCCCCTTGCCCCCTACGCGACGCGCTGGCTGGTCAACGAGCAGGCAGGCTAGCCCGGGCTGTGGTCTACTGGGGCTCGACTTCCCGCCACTCGGAAAACGCCATGCCTCTTGCCAGATCGCTTCTGACCCTCGCGCTTGCGAGCACCGGCCTGAACGCGGCCCTTGCCGCCGACGCGCCGCTGCCCGCCCCCATCGACGCCCTGCGCGAGCGTGGCCTCGAGATTCACGAGCGCTTCGACGCCCCCGGCGGGCTCGTCGGCTTCGGGGCCAGCGCGCCGGGCCAGGAGATGGTGATCTACCTCACCCCGGACGGCGAACACGCGATCATCGGCACGCTGTTCGATGCACAAGGCGAGGATCTCTCCGAGGCGGCCCTCGAGACTCACGTGCGCGCCCCGCTCGAGGCGCAGACCTGGCAAAGCCTGGAGCAGAGTCACTGGGTCCAGGATGGCAGCGTCGACGCCCCGCGCACGGTGTACATGTTCACCGACCCGAACTGTACCTACTGCAAGGCGCTGTGGCGCCAGACGCGCCCCTGGGTCGAGGCCGGCGAGGTGCAGATTCGCCATATCCTGGTCGGCATCCTCGCCCCGAACAGCCCGGCACTGGCCGCCAGCCTGCTCGCCGCGGACGACCCCGGCCAGGCGCTCGCCGCTCACAGCGAAGGCGAACCGATCACCGCCAGCGCCCAGAGCGTGGCGATCGAGGAGCAGGTCTACACCAACAACCAGCTGTTCGACGAGCTCGGGCTTCATGCCACCCCCACCAGCGCGTTCAAGCGCGAAACCGAGAACGGCACCGTGCGCCTGGATCGCATCGAGGGTCTGCCCGGGCGCGACCGGCTGGTCGAGATGATGGGGGGCGAAGCGCCACAATAGCGCTGCTCGCGCCGGGCGACGTATCGCGGCGAACGCCGCGTGTGGCGCGGGTTTCAGCCGCTTGGCACGCTACGAATAATTAAGCCGTTTCAGTCTCATGCCCCGCCCTTTCCTGCCGATATGTGATGCATCTTCGGTCCTTACGGATACTCAGGAACATCATGACGCGACTGACGCTGAACCAACGCCTCTGGGGCATTCTCGCCGTAATCTGCCTGGCCATGCTGCTGCTGGTGGGCTGGCTGAGCTGGGATACCCGACAAACCATCGAACAGGAGCGGCGCACGAGCCTCCAGTACGTCGTCGAAAGCCTGGGCCAGCAGCTCGAAAGCCTTCAGGCCCGTGCCCGCAGCGGCGAGCTGACCCGCGAAGAAGCGCAGGCCCGCGCCATCGAGAGCATCGCCAATGCCCGCTTCGGCGACGGCGAGTACATCTTCGCCTTCGACGATCAACTGGAGATCGTCGCCCACCCGCGCCGCGAGCCCGGTGACGACATGAGCACCTTCCAGGACTCGAGCGGCATGTACCTGTACCAGGCGCTGCTCGACACGGCGCAAGGCGGGGGCGGCTTCGTCGACTACTTCTCGCGGCGCATCGACTCCGGCGACGAGCAGTTTCCCAAGATCAGCTACTTCGCCTACCTGGCGGACTGGGGCTGGGCCTACGGCGCCGGGGTCTACGTCGACGACATCGACGACGCCTTCGTCGACAGCCTGATCCGCTCGCTGATCGCGCTGCTGCTGGTGGGCATTCCCGTAGCCCTGCTGATGGGCTGGGTGATTCGCGACGTGGCCAAACGGCTCGGCGGTGACCCGCGCTACGCGGCCACGGTGGTCAGCCACATCGCCGATGGCGACCTGACCCGCAGCACCACGCTCGCGGCCAAGGATCGCCACAGTCTGCTGTTCGACATCAACCGCATGCGCGAAGCGCTGGCGGGCACCATCGGCGGCATCAACCAGGGCGCGGATGAGGTCAACGACGGGGTGGAGCGCATCGTCGGCGTCAACGAGGAGCTCTCCACGCGCACCGAGCAGCAGGCCGCCTCGCTTGCCGAGACCGCCTCGAGCATGGAAGAACTGACCGCCACGGTGAAGCAGAACGCCGAGCACGCCGACCACGCCCGCGAGCTCGCCGCGACCACGGCCCAGCACGCGCGGCGCGGCAGCGACGCCATGACCACGGTGGTGAGCACCATGGAGGCCATCCACCAGAGTGCGACGCAGATGAGCAGCATCGTCAACACCATCGATGCCATCGCCTTCCAGACCAATATCCTGGCGCTCAACGCCTCGGTGGAGGCGGCGCGCGCCGGCGAACAGGGCCGCGGCTTCGCCGTGGTGGCAAGCGAGGTGCGCAACCTCGCCAGCCGCTCCGCCGCCGCCGCCCAGGAGATCAAGAAGCTGATCGAGGACTCCGGCGTCAAGGTGGCCGAGGGCAGCGAGCGGGTGCGCGACACCGGCGGGGTGATCAAT
>NZ_JAMZBC010000018.1 GCF_024158715.1 Halomonas sp. 707D7 | reverse complement strand
GAAGAAGGCCGACGTCGGGCTCTTCTCCGGCAACGTGGCGATTCCCGCCATCACCGAGTCGCTGGTGTTCACCGACCCCTATTTCGAGGCCGAGATGAACCACCACACGCCAGAGCTTGCCGAGACCGTGGCGGCGCTTCGCGCCAACGCCCTGCTCAAGGCGAAGGCCCAGCGGATGCTCTTGAAGTTCACCGCCAACGCCGAAACCATGCTCCACGGCGACCTGCACTCCGGCTCGATCATGGCCACCGACGATAGCGTTCGCGTGATCGACCCGGAGTTCTCCCAGTACGGCCCGATGGCCTTCGATCTCGGCATGGCGGTGGCGAACTTCCTGATGGCCTACTTCAGCCAGCCCGCCCACCGCAGCGCCTCGGAGCTCGAGGCCTACCAGGCGTGGATTCTCGAGGTGATCGATGAGTGCCTGGAGCACTTCGAGACGGAGTTTCGCCACCTGTGGCACACCGAGCGCCGCGGCATCCTCTACCCCCGGGCGCTGTTCGAGGAGCAGGGCCACGACAGCGCGCCCGCCTGCGAGGCGCTACTCGACGAGATTCGCGAGGACGCGCTGGCGTTTTGTGGCATCGAGATGCACCGCCGGGTGCTGTCGCTTGCCCACAACGCCGACTTCGAGGAGATCGAGGACACCGCTCTTCGCGCCGAGCTCGAAGCGCGCAACTTGAAGATGGGGGAGGAGCTGGTAGTCAACGCCCGCGCCTATCGCGAGACGCAGGCGCTGCTGGCGCTGGCCCGCGCCCACAATCGGTAATGCTCCGACTCGCTAACCGGCACCCGTAGCGCGGCGTAAGCGCAGCGCACCCGCGAAGCACCGCGACAGCGGTGCCGGCATGGCCATCAAGGCAGACAGCCATCGGTACCGACGAGCATCGCCTTGGCCATCTTGCGTCAGCGCTCTCTCAGAGCTGATCGAGCCGATCGAAGCGTCCGGCGATGTCGCTCTCGGTCCAGTGCGGTACCCAGCCTTCGACGTTGTCGAAGAAGCGCAGCGCGGTGAATTCGGGGGCGGGACCCATGTCGAACCAGTGCGGGGTGTTGGCGGGTACGCTGATCAGATCGCCCTGGGTGCAGAGCACCTGGTACACCTGGTCGTCGATGTGCAGGCAGAAAAGCCCCTGGCCCTTGACGAAAAAGCGCACTTCGTTCTCGTGATGGCGATGCTCGTTCAGGAACTTCTGGCGCATCGCGTCCTTCTCCGGGTGCGTGGCCACCATGTGGAGCACGTCCACCGTCTGGTAGCCGCCCTCGGCCTTCAGGCGCTCGATGTCCGCGTCATACAGCGCCAGAATCTCCTCCTGGGTGGCGTCATCGGCAATCTCGCCGGGGGTTTCCCAGCGCTCGAACAGCACGCCGACGCGGTCGAGCTCGGCCTTGATCTGCGCGCCTTCCCGGGTGTCGAGCAGCGCGGTCTCGGGGTTCTGGTCGGCAAACACCTTGAGTTGAGACATGCAGCACTCCTGTCGATCTGACGTTGTGGGTTATAGGGGGATGTCGTCGAAGCTTGCCACGACGCCGTGCTCGGTGCCCGCCTTCGTGCCTTCGCGCACCAGCTGCAGCGTCTCGAAGCCGGCAAGCGCGGCGGCGTCGAGTTCCTCGACCACGTCCGATAGAAACAGGATCGACGCCGGGGTGAGAGCGAGTTCTTCCGCGATGCGCCGGTAGGCCTGCGCTTCGCGCTTGTGGCCGATGTGGGTGTCGAAGTGGCCGTCGAACAGCGCCGTAAGATCACCGGCCTCGCTGTGGCCGAACAAGAGCTTCTGCGCCTGCACCGAGCCGGAGGAGTAAACGTAGAGCGCCAGGCCCTGGTCTTTCCATTGGCGAAGGCGCGGGGCCACATCGTCATACAGATGGCCCTTGAAGGCGCCGCGCTGGTAGCCGTCGGCCCAGATCATGCCCTGCAGCGCTTTCAGCGCGGTGACCTTCTGGTCGGTCTCGATCCAGTAGAGCAGCGTCTCGATCACCTTGTCGACGGATGCTTCCGGGTCGCCAAGCTCGCGGCGCACGGCGTCGATCTGCTCGG
The DNA here is from genome assembly GCF_024158715.1 of Halomonas sp. 707D7. GTDB lineage: Bacteria > Pseudomonadota > Gammaproteobacteria > Pseudomonadales > Halomonadaceae > Vreelandella. The sequence goes on along the minus strand of NZ_JAMZBC010000018.1, from coordinate 30,931 downwards.
CGACCTCGGGCTGGGCGCTGTGGGTGTGCACGAACTCGGGCAACTGGTCGTGGGCGTAGGGGAACAGCACGTCGTGGACGAAACGGATGTCGGTGGTGGTGCCCTCGACGTCCATGACCACGGCGCGGATAGTGGAATCACTCATGAGTAGCGGCTCTCTTCCAGAACGCAGGCAAGCAGGAATTCGATGGCCTCCAGATGGCGGCGACACTCGGCGATGGACGCCCCGACCGCGTAGATGCCGTGGCCTTCGACCAGAAAACCCCAGGGCATCGGCCAGCCGGCTTCTACATGGCGCGAAAGCTCGGCCATGTCCTGGGAGTTGGGCACCACCGGCAGTGTGATCGCGGCGGCGTGGGTCGTGTTGCCCGACAGCGCCTTCTGCATCTCGAAGCCTTCGAGCATGATGCCCTGCGGGAAGCGGCGCGAGAGCACGGTGCTCGCCACGGTGTGCACGTGCAGCACGCAGCCAATGGCCGAGTCGAGCCGGTAGAGCGCGGCGTGAAGCTCGCTTTCGGCGCTCGGCTTGCCCGCGCCTTCGAGCACGCGGCCGTGCGTGTCGCAGGTGAGCAGGTCATCGGCGCCCACGCGGGTCTTGTCGACACCGGAGGCGGTGACGAGATAGCCGCGCTCGGTGCGAACGGAGAAGTTGCCGCCGGTGGCCGGGGTCCAGCCGCGGCCGGCAGCCCAGCCGATCGCGGCCAGCAGGTCGTCTTGTAAGGTCATGCGCGGTACCGGTCGCTGTCCAAAGCGCTTCATTCTATATGATATGCTCCGCGCGTGATAAGCCGCGCCGCCCCTGGGAGTCTTCGATGCCATACCTTCAGTCACGCAGCCTGCGTGTCCACGCCGATTTTCTCGAGTACCTCGACCAGACGTGCCTGCCCCAGGCGGAGCAGTGGCTGCGCTGCGACTCGCCGGAGGCCTGGCAGGCGGCGGTCAAGCGGCTGGCGATTCGCGGCGCGCCGCTGATCGGGCTGAGCGCGGCCTTCGTGCTGGCCCACTACGCCGCCCGCCACCCCGAGGGCAACTGGCAGGGCGTGAGCGATAATCTTCGCGCCACGCGCCCCACGGCGGTGAACCTGATGTACTGCCTGGACGCCATGGAGGCGTGCTTCGCTGAAGGCATCGACGCGCTCTGGGCCCGCGCGGCGGCGCTGTTCGCGGAGGACCGCGCGCTTTGTCAGGCGATGGCCGAGCGCGGCGCGGACCTGTTGCGCGACGGCGACCGGGTGCTCACCCACTGCAATACCGGGGCACTCGCCACGGCGGGCGTGGGTACGGCGATCGGCGCTTTTGCCGTGGCCAGGGCGCGTGGTCTCGGGCTTCACGTCTACGTCAATGAGACCCGGCCGCTTCTGCAGGGCGGGCGCCTGACCGCCTGGGAGATGGAAGACCTCGGCATCGACTACCAGCTCATCTGCGACAGCTCGGCGGCGAGCCTGATGGCGGCGGGCAAGGTCGACAGAGTCATGGTCGGCGCCGATCGTATCTGCGCCAACGGCGACTTCGCCAACAAGGTGGGCACCTACATGCTCGCGGTGCTGGCGCACTATCACCGAGTGCCGTTCTACGTCGTCGCCCCTTACACCACGGTGGACGCGGCCTGCGCCACCGGCGCCGAGATTCCCATCGAGCAGCGCGACGGCGCGGAAGTGCGCGGCGTGGCCGGCGCCTTCGGCGAGGTGAGCTGGGCGCCTGCCGAGGCCCCAGTGTGGAACCCGGCCTTCGACGTCACCCCGGCGGCACTCGTGACCGGCTGGGTGCTCGATACCGGCGTGTTCGATCAGAGTGCCATCGCCCGCGGCGAGCACTGCCGCGAGCGCTAGCCCCGCCTCAGGCCGGGGCGTTCATCGCCGCGCGCACGCAGGCCAGCACGTTATAGTCGACCTGGCCGTCGAGGGCGTCGAACACCGCCCGCATGCCGCCCGCCGCGTGTTCACGGATCGCGCTCTGAATGCGCTCTAGCGCGGCGGGTTCCAGGGTGATCACCTCATCGAGATTGAGCGCCCCGCCTTCGATCGCCTCCGCCAGGTGGCGGTAGATGGTGTTGACGGTGAAGCCGCGCCGGTTCGCAATGTCCTCGACGCTCAGGCCCTCTCTTCTCATTTCGGCGGACTCCCGGGCGCTGTCGCCGACGCTGGCGGGTTGGGCGCTGCCCCTGTGTGCCGCGATCACTTCCAGTATTCCCTCGCCGTAATCCTCGAGCTTGCGCGCGCCGATGCCGGTGACGCCGCCAAGTGCGTCCAGGCTCTCCGGGCGGCGCTCGACGAGCTCGTTGAGGGTGGCGTCGTTGAAGATCACGTAGGCCGGCACGCCCTGCTCGTCGGCAAGCGCCTTGCGGTGGGCGCGAAGCGCCTCCCACAGCGGGCCGTGGCCCTGGGCGGCGGAGGCGCCCCGGCCGCGGCGGCGGACGGCGGGCTTGACCGGCTTGCGCAGGGTCAGCGCTTCTTCGCCGCGCAGCACGGGCTTGGCCTTGTTGGTCAGGTGAATGCCGCCGTGGCCCTCCATGTCCACGCTGAGAAAACCGCTTGCGATCAGCTGGCGGTAGAGCGCCTTCCACTCGTTGGCGGAGAGCTCGCCTCCGATACCGAAGGTGCTCACCCGGTCGTGGCCGAAGCGCACGATGCGCTCGTTCGACTTGCCCAGCAGCACGTCGACCAGATAGGTCACGCCGAAGCGCTGCTCGGTGCGAAAGACACACGACAGCGCCTTCTGCGCGGCGACGGTGGCGTCCCAGGTCTCTGGCGGGGTCAGGCAGTTGTCGCAGTTGCCGCAGGGCGCATCCAGATGGTCGCCAAAGTAGTGCAGCAGCGCCTGGCGGCGGCAGCTGATGATTTCGCAAAGCCCCAGCATGGCGTCGAGCTTCTGCTGCTCGATGCGCTTTTGCTGATCGCCGGCGCTCGAGTCCTGCTGCATCTGGCGCAGGGTGATCACGTCCTGAAGCCCGTAGGCCATCCAGGCATCCGCGGGCAGGCCGTCGCGCCCGGCGCGGCCGGTTTCCTGATAATACGCCTCGATGCTCTTGGGCAGGTTCAGGTGCGCCACGAAGCGCACGTCCGGCTTGTCGATGCCCATGCCAAACGCGATGGTCGCCACCACGATCACGCCGTCCTCGCGCAGAAAGCGGCTCTGGTGGTGCTGGCGCTGCTCCGGCGGCAGCCCCGCGTGGTAGGGAAGGGCGGTCAAGCCTTGACGCTCGAGCCAGGCGGCGGTCTCCTCCACCTTCCGGCGCGAAAGGCAGTAGACGATGCCCGCCTCACCGTCGTGGTTCTCGCGGATGAAGCGCAAGAGCGCCTCCCGCGTGTTGCCCTGATTTTCGGCGATGTGGTAGCGGATGTTGGGCCGGTCGAAGCCGTTGTTGTAGAGCGCGGCGTCTTGAAGTTGCAGGTGCTCGATGATGTCGCCGCGGGTCGGCACGTCGGCGGTGGCGGTGAGCGCGATACGCGGCACGTTTGGAAAGCGCTCGTGAAGCTGGGAGAGCTGGCGGTACTCCGGGCGAAAGTCGTGGCCCCACTGGGAGACGCAGTGGGCCTCGTCGATGGCAAAGAGTGCAATCGGCACCTGATCCAGCAGCGCCTGCATGCGCGGCGTGGCCAGCCGCTCCGGGGCGACGTAGAGAAGATCCAGCTCACCGGCGCGAAGCTGGTTCTCCACCGCCATCGCGTCCTGAAAGTCGAGGCTCGAATTGAGATACGCCGCGCGCACGCCGTTTTGCACCAGTGCGGCCACTTGGTCCTGCATCAGCGCGATCAAGGGTGAGACCACGATCGCCGTACCCGCGCGCAGCAGCGCCGGGATCTGGTAGCACAGCGACTTACCGCCGCCGGTGGGCATCAGGACCAGCGCGTCGCCGCCGGCGCTTACGTGCTCGATGATCGCCTGCTGCGGGCCGCGAAATTGATCGAAGCCGAAGACTTCCTGCAGCACCGACAGCGCCGGGTGGGGTTCGCCGTGCATCCTCGCTCTCTCCTCGCTGGTTGGCATTGCGAGGATTGTCGCACGAAAGCGCGCGCTATCGGATGCCCGCGCGCAGAAACGACTGCACGAACTGGCGCTGGAAGAGCAGAAACGCCACCAGAAGCGGCGCGATACTCAAGAGCGTGGCCGCGCTCACCGTGGCCCAGTTGACCCCGGTTTCTGGCGCGGAAAAGACGCCGAGCCCCACGGTCAGCGGGCGGCTCTCCACCGAGTTGGTCACCACCAGCGGCCACAGGAAGTTGTTCCAGTGGTGGCTGATCGACACCAGCGCATAGGCCAGGTACGTCGGCTTGGCGAGCGGCACGTAGACTTTCCACAGCACGGCGAGCCAGCCGCAGCCTTCGATTCGCGCGGCGTCCTCGAGCTCCCGGGGGATGGTCTTGAAGGTCTGGCGCAGCAAAAAGATGCCGAAGGCGCTGGCCACGTAAGGCAGCCCCATGCCGGCGATGGTGTCGATCAAGCCAAGGCCGCTGGCGATGCGGTAGTTCTCGACGATCAGAACCTCGGGAAACACGAACAGCTGGATCAGCACCAGCAGAAACAGCGCGTTCTTGCCGGGCACGGGAAAGCGCGCAAACGCGAAGGCCGCCAGCGTGCACACCACGAACTGTGCGGCCACCACGCCGGTGACCAGCAAGAAGGTGTTGAGGTAGTAGCGCGCGAACGGCGCCTGGGCCCAGGCGGTCTTGAAGTTCTCAAGCGTCACGGGCGCGAAGAGCTCGAAGCGCACCATGAACGCCGGCGGGTGAAACGCCGCCCACACCGCGTAGAGCAGCGGAAAGATCCACACGATGGCCAGAAGCCAGGCGGCCAGGGTCTCGAGCGAAAGCACTGGGGCCAGGCGGCGGGGAAGGGTAGCGGCGAGCGTGCTCATGGGCATGGCGTCGTCATTGGTAGTGGGTCCGGCGGTCGAGAAGCGTGAACTTGAGCGTGGCCACCGCCGCAAGCACCAGCAGGATCACCACGGTGAGGGTGGCCGCCGTGGTGCGATCGAAAAACGCGAAGGCGTTTTCGTAGACGTAGTAGAGCAGCAGGTTGGTAGCGTTGTTCGGCCCACCCTTGGTGAGAATGAACAGGTGATCGACCACGCGCACGGCGTTGATCAGCGCGTTGATCAAGACGAACAGGGTCGTGGGCATCAAAAGCGGAAAGGTTACCCGCCAGAAAAAGCGCGCGCGGCTCGTACCCTCGAGATCCGCCGCTTCCTTGAGCTCCGGCGGGATCGCCTGGAGTGCGGCGAGATAGAAGAGCATGAAAAACCCCGCCTCCTTCCACACCGACATCACGATGATCGAATAGAGCGCCACGCTCGGGTCGCCCAGCCAGTTCACGCCGGAAAAGCCGAGCGCGCCGAGCAGCTTGTTGAACAGCCCGATCTGCGGGGCGTAAAAGAACATCCAGATGTTGGCCGCGGCGATCATCGGCAGAATCGTTGGCGTGAAGTAGGCCATGCGCACAAGCCCGCGCCCGGGTAGCCTGCCGTTGACCAGCAGCGCCATGCCAAGGGCGAGTGCGATGGAGAGCGGAATGGTGCCCAGCGCGTAGAGCAGGTTGTTGCGCGCCACCTGCCAGAATTTCGGATCCTCGAACAGGTACTGATAGTTTTCGAGCCCGACGAACTCCGGCGGCGCGCCGCGAAAGCCGGGCAGATAAAGGCTCTGAAGCACCGTGGTGACGGTGGGCAGGTAGGCGAAGAGGCCCAAAAGCGCCGCTGCCGGCAGCAGCAGAAGCGCTCCATAGAGCTGGAGCTTGCGGTGGGCGGTCAGCGTCATGGCGAGGACTCGTAAAAGAGTGGGCGCCAGGGCAGGCCCGGCGCCCGGATGGGCCTAGCGGGCGTAGCGGCGCAGGATACGGTCGGCCTCGGCCTGCGCCTGGGTCAGCGCCTCCTCTGGCGTCATCTGGCCGGTGAGCGCGGCCTGCACGGCGTTATCGAGCGTGCGGCGAATGCGCCCGCCTTCATAGGTGGCAAGCTCGGCGGTACCGAACTCGAGCTGGTCGCGGGCCACCGCCGCCGGCGGGAACTCTTCCACGTAGGCCTGAAGTGCCTCGGTCTCGTAGGCGGCGGGGCTCACGCCCATGTAGCCGGTTTCGATCGACCAGTCCGCGGCGCGCTCCGGGGCGGTCATCCAGCGGATGAAGGTCATCGCGGCGCGCTGCTCCTCCTCAGAGGTGTCGGCAAAGATGTAGAAGTTGCCGCCGCCGGTGGGGCTGCCGCGCTGGGTCTTGGCCGGCAGCATCGCCACGCCGAAGTCGAAATCGGCGTCGCTCTTCACCGCACTCAGGTTGCCGGTGGTGTGCCACATCATCGCCGTGGACTGCTCGAGGAAGTTCTGGCGAAGCGTCCCCCACTCGATGGTGCCGCTCGGCATGACGCCGGACTCCGCAAGCGTCACCCAGTACTCCAGCGCCTCCACCGCCGCCGGGTCGTCGAAATAGACCTCGGTGCCGGCCTCGTTCATCAGCCGATGGCCGTTCTGGTAAGCGAAGGCCTGAAACATCCAGTAGGGGTAGCCGGTGGAGGGCACCATCACGCCCCACTGGTTACCGCTTGCCTCGCGCAGGGTGGCGGCCATCTCGGCCATTTCGTCCCAGTTTTCAGGCGGGGTGTCCGGGTCGAGCCCGGCGGCTTCAAAGGCGTCCTTGTTCCAGTAAAGCACGATGGTCGAGCGCTGGAACGGGATGCCGTAGGTCTTGCCGTCGAGCCGGCCGTTCTCCATCAGCCCGGGGTAGAAGCCGTCGAGCCAGGCGCGCTCCTCGTCGGTCTCGACCAGGTCGTCGAAGGCGACGATGGCGCCTTGCTCGATCAGCTCGAACAGGTCGATGGAGAACATCACCGAAAGCGCCGGCGTATCGCCGGCCTCGATGGCGGACATCGCGCGCACCCGGGTGTCGTCGTAGTTGCCGGCGTAGATGGCGTCCACCGAGATCTCCGGGTGCTCGCTTTCGAACGCCTCGACCAGCTCGTCGATCACGCCGGTCAACGCGCCACCCACGGAGACCGGGTAGTACATGGTGAGATCGACCTCGGCATTGGCCTGGGCGGCGCTTAGAAGGCCAGCGGCCAGCGCGGTGAGGGCAAGGGGGAAGCGAGCGGACATGACGAACTCCTGGTGGATGGCGAGAGAGGCGAATCAGTGCTGGAACGAGCCCACCGTCGGCGGGCGGGCAACGGTGCGTGTAGCGGCGGCGAAGGCGCTGGGCGTCAGGTGCTCGTGGCGCAGACCGTCGGCGGCGAAGAGATGCGCCTTTTCCGGCGCCCAGTAGAGGCGGCAGGCGGCGCTGGCAAAATCGGGGCGACCCGCCACGCGCACGCGAAGGGTGTGATTGCCCACCGCCACGTGCACGACGGTATCGGCGCCCAGGTACTCCTCGCTTTGGATGCGTGCGGCGACGCCGGGCGCGTTTTCAGGGCGAAGCTCGATATCCTCGGGGCGAACGCCAAGCTGCCCGCCGGCGGCTTCCAGCGGGGCGACGGAGGTGGTGTCGCCGTCGATCACGGCACCGGCAACACCGGCCACCAAAGACAGTAGATTCATGGCGGGGCTTCCTATGAAACTGGCGGCGAAGGCGCTCGCCGGATGGTTGTAGAGCTCGCTCGGAGTGGCGTCCTGAACGATGCGGCCGTGCTGCATGAGAATCACCCGGTCACCCATGCTCATGGCTTCCACCTGATCGTGGGTGACGTAGATCACCGTCATCCCGAGCCGGCTCTGCAGCGCCTTGATCTCGCGGCGCATGTCGGCGCGAAGGCGCGCGTCCAGATTCGAAAGCGGCTCGTCCATCAGGCAGATCGGGTGCTCGGAGACGATGGCCCGGGCCAGCGCCACCCGCTGGCGCTGGCCGCCGGAAAGATTCGCCGGCTTGCGGTCAAGATAGGGCGACAGGTCGACCAGCTCGGCCACGTGCGCCAGGCGCTTGTCGCGCTCAGACCTGGGCACGCGGCGGCTCTTCAAGCCAAAGACGATGTTCTCGGCCACGCTCAGGTGGGGAAAGAGCGCGTAGGACTGAAACACCATGGAGAGGCCGCGGTCGCCGGGCGGTGCGCGGGTGACGTCGCGCTCGCCGATGTGGATCGCGCCACTTGTGGCCTCTTCGAGCCCGGCGATCATGCGAAGCGTGGTCGATTTACCGCAGCCGGAGGGGCCCAGCAGAATGACGAACTGCCCCGGCGTGACGTCGAAGGAGACGTCGTTCACGGCGACGGTGGCGTCCCACTGTTTGAAAACGTTATCCAGGCGAATACGCGATTGGCTCATGGCTAGGCACTCGGCGCGTGACTGAAAGTGGCTATAGCCAACCACATTGGGTCAACGATGTTGCCGTTGCGTGACACTTATATGGCGTTTGTTAATACATGAAACGTCCTAGCGGCCATGGGCGTTAGAGCTGACCTGCAAAGTGGCCATCGACCGTGCTGGTCTTGCCCGTAAATTCCATATAAAAATCTGTAGGAGAAAAACTGCGTAAAATATAGTTGCTTTTTCTTAAGATCGATGGGTATATTGCTGTACAGGATCTATAGAGATAAATATATGATGCTCGCTGAGGTTTGCAGTATTCATTCGGGATATACGGCGCGCAGCAGTCTCGAACCCGCCGCACATGGAGGGGTTCCAGTGCTTCAATTACGCAATATCACTACGGACGCATGCCCGCTTGGGCCTCGGTTTGATCGCTACATGCTGGAAGGTCTTGCTGCTCGCTACTTCGTGACCGGTGGTGAGGTCGTGTTTCGCTCTCGGGGAGAGCCGAGCACTGCGGTCGCCATTGACGATGGTCTGACGGAGCCCGTACTGGTCGTCAATCCTCTTTTCATCCTGCGCCCCGATACGAATTACCTGCTGCCGGCCTACCTGGCCTGGGCCATCAATCAACCCGATGCCCAGCGCAGGCTTGGCGCCGAAGCCCAGGGCACGAGTCTGCGAATGATTCCGATGAAAGTGCTGGAACGGCTCGAGATCGCCGTCCCCGATCTCGCCACGCAGCAACGCATCGTCGAACTAAACGCTCTGGCGCGGCAGGAGGTACATCTGCTGCGGGAACTCGCCACACACCGGGAACGCCTGTCGAGTCTCATTCTCGGCGAAGCCGCGATGGCCGCCGATCACAAGGAAATGGCCCAATGACCGACCAAATGACGCAACACCAGATCAACCAGACCGCCTGGGCCGCCTGTGACACCTTCCGAGGTGCCGTCGATGCCGGCCAGTACAAGGATTACATCCTGGTGATGCTGTTCCTGAAGTACATCTCGGATCTCTGGAACGATCACCTCAAGACCTACCGCGAACAGTTCGACGGCGACGAGGCGCGCATTCGCCGCCGTCTGGAGCGCGAACGCTTCGTCCTGCCCGAAGGCGCGAGCTTCTTCGATCTGCATGCACAGCGTAACGCGCCCAACATCGGCGAGCTGATCAATATCGCGCTCGAAAAGATCGAAGACGCCAATCGCAGCAAGCTGGAAGGGGTCTTTCGCAATATCGACTTTAACTCGGAAGCCAACCTCGGCCGCCCCAAGGACCGCAACCGCAGGCTCAAGAACCTGCTCGAGGATTTCGCCAAACCCGCACTCGACCTGCGCCCTTCGCGGGTGACCGAGGACATCATCGGCGAGTGCTACATCTATCTCATCTCGCGCTTCGCCTCGGATGCCGGCAAGAAGGCCGGCGAGTTCTACACGCCCACGGCGGTCTCGCGCCTGCTGGCCAAACTGGCCGCACCCGCGCCGGGCAGCACCATCTGCGACCCCGCCTGCGGCTCCGGCTCGCTGCTGATCCAGGCTTCCCAGGAGGTCGGCTCCGAAAACTTCGCCCTCTACGGCCAGGAGGTCAACGGCGCCACCTGGGCACTGGCACGCATGAACATGTTCCTGCACGCCAAGGATGCCGCGCGCATCGAGTGGTGTGACACCCTCAACAGCCCGGCTTTGGTAGAGAGCGACCACCTCATGCGTTTCGACGTGGTGCTCGCCAATCCGCCGTTCTCCCTGGATAAGTGGGGCGCAGAGAACGCCGGTGCCGACCCGTTCGCGCGTTTCTGGCGCGGTGTGCCGCCCAAATCGAAGGGCGACTACGCCTTCATCACCCACATGATCGAGATCGCCAAGCGTCAATCCGGCCGCGTCGCGGTCATCGTGCCCCACGGGGTACTGTTCCGCGCCGGTGCCGAGGGGCGCATCCGCCAGCAGTTGATCGAAGAGAATCTGCTCGACACCGTCGTCGGCTTGCCTGCCAACCTGTTCACCACCACGGGGATTCCGGTCGCCATCCTGATCTTCGATCGCTCGCGGGAGGAAGGGGGCGCCAATGAATCACGCCGCGACGTGCTGTTCATCGACGCCAGCAAGGCGTTCACGCCGAGCAAGACCCAGAACGTGATGGATGACGCCCATATCGGCAAGGTGCTGGAGACCTATCGCACCCGTGGCGAGATCGAGCGCTACTCCCATCGCGCCAGCCCCGAGGAGCTTGCCCAGAACGGCTACAACCTCAATATCCCTCGCTACGTGGACACCTTCGAGCCGGAGGAAGAGATCGACGTGGCTGCCGTACAGCGCGACATCGTCCGCATCGAAGGTGAGCTGGCCGAAGTTCGAAAGAAGATGGATGGTTATCTGAAGGAGCTCGGTGTCGATGTCTGAAGGCGAAATCATCCTCTATACCACCGAGGACGGCCAGGCCGAGATTCAGCTGCGCGCCGTGGAGGGCACCGTGTGGCTGACCCAGGGCCAGATGGCAGAGCTGTTCGCTTCCAGCCCGCAGGGCATCACCCAGCTCGTGCGGGCGATCTACGACGATGAAGAACTGACCGAGTCGGCAACCTGTAAGGAATTCTTACAAGTTCGCAGCGAGGGCGGGCGCCAGGTGCGCCGCTCGCTCAAACACTACAATCTCGAGCTGATTCTGGCGGTGGGTTACCGCGTGCGCAGCCCCCGCGGTGTACAGTTCCGCCGCTGGGCCACGGCGGTCTTGAAGGCGTATCTCGTCAAGGGCTTCGTCATGCACGACGAACGCCTGAAGGACCCCGCCTGGGACTACTTCGACGAGCTGCTCGAACGCATCCGCGATATCCGCGCCTCGGAAGTGCGCTTCTATCAGAAAGTGCGCGATATCCTGGCGCTCAGCGAGGATTACGACCCCAGCTCCTCGGCCGTACCCACCTTCTACGCCACGATCCAGAACAAGATGCTCAACGCCGTGACCAGCCATACCGCCGGCGAGCTGATTCGCGCCCGCGCCAACCCCGAGCAGCCCAATATGGGCCTGATGACGTGGAAAAACGCCGACAAGGGGCGCCCTCTGCGCAAGGCCGATGTCGCCACGGCCAAGAACTATCTGGCCGAGGCCGAGATCAAGGAGCTCAACCTGATCGTCGAGACCTTCCTCAACACCGCCGAACTGCGCGCGACGCGACGCCAAACCATGCGGCTGGCGGAGTGGGAGCGCGTGCTCGACACCTTCCTGACCGCCAACGAACTGCCAAAGCTTGAGGGCGCGGGCTCCATCTCGGCGGAAGCCGCCAAGCGTATCGCCCACGAGCGCTACGAGGCGTTCGATGTCAAGCGAAAAGCCGCCCATAAGCAGGCGGCGGATGAAGCAGGTGACATTGAGGAGTTGAAGCGTATTGCCGATGTTGCGAAGTCGGGGAAGAGGGGGCGTGGCGATGCGTGAGAACACTCTGGAGGATATCGCTCTGATAGAGGTTAGGCCACCTAATGTGCTGTCAAAGACTCTCAAATATCGAATGGAGGGTGATTTCGATGCCTGAGAATCATTGCCGGCGATCAATAGGGAGTCTCTGCGAATTCGTTAATGGCAACGGTTTTCGTCCAACCGAATGGAGCCCGTCTGGTTTACCGATAATTCGAATACAGAACCTGAACGGATCGCAGAACTTCAACTACTTCAATGGAGAGCCAAAGCCAAAATGGCTCGTCCAACCTGGAGATTTGCTTTTTGCATGGGCCGGGGTCAAAGGTGTTTCCTTTGGCCCTACGATTTGGCCAGGTCCACAAGGAGTCCTCAATCAGCATATTTTCCGTGTCGTACCAAAGGAAGGCGTCGATAAGTATTGGCTCTATCTAGCTTTGCAGGTTGCCACACGTCGTATCGAATCGAACGCGCACGGTTTTAAAGCGTCTCTGGTTCACGTTCAGAAGGATGACATTACCACCCAAGTTGTTGATCTTCCTCCACTGCACGAGCAACAAAAGATTGCAGAGGTTCTGCGTAAGTGGGATGAGGCGCTTGAAAAGCTCGCCTCTCTCCGTGAGTCGAAACTCAGGCGTCACCGCGAACTCACGAAGGCTCTTGTCTTTGGCTCGTGGCAACTTGAGAAATTCCGGACGACTAACGAGGTTGCCCATTATCGATGGTTCCAACTCCCTGCATCGTGGAACTGCCAGCAAATCGGCGAGCTATCTGTCGAAATTTCAGAGCGGAACGGCGAAGGGGATCAGCACGAGGTCCTCTCTTGCTCAAAGCACGAAGGCTTTGTGCGGTCGCTAGAATACTTCAAGAAGCAGATCTTCAGCTCTGATTTGACTGGCTACAAGAAGATTTGGCGTGGCGACTTTGGCTTTCCCAGCAATCATATCGAGGAAGGTTCGATTGGCCTTCAGAACTTGGCTGACACCGGTGTCGTCAGTCCGATTTATACCGTATTCCGCTTCAATCCGGATGAGGTGCTTGCCGAGTATGCTTTTGCTGTTCTCAAAACCGAACTCTACCGACATATCTTCGAGATCAGCACCAGCGCCTCAGTGGACCGACGTGGCAGTCTTCGTTGGAGCGAGTTCTCTCGAATCCCTTTCCCAGTCCCGCCGCTGGCTGAACAGGAAGCCATTGCCGAGGTCCTCCGGGCTTCGCGGCGCGAGCTCGATTCTCTTAGGGACGAAATCGACGCAGTGACTCGACAGAAGCGCGGGCTGATGCAGAAGTTGCTGACGGGTGTATGGAGAGTGTCATGCTGAATTGGCTGGCTAAGCTTCTGCTTACCAGCACGGCGATTGCGCCCGTGCTCATCACCTATGCATGGGTGGCCTATCAAGCCAGCGAAGACTTACAAGCCGTCATCCTGCTGGTGGCATGTATCGTCCTCATTATTACCTGCATTCTGGTGCTTCGATATGCCAAAAAGCATCTTGAGCGCGCCAGCTTTTCCGCCACTACGGTGGAAGCAGCGGATCGAGAGAACATGGGCTTTTTGCTGCTCTATCTATTACCACTTTTTACTGCCCAGTTTGATGCGCTGAACTGGCAGGTGTGGGTTCCTGCGATAGGCATTTTTGCTGCAGTTGTGGCTACTGGCTACAGCTACCACTTCAACCCACTTCTGGGCCTAATGGGCTGGCATTTTTATAAAGTCGGAACTGAAGAGGGCGTCACCTACGTCCTTATAACAAAAAAGCAACTTCGCAGAGCAACTGGGGCGATCAAAGTCGGCCAGTTGACCGAATATATCGTCCTCGATGTTGGAGATGATTGACCATGCCCCAAAACCTTTTTGCTGCATGCCGCACCCATGATGGACAGCTGATCGCAAAGCGCGTTCGGCTGGACGCTAATGTGCAACAGGCCGTTGAGGCGGTATTCGCGGAACAGGAAGCTGCTTTCCGGCAAGGTGTGACCGACGAAGTGCCGTTCGATGGAAGCTGGACACCGAATGAGGATGAATTTCTCACCATTGATGTTCCAGCTGAGGCTCAAATTTTCGCGGATACGATCAACGCTCATGCAATGGCCGTTGATGATATCGACACGGCAGCGTTTGCGGCTGAAGGCATCAAGGCCCTTTTTACGGGCATACCCGTCAATGGAGCAACCAAGGTTCTGGTTCAGCGTTTCACATCTCAACAGGTGCTGGAACGCCGTTTCGCTCTTTTACAACAGGGCAATGCATTCCGACGTCTAAGTGAGCCTGCGTTCACACTTGATAACTCTCTCGCCTGCATCATTGAAGATGGAACAGTCAAATTCAAGAGCCAGCATAAGCTACGTTCGATCATCAATATGCTCGAGATTTATAGAGAGGCAACGGAGCAGGAAGTTCAAACATTTGCGGCACATGCCAGCTTGGAAGTCGCAGATGCGGTCGGTTTTGTGAACGTTACAAATCAAGTTAGCCGGAAGCTTATCCACGCAATCGTCAATAACGGAACGCTCGACAATTACACGCCGGTACAAATTCAGGCAGCGGCTCAGCAAACTGATCTCGCAATTAACGTCCAAAATGGCCGAATTGTAATGCCAACGACACATGCGGATATCAAGGCCTTACTTCAGTTTTTGAACGAAAGCCGCTATTCGGGCCCATTGTCAGGACAGGCATTTGTGACCAACTCGCAGAGGCCGGCATGAGCGCGCAACACAGTGGTTTCGACGCCGCCGAAAAACACCAGTCCCAGATTCCCGCGCTACAGCTGCTGGTGGCGCTGGGCTTCACCCCGCTGTCGCAGGCAGAGGCGCTGCGCCTGCGCGGCGGGCGGCTCAAGAACGTGGTGCTGGACGATATCCTGATCGAGCAGTCGATGCGCCTCAACCGCTTCACCCATCGGGGGCGAGAGTACCCTTTCGACCTGCAGGATGCCCATGAGGCACTGCGGCGGCTCAAGCCCACGCCAGATCGGCTGAAGGGGCTGCGCGGCACCAATCAGGAGATCTACGACACCCTGGTGCTCGGCACCACTATCACCAAATCCATCGACGGCGACTCCAAGAGCCACTCGTTTCGCTATATCGACTGGGAGACGCCCGAGAACAACGTTTTCCACGTCACCGCCGAATTCGCGGTGGAGCGTACGGCGTCTCGCCAGTCCCGGCGCTGCGATATCGTCGCCTTCGTCAACGGCATTCCGTTCGTGGTGATCGAGAACAAGCGGCCCACCGAAGACCTGAAGAAGGCCGATAGCCAGCTGATCGGCTATCAGCGCGAAGATGGCATTCCCCAGCTCTTCCATTTTGCGCAGCTGCTGATGACCATGAACCGGGTGGAGGCGCGTTATGCCACCGTCGGCGCCAAGGCGAAGTTCTGGCACGGCTGGCGGGAAGAGGACGACGCGGAGGATGCCCTCTCCGTCATGACGCGCGCGCTCCCCGCCACGGCAGCACCGGCGCCGGAGCAGATGGCCGAACTCGCCAGCGAGGACGAAGCCGAGCGACTGCTGGCGGCGGCCAACCAGCCGCTGAGCATCGCGGAAGCGCAGGCGATCTATACCGGTCGCCTGGCGGATACCCGCGACCATTTTCTGGCGCTTCGGGAGGAGGGCGAGCGCGCCGTGACCGCGCAGGATCGAACGCTCTACGCGCTGTGCCGGCCATCGCGGCTGCTCGATCTGGTCCGTCGCTTCACCGTGTTCGATGGCGGTGTGCGCAAGATCGCGCGGCATCAGCAGTTCTTCGGCATCCGGCGGGCGATCGAGACCATCCGCCAGCACGATACCCGCGGCGCGCGCAAGGGCGGCGTCATCTGGCACACCCAGGGCTCGGGCAAGTCGCTGACCATGGTAATGCTGGGGCGTGCCCTGGCGCTGGAAAGCGGCATCGAGAATCCGCGCATCATCATCGTCACCGACCGTGACGATCTCGACCGGCAGATCAAGGGGACGTTCAAGTCCTGCGATCTGGAGCCGGTACGGGCGACGACCGGCGCGCATCTGCTCGAACTCGTGCGCGACAAGACGCCACTGATCACCACCATCATCAACAAGTTCGATACCGCGCTGAAGCAAAATCAGCCGCCGGATGACGATCCCAACGTCTTCGTACTGGTCGACGAAAGCCACCGCACCCAGACCGGCCGCTACGGCGGGCATAGCCAGTTTGCCGCCAAGATGCGCCGGCTGCTGCCCCGCGCCTGCTATCTCGGCTTCACCGGTACGCCGCTGCTGAAGAAAGAGAAAAACACGCTACAGACCTTCGGCCGACTGATCCACCGCTATGGCATCGACGAAGCGGTGGCCGACGAATCCGTGGTGCCGCTGCTCTACGAGGGCAGGCTGGTCGAGCAGCAGGTCTCGGGTCAGGTGATCGACCGCTGGTTCGACAAGATCAGCGTTGGTTTGAGCGAGGATCAGCGCCGCGATCTCAAGCGCAAGTTCTCTCGCATGGGTGCACTGGCCAAGACCGAGCAGGCGATCCGCGCCAAGGCGTTCGACATCTCCGAGCACTACCGCCAGCACTGGCAGGGCACCGGCTTCAAGGCACAGCTCGTCGCGCCTTCCAAGGCCGCTGCCGTCCGCTTCAAGGCGGTGCTCGACGAGATCGGCCATGTCTCGAGCGCCATCGTCATCTCGTCGCCGGACGACAACGAGGGCCACGAAGAGGTCGACCAGGACGCCCGAGATCTCGTGCGCGATTTCTGGGCGAAGATGATGGCGCATTACAAAACCGAGGAGGCCTACAATCGCGAGATCGTCGAGGCCTTCAAGGGCTCGGGCGATCCGGAAATTCTGATCGTAGTCTCCAAGCTGCTCACCGGCTTCGATGCACCGCGTAATACCGTGCTCTATGTCTGCAAGTCGCTCAAGGAGCACAATCTCCTGCAGGCCATCGCGCGCGTGAACCGACTCTTCGAAGAGGGGGATACGGAGAAGCAGTTCGGCTTCGTCATCGACTACGAAGGCCTGCTCGGCGAGCTCGACAGCGCGCTGACCACCTACAACGCCTTCGAGGGCTATGACGCGACGGACCTCGCCGGGACGGTGCACGATGTCCGCGAGGAGATCCGCAAGCTGCCGCAGCGTCACGATCAGCTGTGGGATCTGTTCAAGCCTGTGCGCAACAAGCGTGACATGGAGCAGTTCGAGCGCCATCTCGCCGACGAAGCGCGCCGCCAGGACTTCTATGCGCGCCTGAGCGCCTTCAGCCGTTGCCTGCACATCGCGCTGTCGTCGGACAAGCTGCTCGACGTCTTCGACCAGAATAAGGTGGACGCCCTAAAGCGCGACTGGCAGCAGTTCTCGGAACTCAAGCGCTCGGTCCAGATCCGCTATCAGGAAACGGTCGATATCCGCGAGTTCGAGCCCAAGATCCAGAAGCTGCTCGACGACCATGTCGTGGCGATGCCCGCCGAGACGATCATCGATGTGGTCAACATCAACGACCCCGACGCGCTGAAGGCGGTGGTCGAGGAAACCGGCGTCTCGGAAGCCTCGAAGGCCGACCGCATCTCCAGTGCCACGCGGCGGGCGATCACCGAGAACATGGATGAGGACCCCACCTTTTACAAACGTTTCTCGGAGCTGCTCGAAGAGACGATTCGCGCCTATCGCGAGCAGCGGCTCTCCGAACGTGAATACCTGCAGAGCGTGGTAAAGCTGGCAAGCCAGATAGCGCGCAAGGATCGCGGCCATCACGTGCCGGAACGTCTCCGAGGCAACGAGGATGGGCAGGCGTTCTTCGGCATTCTCGATGGCCAACTCCAAACCCGAGACGAGGCGACGGTGGCGGGCGACGAAGCGGCCATCATCTCCTTGGACATCATCGAGATCATCAAGTCACATCTGATCGTCGACCTGTGGTCGAACGAGATGGCGCAGAACGATCTACGCAACGCCATCGACGATTACTTCTTCGACGTCATCCGCGACCAGAAAGGCGTCAATCTGCCGGTCGAAGTGCTGGACGACCTGGAGCAGAATATCATGAACCTCGCCCGCGCCAGGTTCACCGCATGACTCGGGAACGTCACTACCTGCGCTACGGAGCGCAGGAGATTCACTACGAGGTCAAACGCCGACCCAGAAAGACGCTCGAAATCGCCGTCGAGCCAGATGCCTCGGTAATGATTGCAGCCCCCATGGAGACACCGTTGGCGGCCATCGAGGCCAGGCTGCGCAAGCGTGCCGCCTGGGTGTTGCGGCAGCAGCGCTATTTCTCACAGTTCCTGCCGCGGACCCCCGAGCGGCAGTATCTCGCCGGTGAGACGCACCTCTACCTCGGACGGCAGTATCGCCTGAAGGTGATCCCGCATACGCACAAGCGTGTGAAGCTGATCCGGGGCTTCATCGTCGTGCAGACCCCTCGCCCCCAAAGCCCCGAGACGACGCGCGAGCTGGTCGAGGCCTGGTATCGGGAGCGGGCGCACCTCAAGTTCCCGGAGCGGCTCGAACACTGTCTGGCCCGCTTCGCGGTGCCGCAGTCATTTCGCCCGATCGGGATCATCGTGCGTCGGATTCAGCAGCGTTGGGGGTCCATGTCTCCCGCAGGCCGCCTGCTGCTCAATCTACGTCTGGTTCAGGCGCCGGTGGACGCGATCGACTATGTCATCACCCATGAACTTTGCCACCGCGCCGAACCCCACCACGGCCCGGCATTTTTCGAGCTGCTAGAGCAGGTGATGCCGGACTGGGAGCGGCGCAAGCAGCGGCTGGAACGGGCCATGGCTTGAGAGGGCAGTAGACTGACCTTTTTATAATTATGCCTGCCTCTTGCGCCACACGACCTAGCCTTGGGGAGCGCTCAGGCCGTGCCTGCGAAGTTTGCGCACCACGCTCGATTGGCTGATGCCCAGCCGTTTGGCGATAGCGTAGGTGCTGGGGTGTTGCCGACACAGCTCGCGCAGCAGCCGCTGTTCGACGCGGGCCAGGTAAGCGGGCAGCGTTTCTTCGCGCTCGATTGATTCGTACGCTTCAGGCGTCGGCTCCGGGCGGGAGGCGGTGGGGGTCGCCTCGACGCTTTCGATCTGATCCGAGGCGCTGGAGAGCCAGGCGCGCTCCAGCCAGTTTTCGAGCTCGCGCACGTTGCCGGGCCAGTCGCTGCCCATCAGCGTCGACCAGACGTGGTTGTCGAGAAACTTCTGCCGCCCGTAGTGGGCGTTGAGCCGGTCAAGGCAAGCCTCGGCAAGCTCGGGAATGTCCTCGCGGCGCTCGCGAAGCGCCGGCAGCGTGACGGGGATCACGTTGAGGCGGTAGTAGAGATCCAGCCGGAAAAGGCCTTCTTGCACGCGCGCCGCCAGGTCCTGGTTGGTGGCCACCACCAGGCGGAAATCGACCCGGCGGGGACGGGTGTCGCCCAGGCGCGTCAGCTTGCCATCCTGAATCACCTTCAAAAGCTTGGTCTGCATCAGTAGCGGAAGCTCGCCGATCTCGTCGAGAAATAGCGTGCCGCCTTCGGCCTGCTCCAGAAGCCCCGCCTTGCCCTGACGGGCGGCGCCGCTGAACGCGCCGGGCTGATAGCCAAACATCTCGGACTCGAACAAATTCTCCGGAATGGCGCCGCAGTTGACTTCGACGAAGGGGCCCGCTGCGCGCTCGCTCCAGCGATGGAGCTGACGGGCAAACGCCGTCTTGCCCACGCCGGACTCCCCCAGCATCAGTACGCTGGCCCCGGAGGGCGCCACGCGCTTGAGGAGCCTGGCGACCTCGCGCATCGAATGGCTTCGCACCTGAAGTTCCTCCAGGGCGCTGTCGAGGGCCGGGTCGTCGGCCACGCTCTGGCCGCGCTTGAGGTGCTCGTTGAAGCGCTTTTGCAGCAGCGCGTACTCATCCTGCAGAAGCTGCAGGTCGGTCATGTCTCGCGAGCGGCTGACGATGCGCTCGAGCTTGCCGTTCACGAACACCGGGTGGGCCTCGGCGATCACGCGGCGCCCGGTGCCGGTGACCTGCATCAGCTGCGCGGGGCGGCGGGTGCGCATCACTTCCAGGCTGATGGAGGGCTTGAGTACATCATCGCGCTCGAGCGTTCTGACATTGCTGCCTAGAAGCGCTTCGCGGGGGAGCCCGTATACCGCTTCGACGCCGGGGCTTATCGCAAGGATCTCGCCGTCGCCGCTCACGATGAAGAAGTGGTCGTTGGCGGTCTCCACAATGGTGTTGAGCACGCTGCGATCGATCTCGTCCACGCCGTTCTCCTCGAACCGATAGTGACTCGTCAATGCAAAAACGACTCGATACTACGCTTTTTTGAGTCGGTTTTGCATTAATCGAGGCGCAAGAAAGCCGATTTGAAGGGCGCGTTCGCCTGGCACGTTAAATGCAGTAACTGAGTAAATCCCATGATCGGGCTCGGTGTTCAGGGCGCTGGGCTCGAGAATCGCTACAAGCAAAGGAGAAGCGCAGTGAATGACTTCAATCAGCCGCTTGGCGGCAACAGCGTGCCGCGCTTTGGCGGGCCGGCGACCATGATGCGCCTGCCGGCTCAGGATAGCGCTAAGGGGCTGGACGCCGCGTTCATCGGTATCCCGATGGATATCGGCACCTCCAACCGGCCCGGCACGCGGCTGGGCCCGCGTCAGATTCGCGACGAGTCGCGCATGCTTCGCCCCTACAACATGGCCACCCGCGCCGCGCCCTTCGAGCACCTGCAGGTGGCGGACATCGGCGACGTGCCGATCAACACTTTCCACTTACCCAAGAGTGTGGACATCATCACCGCGTTCTTCGACGACGTACTGAGCCACGACTGCGTGCCGCTCACACTCGGCGGCGATCACACCATGACACTGCCGATTCTGCGCGCCATGGCCAAAAAGTACGGCCCGGTGGGCTTGATTCATATCGACGCCCACGCCGACGTCAACGAGCACATGTTCGGCGAGGAGATCGCCCACGGCACCACCTTCCGCCGCGCCCAGGAAGAGGGGCTTTTGGCGAAGGAGAAAGTGGTGCAGATCGGCCTGCGCGGCACCGGCTACGCCGCCGAGGACTTCGACTGGTGCCGCGATCAGGGCTTTCGCGTCGTTCAGGCAGAAGCGTGCTGGTACCGGTCGCTGGCGCCCTTGATGGAAGAGGTGCGCGCACAGATGGGCGACACACCGGTGTACGTAAGCTTCGACATCGACGGCCTCGACCCGTCGGTGGCGCCGGGCACCGGCACCGTCGAGATGGGCGGGCTGACCTCCCATCAGGGGCTCGAAATCGTGCGCGGCGCGGCGGGGCTCAACATCGTCGGCGGCGATCTCGTCGAGGTCTCACCGCCCTATGATACCAGCGGCAATACCGCGCTGATGGGCGCCACGCTGTTGTATGAAATGCTCTGCGTGCTGCCCGGTGTGAAGAGAGGGGAGTGAAGCGTCAGGAGTGGCCGTGGCGGGGTTGCCGGTCCGGTGCCTCGCCAAGCATCACCCCGATTTTATAACAAGGAAGATCCCATCTTTCGCCATGACGCCACCAGCTCACCGTCAACAATCATTCCCAACAGGTGACTATCATGTATGACTCTCAAACGCTACGCGCTGGGCACGATGCGGGCGGACCCATCCCGCGCCGCCATCTGCTCAAGTTCCTGATTCCGTCGATCATCGGCGTGCTGCTGTTTCTGGTGCCGTTTCAAACCGGTGACTCGGTCAACATCGGCATGGGAATGATGGCCGACGGCCTGCAGACGCTACTCGGCGAAGCGCTGCCGCTGATCGCCATGGTGGTGCTGTGCGTCTCGGTTATCGTCACGCTCTACGTGAAGGCCGCCAACCCCGCCTGGGCTCGGGGCGGCCATTTTGGCGACATGTTTCAGGTGGGGCTTATCTGGGTGGTGCTGCGCGTGCTGGGCGCCGTCTTCGTGGTGATGACCTACTTTCAGATCGGGCCGGAATTTGTTACCGCCTCGTTCACCGGCGGGGTCATGCTCAACGACCTGGCGCCGGTGCTGTTGACGTTCTTCTTCTTCGCCGCGATTTTGCTGCCGTTTCTGGTCGAGTTCGGCTTCATGGAGTTCATCGGAAGCCTGGTGCGCAAGCCGTTTCGCTTCATCTTCAACCTTCCCGGGCGCAGCGCCATCGACGCTACCGCCTCCTGGATGGGCTCGGGCACCGTGGGCGTGCTGATCACTTCCCAACAGTACGAACAGGGCTTCTACAGCGGCCGTGAGGCCTCGGTGATCGCCACCAACTTCTCCGTGGCCTCCATCGCCTTCAGCCTGTTGGTAGTCAACTTCGTCGACTTGAACCATATGTTCGTGCCGTTCTACTTCACCGTGGTGGTCTCCGGGCTGATCGCCGCGGTCATCGTCTCGCGCATTCCGCCGCTGTCGCTCAAGGCCGACGACTACCATGAGCCGGTGGGCTGCCAGATTCGCGAAGAGAACACCGGCCGCGCCGGGCTCTTTCGCTACAGCCTGCAGCAGGCGACAAACCGCGCCGCCAGCGCGCCGGGGCCGGCCGAGCTTGCCAAGCTGGCGCTGATCAATGTCATCGATATCTTTCTGACGCTTCTGCCTCTGGTGTTCGCGATCGGCACCGTGGCGCTGATTCTGGCCGAGTTCACGCCGCTCTTTACCTGGCTCTCCTACCCGATGGTGCCGGTACTCGAGCTCTTGCGCCTTCCCGAAGCCCAGGCCGCCGCCCCGGCCACGCTCGTCGGTTTTGCCGACATGTTCCTGCCGGCGGTGCTGGCCACCAACATCGACAGCGAGCTCACCCGTTTCGTGATCGCGTGCCTCTCCATGACCCAGCTCGTCTACATGTCCGAAATCGGCGCGCTGCTGCTGAAATCGAAGATCCCCATCGCGCTGTGGGAGCTGGCGGCGGTCTTTCTGCTGCGCACCGCGATCACGCTGCCGATCATCGCGCTGATGGCGCACACGTTGTTCTTTTAAGGAGGCGCCATGAAGGCTCACGATACGATGACCTGCGCCGAGCTGTTGATTCGCCTTCTGCGCGATACCTACGGCATCGACACGCTCTTTGGTATTCCCGGCGTCCACACGGTGGAACTCTACCGAGGTCTCGAAGGCGGTGGCATCCGCCACGTCACACCGCGCCATGAGCAGGGCGCGGGCTTCATGGCCGACGGCTACGCTCGCGCCAGCGGCAAGCCCGGGGTGTGTTTGATCATCACCGGCCCCGGCATGACCAATATCGCCACCGCCATGGGGCAGGCCCTGGCGGACTCGGTTCCGATGCTGGTGATCTCGAGCGTCAACCGCCGCGATACACTGGGGCTCGGCCAGGGGCGGCTTCACGAACTCGCAAGCCAGCAACAGGTGATCAGCGGCGTGGCGCGCTTCAGCCATACGCTGCTCGACGCCGACACGCTGCCGGAGGTGCTGGCCCGTGCCTTCGCGGTGTTCAGAGGGGCGCGTCCGGGGCCGGTGCATATCGAAATTCCCATCGACCTGTTCGACGCGCCGGTCACGCCGCCCGCAGGCTGGCAGGCGCCTCGTCTCTACCGCGCCGCGCCGGACCCGGAGGGCCTTCGCGAGGCGGCGCGGCTTCTGACGGCGGCGAAGCGCCCGCTGGTGCTGCTGGGCGGCGGGTGCGAAGACGCCGCTCACGCGGCCCGTGCATTGGTCGAGCGCCTCGACGCGCCGACGGTGACCACCATCAATGCCAAAGGGCTTTTAGGGCGCGATCACCCGCTGGATCTCGGCGCCAACGCAGCACTCCCCGCGGTGCGCCGGCTGGCCTCTGATGCCGACGTGATTCTCGCCGTGGGCACGGAGCTGGGTGAAACCGATTATGACGTGGTGTTCGACGACGGCTTCAGGCTTGGCGGTACGCTGATTCGCGTCGATATCGACGCCGAGCAGCTCGCGCGCAACCAGGCTACTACGCTTGGGCTGGTGGGCGATGCCGGGCGAACGCTGGCGCTTCTGGCCGAGTATTTCCCCGAGCCGCTATCGCGGCGCGGCGCCGAGCGGGTCAGTGAGGCGCTGGCGGAGCTCGATCTGAAAAATGCCCCGGCGTTTTCCCCCTTCGTGCCGCTTTACGAGATGCTTGCCCAACAGTTGCCCGAGGCGGTGCTGGTGGGCGACTCCACCGCGCCGGTCTACGCCGGGAACCATCTGGTCAGCCAGCCGGCGCCTCGGCGCTACTTCAACGCCTCGACCGGCTACGGGACGTTGGGCTACGGGTTGCCCGCCGCGCTCGGCGCAAAGCTTGCTCAGCCGGCGCTTCCGGTGGTGGCGCTGGTCGGCGACGGCGGGGTGATGTTCACGCTGTCCGAACTCGCCACCGCCGTCGAAGAGCAGATCCCGATCGTCGTTCTGCTATGGCATAACGCGGGCTACGAAGAGATTCGCCGCTACATGGACGACAACGGCGTGGCACGCCTGGGCGTGGACCTTCAGGCACCCAACTTTATGACCCTAGCCGATGGCTTCGGCTGCCCGAGCGTGCATATCGAAAGCCCGGCCGAACTGGCGGTGGTGCTTGCCGAGCGCGACCACCAACGCCCGCTTCTCATCGAAATCGACTCTAGCGCCTGGCAGCAACGCATCACTCCCTCGGAGACACCATGAAAACCCTCGATCAGCAGTTCATCGGCAACCGCTGGGTGGCCACGAAAGCGACCCGCACCCTTGATGTGATGAATCCTTACCGCGAGGAGGTGATCGCCCGGGTCACGGCAGGGGATTCGGCCGACGTCGACGCCGCCGTGGCGGCGGCTCGTGCCGCCCAGCCCGGCTGGCAGGCGCTGGGTGGCGAAGCGCGAGCCCAGTATCTCGACGGCTTCGCGCAGGCCCTCACGGCGCGGCGCGAGGCGTTGATCGAGCTGAGTGCCACCAACAACGGCAAGCCGCTGCTGGAGGCGGGCATCGATCTGGATGACGCAATCGCCTGCTACCGCTACTACGCGGGGCAAGCGCGGGCGCTGGACGCCCGCCAGGGCGAACGCGTCGAGGTCGAGATGGAGGGAGTCGAGGCGCGGGCCTACTTCGATCCCGCCGGCGTGGTCGGACTGATCACACCATGGAATTTTCCGCTGGTCACCAGCGCCTGGAAGCTCGCCCCGGCGCTGGCCGCCGGCTGCACGGTGGTACTGAAGCCTTCCGAGGTGGTGCCGCTGCCGGAGCAGGCGCTGGCGGAAATCGCTCTCGATATCGGCCTGCCCGCCGGCGTGCTGAATCTCTTGAACGGCGACGGTGACGGTATCGGCGCGCCGCTGGCAAGCCACCCGGAGGTCGACAAGGTGTCGTTCACCGGCAGCAACCGCGTGGGCGAGGCGGTGATGAAAGCGGCCGCCGCCCGCACCGCCGGGGTGTCACTGGAGCTCGGCGGCAAGTCGCCGATTCTGGTGATGGAGGACGCGGATCCTTCGCAGGCTGCCGAGTGGGTGATGGCGGGTATCTACTTCAACGCCGGCCAGATCTGCTCGGCGACTTCGCGCCTTCTGGTGCACGAAGACGTGGCCGAGGCGCTCTATAAAGAGCTCGCCATGCGCATGGACGCGCTGACTCTGGGCGATCCGTTTGATGAGGGCACCGACCTTGGCCCGCTCACCAGCGCCAGACAGCGGGACGCCGTCAACGGCTACCTGAAGATCGCCGAACAGGAAGGGCTGAGCGCGGTGCGCGATCACACCCACTACGCCTTGCCCGAGCAGGGCTACTTCGTCGCCCCCACGCTCTACCGCGACGTGTCGTTAGAAAGTCGCCTGTGGCGCGAAGAGATCTTCGGACCGGTGCTCTGCGCACGCAGCGTCAAGGATGAGGCGGAAGCGATCAAGCTTGCCAACGACAGCGACTTTGGCCTCGCCGCCACGGTGATCAGCGGCGATACCGAGCGAGCCAACCGCATCGGCCGCGCACTCAAGGCCGGCAGCATCTGGTACAACAGCGAGCAGCTGGTGCTACCGGAAACCGCCTGGGGCGGCTTCAAGCGCAGCGGCACCGGCCGCGAGCTGGGCCCCTGGGGGCTAAGCGCCTATCTCGAGGTAAAGCACGTAGTGGGACCGAGCTAACGCGCCGGCATCGGGTAGCGCCGGTCCCATTTCCCCGCCTTGACCACCTGCCCGGGCACGTCGTGGCCGACCAGCTCGGGCAGCGTGGCGGCGATCTCCAGCAGGGCGTCGAGGTTCACGCCGGTGTTCACGCCCATCGCTTCGAACATGTGTACCAGGTCCTCGGTGCAGACGTTGCCCGTCGCCCCCGGCGCGAAGGGGCAGCCGCCGAGGCCCCCCAGGGCGGCATCGAAGCGGGTGATGCCCGCCTGCCACGCCGCCAGCGCGTTGGCCAGACCCATGCCGCGGGTGTTGTGCACGTGCAGGGTGAAGGCGGTGGAGGGCCAGCGGGTGATGACCGCCTCGCACAGCGCCTTGACCTGGGCGGGGTTGGCCATGCCGGTGGTGTCGCACAGCGTCACCCCGTCGATGCCCAGCGCCGCCAGTTGCTTGATGAGTGCCAGCACGCGCGCCTGGGGCACCACGCCTTCGAAGGGGCAGCCGAAGGTGGTGGAGAGCGAGGCGTTGATGAACACGCCGCTTTCGCGCGCCACGCTTACGATCTCGGCGAAGCGCTCGAGCGACTGCTGTGGGGTCATGCGCAGGTTGGCCAGGCCGTGGCTGTCGCTTGCCGACATCACTAGGTTGAGCTCGTCCACCCGGCAGGCGAGTGCGCGCTCGGTGCCCTTGAGATTGGGCACCAGCACGGTGATATCGACACCGTCGCGGCGCTCGATGCCCTGGACCACATCCGCCGCGTCCGCCAGGTTGGGGATCGCCCTGGGCGAGGTGAAGGAGGTGGCTTCGATACGCGCAAGACCGGTTGTCGAGAGCGCGTCGATCCAGCGGATCTTTTCCGCCGTGGGGACGAAGCGCTTTTCGATCTGCAGGCCGTCGCGAGGGCCGACTTCGTTGATCTCGATGCGCTCGGGGCAGGGGGCTTGGGGGATCATGGCGTGCTCCTCAAATGATGCCAGCGCTACGCAGCTTGGCGCGGGTGTCCGGGTCGATACCGAGTTCGTCGAGCACGTCCTCGGTGTGCTGGCCAAGGCGCGGGCCGCCGTTGCCAAGCCTGCCCGGGGTGGCGCTGAGCTTGGGCAGCACGCCTGGCACCTTCAAGGGCTCGCCGTTTTCGCGCGTGAACGTCTGGATCATCTCGCGGGCGATGTAGTGCGGGTCAGACGCAATGTCCTTGGCGGTGTAGGGGTAGCCCGCCGGCACCCGGGCCTCGTCCAGCGCCTCCAGGATGACGTCGCGCGGGCGGGTCTGGGTCCAGGCCTCGATCGCTTCGTCGATCATCTGCGCCTGCCGGCTGCGTCCGTCATTGTGGGCGAGCGCCGGGTTCTCGGCCAGGTCCGGGCGGCCGATCACGCCCATCAGGCGCTTGAAGATGCTGTCGCCGTTACCGGCGATCAGCACGTACTCGCCGCCGTCACAGCGGTAGGCGTTCGACGGCGTGATGCCGGGCAGGGCGCTGCCGCCGGGCTCGCGTACCTGGCCCGTGGCGTCGAACTCCGGCAGAAGGCTCTCCATCATGGCGAAGACCGACTCATGCAGGGCCACGTCGATCTCCTGGCCCAGGCCGCTCTTCTGGCGCTCTTGGAGTGCCAGCAGCGTGCCGATCACCGCGTAGAGCGCCGAGAGCGAATCGCCGATGCTCACCCCCACGCGCACCGACGGCTCGCCAGGGTGCCCGGTCAGGTAGCGAAGCCCGCCCATCGCCTCGCCGATGACGCCGAAACCGGGCTTGTCGCGGTAGGGGCCGGTCTGGCCGTAGCCTGAGACGTGCACCATGATCAGGCCCGGGTTGAGCGTAGAGAGCGTCTCCCAGCCCAGGTTCCAGCCGTCCAGCGTGCCGGGGCGGAAGTTCTCGACCACCACGTCGGCTTCGCTTGCCAGCCGGCGCGCCAGCGCCTGGCCCTCTTCGCTTCGAAGGTCGAGCGCCACGGAGCGCTTGTTGCGCGACTGCACGTGCCACCAGAGCGAGGTGCCCTCTTCGAGTATTCGCCACTTGCGAAGCGGGTCACCGGTGCCCGGTGGCTCGATCTTGATCACGTCGGAGCCGAACTCGCCGAGCAGCTTGGTGGCGAAGGGGCCGGCGATGAGCTGGCCGAGCTCGAGCACCTTGAGGCCCGCCAGGGGTAGCGCGCGAGACGCATCGCTCATGACATCGCTCCTTTGAGAAATGATTGGCCGAGGCGGCCGGGATGGCGGGCAGCATGCCTTCGCAAGGGGGCGGGAGACAATTAGGCAAAGGGCAAACCAGGTTTCGCCGGCGGCGAAGCATCGTCTTTTATCACCGCCTTTGTCATAGTAGTGGCTTTCGGCTTCGCGCCGTTCGTCATTCAAGGAATTCCATGCGCCGTTTCGACCTCGTCAGCCTCAAGCTCTTCATCTCCGTGGCGGACGAAGGGCGGCTCACCGCCGCCGCGCGGCGCGAGCATCTGGCGCTGGCGGCGGTCAGCAAGCGTATCAGCGACCTGGAAACGCTGGTCGGCACCACGCTGCTC
This sequence comes from Halomonas sp. 707D7, assembly GCF_024158715.1. Lineage (GTDB taxonomy): Bacteria > Pseudomonadota > Gammaproteobacteria > Pseudomonadales > Halomonadaceae > Vreelandella. The sequence continues at coordinate 2,845 of NZ_JAMZBC010000018.1, read as the reverse complement.
TACCGGCGCCCGCGGGGCGTCGAGCTGACCCCGGCCGGCCAGGCCTTCCTGCACCACGCCCGGCGGATCATGGACGACATCGAACGCATGCAGGCGGAGCTCAGTGAGTATGGCGACGGCGTGCGTGGCCACGTGCGCCTCCACTCCAATACCTCGGCGATCATCGCCTTTCTGCCTCAGGATCTGAGCGCTTTCGCCCGTGCCTTTCCCCAGATCAAGCTCGACTTGCAGGAGCGGGTCAGCAGCGAGGTGATCGCGGCGCTGCGCGACGGTCTCACCGACGTGGGCATCTTTGCACGCCACGTGGCGGCGCCCGATCTCGAGGTCATGGCGTATCGCCGCGACCGGCTGGTGCTGGTCGTGCCTCGCGAGCACCCGCTGGCCGAACGCCGGAACCTGGCGTTTCTCGAGACCACGCGCCACGACTTCATCGGCCTGCAGCAGGACGCGTCGCTGCAGACGTTGCTGCACGAGCAGGCCAGCCGCGCCGGCCAGACGCTGCGCATGCGCATCCAGGTGCGCAGCTTCGACGCCATCTGCCGCATGATCCATCACGGCATGGGGATCGGCATCCTGCCGGAAAGCACCCTCGACGGCCGCGATCTCGACGCGCTCCAGTTGATACGCATTCCGCTGAGCGACCCCTGGGCGCGCCGCGAGCTGGTGGTGGGCATGCGCCGCTACGCCACCCTGCCGGTCACGGCGCGACATCTGGTCGATCACCTGACCGGCACCGACCGTCTCGATTTGAGCTGAGTTCGCGAAACGCGAAGGCGTGCTTCATGAACGTCGATTTGAGCGCATGCGCGGCTTGTTTCAAGATCGGGCGCGACACACGCCATTCTTCGCCATAACGATAAATTGAGAGAACCCATCTCATGCAAAAGACACTGCTGGCCACCCTGACGACACTCGGCATGCTGGCGGCGGCGCCCTTCGCGCTCGCCCAGCCGATCGAGATCCAGGTCAACAACACCATGAGCGAGGGCGGCTCGGAAAGTGCTGCCATCGAACGCTTCGCCGAGTACCTCGAAGAGCAGGCCCCCGGGCGCTTCAACGTGCGCCCGTTTCTGGCCGGGTCGCTTGGCGGCGAGGACTCGGTGCTCGAGCTTCTCAACTTGGGGCAGACGCAGCTGGCGCTGACCGGCGGCAACTGGCGTCAGCAGTACGCGCCGGACTACGACGCCATGACCGTCCCCTTTCTCTTCACTACCTGGGAGGAGGTGGACCACTACCTCGAAAGCCCGTCGGGACAGGCCTTGATCGAGCGGGCCGGCAGCCGCGGCGGACTGACTTTTCTGGGCCTTCAGCATCGCGGGCCGCGCCACATGACGGCGAACAAGGAAATACACTCACCGGCGGATCTGCAGGGTTTCCGCCTGCGCATGCCGTCGCTACCCATCTGGCTCGAGGTATGGCAGGAAATCGGCGCGCAGGTGGTCAACGTTCCGGCGCCGGAGATTTATCTGGCGATGCAGACTCGCCAGGTGGATGGCCACGAGAACTCGCTCTCCTCGCCCTATACGCGCAGGCTCTGGGAAGTGCAGGACTACCTCATCATGACCAGCCACGTCCAGTTCCCCTGGAGCTGGGTCGCCAGCACCCGCTGGTGGGAGGGTCTCGATGAGGAAGATCAGGCGCTGATCGGCGAGGCCGTGGACGTGGCGCGCGCTTACGGCAACGAGCAGGAGCTCGAGCTCGACGTCTTCTATCGCGACGCGCTCGAGGAGGAAGGCATGACGGTGATCGAGCCCGATATCGCCGCCTTCCGCGAGGCGGCGCAGCCGGCCATCGACCGCGTGTTGTCGGACATGGCCGACGGCGTGCGTGACGACGCCCTCGCTGCCGGTCGGATCGACGACTGAGCAGCAGCCTTTCCTGACGGCGGGGCGGCGTGGCCGCCCCGTGTCGTCTCGTCGCCGCTTTACGTACGTACCATTCAAGGAGTCGTTTCGTGGACGAAGCCAAGTCGCCCGCTCGAGGCGCAGACCGCTTTGCCTTTCATGCTCTGCGCACCATTACCCGCTGCTGCGACGCCATCGGCGTGGCGCTTTTGATCGGCGTGCTGGGGCTCATCGTGAGCGCCGTCGTGACCCGCGACCTGCTGGGCTGGGGAATGCCCTGGTCCGAGGAGGTGGTGTCGCTGCTGGCGGTGTACGCCGTCGCCTTCGGCGCCATTTCCGCCTGGGTGCGCAGCGACCACCTGGTCGTGGATCTTTTCAGCCACCGCCTGGGCGCGCTCGAGCGCCAGTGCCAGTACCGGCTCACGGCGGCCATCTCGGCGCTGTTCTTCGCACTGGCGGGGTGGGGCGCCTGGACCATGTCCTACATGAGCGCCCATAACAATACGGTCTCGCTGGGCATCAGTTTCTCCTTTCTCTACTACGCCATCCTGTTCAGCTTCGCCGCCATGGCGCTGATCGCGCTGTGGCAGACCCTGCGCGGGCCGGTGGCCTGGCTTGCGCCTGCTGCCGAGGAGGTGGCGTCATGATGGAACTGGCGATATTCGTGGGGGGGCTGCTGGCGCTGATGATGATCGGCCTGCCGGTGGTCGTGGCCATCGGGGTGACGTCGTTCACGGCGCTGGCCGTCACCGGAGCGGGGGGGCTTCCGGTCGAGCTTCTGTCGCTGCGCATGATCCAGACGCTCAACAACTTCACCCTGCTGGCGATTCCGCTGTTCATCCTGGCAGCCAACATCATGAACCAGGGCTCGACGACCACGCGCATCTTCGACTTCGCCACCGCCCTGGTGGGCTTCACCCGGGGCGGGCTCGGTCACGCCAACGTGGTGGCGAGCTCGATCTTCGCCACCATGTCGGGTACGGCGGTGGCGGACGCCGCCG
>NZ_JAMZBC010000017.1 GCF_024158715.1 Halomonas sp. 707D7 | reverse complement strand
CCTGCCGCGAGGAGCTGCAGGCCGCCGACGCCCGCGCCGAGGCCTTCGAGATCGAGCGCGCCGCCGGCCAGGAGCGCTTCGCCACCGCCCGCGCCGCCCACCAGGCGGCGCTTGCCGAGCGCGATACCCAGCGTGGCGAGCTGAGCCGCCGTCAGGGTGAGCTCGCCTCGCTCAAGGCGCTGATCGACGCGGCACTGGCGGATCACGACCCGGACGTGCACGCAGCCCTTGCCGCGCGCGGGCTCGAGAACGCGCCTCGCCTGGGCGAGACCCTGACGGCGAAGCCAGGCTGGGAGCCGGTCATCTCCTGGCTGCTCGCTCCCTGGCTCAACGCGCGGCTGGTCGATGCCGCCACCCTGGCGGCGCTGCCCGAGGCGCTGGCCACGGACTGGTGCCTGATCGCCCGTGACGGCGCGGCGCCTGCCGAGAGTGACCGGCTCGATGCGCGGGTCGAGGGCGCCGGGGCGCTGGGCGAGTGGCTGTCGCACATTCACGCCGTGGAGAGCGACGACGACGCCCTGGCGCGCATGGCGAGCCTCGCCCCCGGCGAAAGCGTGGTCAGCCGTCAGGGGCTCTGGTGCGGGCGCGGCTGGCTGCACCAGAAGGCCAACGGCGAAGGCGTCGATACGCTGCTGGTGACCCGGCGCCGCTTCGACGAACTGAGCCTCGAATGCGCGGCCCTGGAGGAGGCGCTCGAGGCACTCGACGAGCGCTGCGAACAGCTGGCGCTCGACATCGAGACCCTCGAGGCCGAGCGCGACGAGCGCGGCGCGGCGGAACGCGAGCACGCAGGCCTGCGCCAGCAGCTCGCCATCAAGGAGCAGCGCCTGGCCCAGCGCCTCGAGCACCTCGAGGGGCGCGCCGCCGAGATCGACGACGAGCTCGCCACCCTCAAGGAGGACGAGGCAGCGCTTGCGCTCGAGCTGGAGGAGCAGCGCGAGCGCTGGGGCGAGGCGATGGCCTTGCTGGATGAAGCCGCCACCGCCCGCGAGGAGTGCGTCGAGCAGCGCGACCGTGCCCGCGAGGAGCAGGAGCGCCTGACTCGCGAGCAGGCGCCGCTCAAGGCCAGCCAGCAGGCGCTGGCGCTGGAGCGCGAGCGCCTGGGAGCCGAGCGCGACGGCCTGCGCGCCCAGCAGGTCCGCGCCGTCGAGAGCGAGGAGCGTCTCACGCTTCGCATCGAGGAGCTCGAGGAGGCGCGCGAGGCGCTGACGGAGCCCGACGAACTCGCCTCTGAAGAGCTCGAGGAGCTGTTGCACGAGCGCGAACAGCGCCAGGCCCGGCTCAGCGACACCCGCGAGCAGGCCCAGGCGCTCTCCGAGCAGCTGCGCAGCGACGAGCTCGCACGCCAGAATTTCGAGCGCACCCTGGAGCAGAGCCGCGAGCAGCTCCAGACCCGGCGCATGGAGGTACAGGCGCTGAGCCTGAAGGCCGCCACCCAGGACGAGGCGCTGGCCGAGCTCGGCCACGATGTCGAGGCGCTGGCCGCCGGGCTCGCCAGTGACGCCGAGGAGCCGCGCTGGCAGGCGCTGCTGGAGAGTACTTCCGAGAAGATCAGAAAGCTCGGGGCGATCAACCTCGCGGCGATCGAGGAGTACGACCAGCAGGCCGAGCGGCGCGACTATCTCGAGGCCCAGCATGCCGAGCTCACCGAGGCGCTGGAGACCCTGGAGCGGGCGATCAAGCGCATCGACCAGGAGACCCGGGTGCGTTTTCGCGAGACCTTCGATCAGGTCAACGCCGGGCTCCAGACGCTGTTCCCGCGTGTGTTCGGCGGGGGTGCCGCGTGGCTGACGCTGACCGGGGAGGATCTGCTCGAGACCGGGGTCGCCATCATGGCCCGCCCGCCGGGCAAGAAGAACAGCACCATCCACCTGCTCTCCGGCGGCGAGAAGGCGCTGACGGCGCTATCGCTGGTGTTCGCCATCTTCCAGCTCAACCCGGCGCCGTTCTGCATGCTCGACGAGGTGGATGCGCCGCTGGACGACGCCAACGTCGGCCGCTACGCCAAGCTCGTCAAGGAGATGTCGGAGACCGTGCAGTTCATCTACATCACCCACAACAAGATCGCCATGGAGGCCGCCGAGCGCCTGATGGGGGTGACCATGCAGGAGCCCGGCGTGTCACGCCTGGTCTCGGTGGGGATCGACGAGGCGGCGGCGCTGGTCGACTAGCCTTCGCCGAGCTCGCGCATCACGGCGTAGAGCTTGGACTTGGCCTCGAAGCCGACGCCGGGGATGTCCGGCAGCGCCACGAAACCGTTTTCCACCGCGATGCCGTCGGCGAAGCCGCCGAAGGGCTGGAACACGTCCGGGTAGGATTCGTTGCCGCCGAGCTTGAGCCCGGCGGCGATGTTCAGTGACATCTGGTGGCCGCCGTGGGGCACCACCCGCCGGCTCGACCAGCCGAGTTCTTTCATCACCTCCAGCGTCTTCATGTACTCCACCAGCCCGTAGGAGAGGGCACAGTCGAACTGCAGGTAGTCCCGGTCCGGCCGCATGCCGCCGTGGCGCAGCAGGTTGCGGGCATCCTGGTGGGAGAACAGGTTCTCTCCGGTGGCCATGGGGCCGTCGTAGTGCTCGGCGAGTTCGGCCTGCAGGGCGTAGTCCAGCGGGTCGCCGGCCTCCTCGTACCAGAAGAGATCGTAAGGCTTGAGCGCCCGGGCGTAGGCGATCGCGGTGTCGAGATCGAAGCGGCCGTTGGCGTCCACCGCCAGGTGGCGACCGTCGCCCACCACCTCGAGCACCGCCTCGATGCGGCGCAGGTCCTCGTCCAGTGAGGCGCCGCCGATCTTCATCTTGACCACCTCGTAGCCGCGATCAAGGTAGCTGCGCATCTCGTCCTGAAGCTTCTCGTTGCCCTTGCCCGGGTAGTAGTACCCCCCGGCGGCGTAGACCCACACCTTGTCGTCGGCCTGGCCGTCGCGGTAGCGCTCGGCGAGCAGCCGGTAGAGCGGCTTTTCGGCGATCTTGGCGACGGCGTCCCACACTGCCATGTCGAGGGTACCCACCGCCACGGAGCGCTCGCCGTGGCCGCCGGGCTTCTCGTTGCTCATCAGGGTCTTCCAGATGGCGAAGGGATCGAGGTTGTCGTGGGCCTGGTCGATCAGGCTCGCCGGGTCCGCCTCGAGCACACGGTCGATGAAGCGATCGCGCATCAGCGCCCCTTGACCGTAGCGGCCGTTGGAATTGAAGCCGTAGCCGATGACGGGCTTGCCGTCGCGAATCACGTCGGTGATCACGGCGACCACCGAGCAGGTCATCTTGGAGAAGTCGATATAGGCGTTGGCGATGGGCGAGGCGATCGAGACCGTCTTCTCGCGAATGTCCACAATGCGCATGGCGCGCTCCTTCATGTCGTTGGGGGAAACACGCCCCACGATAGGCATGGCGAACCCCGGCGGCCAATGCCTATACTGGCCCACCCCATGCTAAAGAGGCATTGCCATGGAGCTTTCCTGGCTCGAGGACTTCGCCGCTCTTGCCGAGCACAAGAGCTTCGTGCGCGCCGCGAAAGCGCGTCATGTCACCCAGCCGGCCTTCAGCCGGCGCATTCGCGCGCTGGAACAGTGGATGGGGGTGGCGCTGTTTGCGCGCACGCCCCAGGGCACCACGCTCACCGAGGCGGGCCGCCAGGTGCAGGAGAGCGCCGCCCAGGCGAGCCAGGCACTCTATGCGCTGCGCGCCCGCGCCCAGGAGGCGGCAGGGCACAGCCTGAAGACACTGCAGTTCGCGGCCACCCATTCGCTGTCGTTCACCTTCTTCCCGCGCTGGATACGACGCATCGATGCCGCCCCCGTTGCGGCCATCCAGCTCCACTCGGATACCATGGCCGGCTGTGAGCGATTGTTGATGGAAGGCAAGGCGCACTTTCTGCTCAGTCACCGGGATCCTTTAGCGGACTCACTTTTTCCCGCCAAATATTATGAGAGTTGTATCGTTGGCGAAGATAAACTCGTCGCCTTGGTCGGAAGAGCATTGAAGCAGCGAGGCGATCGACCTTTTCCCTATCTTGCTTATTCTCGGTCGTCTGGATTGGGAAGAATCGTCGAGCAGCACGTTCATGACCGAGAAGTGTCCGCCTGCCTCTTGCCGGCGCACTTCACCAGCCATCTTGCGGCAGTACTGATGTCGATGGCCCTGGAGGACAAGGGGTTGGCATGGCTGCCGGAAAGTCTTGCAGAACAGGAGATTGAAGAGGGGCGTCTGGTAAGGGCCTTCGATGGCGGCAACGATATACCACTGGAGATACATATAGTGAAGCCGCGCTCACTGGCAAACGGGTTCGCCGACTCGTTCTGGTCGAAACTTTCAAGTGCCCGATAATAAGAGTTGCGATCACACTTTGATTGTGCTTGTTTAATGCTTCGACAAGGCTGTAAGATTTTGTCATATTGAGTTAACCCTTCTACAATTACCGCATTAGCGAAGTGTGAGACGAACTATAATTAGTAGCGGGTTAACGATTTCAGGCGCGTTTCACCCCGCCATCGTTCGACGCAGCGGCCAACGGTACATGCGTACGGGCGCCGGATAATAAGGCCAGGGGCGTCATTGCAGGAGGGGGATCGACCCGATAAGAGGCCAGGATGGCACTTTTGGCGAAATCGTCTGTCCAAGCGCTGGACTTTTTGTGCCGAGCTATAATTAACACTCGGTGCATGCGCGCACAATAAGCAATAGGTCGCCCTTTTTTTGTAGCAGCTGCACTATGCTTGGTGGTAAATATAGCCCCTGTACGGACGTGGATATCGCAAGCGTAGCGCCCTAACCGGTTAAATGACCCATGGAATGCTCGACATGGAATTAAGAGAGTGGTTAATCATTCTAGGATTGGCGTTGGTATCGCTTATCGTGGTCGACGGGGTTCGCAGGCTTCAACGTCAGCGTCGGGTGCCGCGCCTCGACCAGGCGGTCGATAACCTGCCCAAGGCGTCTCGTCAGGAGCTCGACGACGAGGCTCGCGAGGCCGAGGTCAACTGGGAGTTGCCCAACGGTGGCGCCCGGGTGGTCAAGCCCGCCGACTACAGCGGCCTTGGCAACAAGCCCAAGCTCGAGCGTCAGGAGCACCCCGGCCCGTCCAGAGTCCTCTCCGATTTCCGTCGTTCGTTTTCCAAGGCGGCCGCCAGGTCCAAAGGCGCCATTGGCGGCCAGCGCATGGCCTACCAGGGCGCCTTCGAAGGTGAGGCACCGTCGGCCTTCAAGGCCAGCTCCACCCCCCGGGTACGCGACACCAAGCGCCTCGATAAATCCCGCGAAAAACCTGCTGTCGAAAAGGCCTATGTCGACAAAGCCACTGTCGAAAAGACCATTGCCGAAAAGCCCGTCATCGAAGAGCGCCGCGAGCCGAGCCTGTTCGCCGATGAACCCGTTTTCACCGCGCCTGTCGCCGAGCCCTCTCTCTCGGCGGTGGAGACACCCGCCCCGCAGGCCAGCGCAGCCGAGACTCCCGATTCCACAGTGAACGCCGCCGCGGACGAGCCCAAGCCCGTCGCGAGCGCAAGCGACGAGACTCAACCGGCCGACAACAGTTCGCCCGCAGCGAGCGAAGCCGTGCCCGAGACGCCCGCTTCCCCGGTCGAGAGCGCGGAGCCGGTACTGCGCGCCGAGCCCGGCGATGCCGCTTTCACCAAGAGCGGCGATACGCCCAAGCGCCGTCAATTGCGCTCCAATACGGCTGGCGAGCTCGGCGACGACGACATCGACGAGTACAAGCTGGTGGATTTCGAAGGCATGGGCCGCTCCTTCAAGCGCCGCTTGATCGAGCGTCGCCAGGAGCGTGCCCGCAAGAAGGCCGAAAAGGCTGAGCGCGCCAAGGCGCTGGCCAAGCAGAAGGCCGAGCGCAAGGCGCTGGAAGCCGAGCAGCGTCGCGAGGCGAAGCAGGCGGCCGAGGCCGAGAAGGCGCGTCTGGCCCAGGAGCACGCCCGCGCTCGCGAAGCGCAGGCCGTCTCGGCCACCCGCTTCGAGGATGACGAACTCTACAGCGCCGAACCGTCGCTGAGCGCCCTGCGTCGGCGCAGCGAGCGTGATGAGCGTGACGCCTTCGACACCGTCGATGATCATGATGAACGCTTCGACGAGCAGGAAAGTGCCTATTTCCAGGACAGCTCCCAGGACAGCGTGGTCCGCGTCCATCCCACCCTCGAGAAGGCGCTGCGCCACGACGTCTCCGGTGCCCACGCCAAGGAAACCCTGACCCACGCCGCGGAAATGGTGGTCATCAGCGTGCTCTCCCGCGAGGAAGAGGGCTTCGACGGCAGCAAGCTGCTCGAACTGATGATGGCCTGCGGCCTTCGCTACAGCCGCACCATGGGCGTATTCCACCGCTTCGAGACCGAAAGCGACGACAGCGAGCTGCAGTTCTCGATGGTCAACGTGGTCAAGCCCGGCACCTTCCCGATCGAGGAGATGGGCGAGTTTTCGACTCCGGGCATCACCTTCCTGATGCCACTGCCCGGCGCGATCGACACCGCCGCCGCTTTCGAGGCGATGGTCGAGACGGCCATGGTGGTGGTGCGCCACATGGGCGGCGAGCTCAAGGACGAGAATCACAGCGTGATGACCGCCCAGACCATCGAGTTCGCCCGCCAGCGGGTCCACGAGTTCGAACGCCGCCATCGGCTGCAGCGCCATACCGCGCGCTGATCCCGCGCTCGCTTCCTGCACCCGCCTTTTCAGGCGGGTGTTTTCGTTATGAAAGCGCTAGGCTATAGGCACGCTTCACTTCGTACTGTTTCACGGAACCCGATTGCATGAGCAAGCCCTCCTCCCGCGTGCTCGAAGAGCTCGCTACCCTGCGCGCCGAGCTCGACGACGCCAACCACCGCTACTACGTTCTCGACGAACCCGCGCTGACCGACGCCGACTACGACCGCAAGCTCCAGGCGTTGAAGAGCATCGAGGCGGAGTACCCCGAACTCGTCACGCCGGAATCGCCGACCCAGCGGGTGGGGGCCGCCCCGGCGGAGGGCTTTCCGGCGGTGGCCCATGCGATTCCCATGCTGTCGCTGGACAACGCCTTCAGCCGCGACGACATTCTCGCCTTCGCCGCGCGCGTGGCCGAGCGCCTGGAGATCGAGGCCGACGACATCGCGTTCAGCTGCGAGCCCAAGCTCGACGGTGCCGCGGTGTCGCTGGTGTTCGAGCAGGGTGTGTTGACCCAGGGTGCGACCCGCGGCGACGGGCGCACCGGCGAGGGCATCACCTCGAACCTGCGCACCCTGCGCTCGATTCCGCTCAAGCTGCGCGGCCAGCACGTGCCGGCGCTTCTCGAGGTGCGCGGCGAGGTGATCATGCGCCACGAAGGCTTCGAGGCGCTCAACGAGCGCGCCCGGGAGGAGGAGGGACGGGTGTTCGCCAACCCGCGCAACGCCGCCGCCGGAAGCCTTCGCCAGCTCGACCCGCGCATCACCGCCCGGCGGCCGCTGGAGTTTCACGCCTACCAGGTGGCGCGGATCGACCCCGACGCCGGGGATGCGAGCCACAGCGAACTGATGGCGCGCCTGAAGACCCTCGGCTTTCGCTCGAGCACGGAGCTCAAGGTACTCAAGGGCCCCGAGGCGGTGGCGGATTACTGCGACGCGCTCGGCGAGAAGCGCCTGGCGCTGGGCTTCGATATCGATGGCGTGGTGATCAAGGTCGACGATCTGCGTGCCCAGCGCGAGCTGGGTTTCGTGGCGCGCGCCCCGCGCTGGGCGGTGGCGTTCAAGTTTCCCGCCCAGGAGGAGGTCACGACTCTCGACGACGTCGAGTTCCAGGTCGGGCGCACCGGCGCCATCACCCCGGTCGCCCGGCTCGCGCCGGTCTCCGTGGCCGGAGTCACGGTCTCCAACGCCACGCTGCACAACGCCGACGAGATCGAACGGCTGGGCGTGATGATCGGCGACACCGTGGCGATTCGCCGGGCCGGCGACGTCATCCCCCAGGTGGTGCGCGTGGACACTACCCGGCGCCCGGCCAACGCGAAGGCGATCGAGTTCCCCACCGCCTGCCCGGTCTGCGGCTCCGAGATCGAGCGCCTCGAGGGCGAGGCGGTGGCGCGCTGCTCCGGCGGGCTGGTCTGCGCCGCCCAACGCAAGGAGGCGCTCAAGCACTTCGCCAGCCGCAAGGCGCTGGACGTCGACGGCCTGGGCGAGAAGCTGATCGACCAGCTCGTCGAGCGCGACTGGGTGGAGAGCCCGGCGGATCTGTTCGCGCTCACCGCCGAGCGGCTGGCCGAGCTTCCACGCATGGGGCAGAAGTCGTCCCGGAACCTGGTCGAAGCACTCGAGCGCGCCAGGCAGACCACCTTCGCGCGCTTCGTCTACGCCCTCGGCATTCGCGAAGTAGGCGAGGCCACCGCCGCCAACCTCGCCGCCCACTTCGGCACCCTCGATGCGCTGATGGAAGCGGATCAGGCGGCGCTCGAAGCCGTCAACGACGTCGGCCCGATCGTCGCGGCGCACGTCGCTACCTTCTTCGATCAGCCGCGCAACCAGGCGACCATCCAGGCGCTGCGCGATGCCGGTCTCACCTGGGAGGAGGCCCGCGTCGAGCGTGGCCCCACTCCCCTGGAGGGCCAGACCTGGGTGCTCACGGGCAGCCTCGACACCATGACCCGCGACGAGGGCAAGGCGCGCCTTCAGGCGCTGGGCGCCAAGGTCGCCGGCAGCGTGTCGAAAAAGACCGCCTGCGTGGTCGCGGGCGAGGCGGCGGGCAGCAAGCTCGCCAAGGCCGAGGAGCTCGGCGTCGAGGTGCTCGACGAGACCGCCTTCATCGACAAACTCAGGCAATGGGAGCAGGGCGAATGAGCCGTTTCATCGAAGTGCCGGCGCGGATGCTGCCGCCGGAAACCCTGAACGCGCTGCTCGAGGCCTTCGTGACCCGCCAGGGCTACGACACCACCGACACCAGCGGGGAGGGCATGCACGGCTGGGTCGCCGAACTCAAGCGCCAGCTCGAGCGCGGCGAGCTTCTGATCGCCCACGACATCGAGCTCGAGCAGACCGAAGTGATGACCCTGGCCCAGTGGCGCGCCTTCGGGCGCGACCTGGCCGACGACGAGGAGGAGGGCGACTACTAGTTAGTCGCCGGCGCGCACCAGCGCGCTGATCAGCCGCCGCCCGGGGTGCAGATGGTCGGCCAGGGGCCACTCCAGCGGCAGCGGCTCGTCCAGCAGTTGTGAGGCGATCATCTCGGCGCACAGCGGGGCGCTGGCAAGCCCCCGGCTGCCGTGGGCGGCGGAGATCCAGAGCCCGGCATGATGGGCGCCGGGGGTGGAGAACCGGTATGAAGCGTCCTGGGCGAGTGCGGCGTAGTCGCTCGCCCACTGCGCGGCGACCGGCACCGGGCCGGCGTAGGGCGTCTTGTCCGGGCTCGCTGCGCGTACCGCCGCACGCCCACCCAGGCGCTCGGCGGTAAGCGGGCCGCTTGCCGCCTCCAGCGCCGCGACCCACTCGGGAAGCGCGGCGCGCAGCTCGTCGATGTTGCGCTGGTGCTCCTCGTCGCGCGTCTCGTCCGTGTCGTCGTTGGGCACGAAGCTCGCCCCGAAGCTCACGACCCCGTCGAGCGGCGGCGCGACGTAGCCGCCGGCGCACACCACCGCCGTCGGCGCGGCGACTCCTTCCGGCAGAACCATCTGGCTGACCTGGCCGCGCACCTTCTGAAAGGGCAGCGTCTCGCTCTGGGCGAACTGCGCCGCCGCGTGGGCGTTGGCGATCACCACCTGATCGGCGTTGAGCGCCTCGCCGCCGTCGAGATGCACGCGCCAGCCTTCACTACTCGCCTCGAGCCGCGTTGCCGTCGCCTTCACGAAGCGAATGCGCGGATGCGCCAGCAGCGCCTCGCACAGCGCCTTGGGGCGCACCCAGCCCGCCTGGGGGTAGTAAAGCGCGTGGAGCGCCTCGCCGGGCACGCCAGCCAGGGGCGCAAGCGCCCCTGGCAGCGCCCGCACCACGCCCTCGCCCAGCGGGTGACGGGCCAGAAAGCGCTTCTGGCGGCTGGCTTCGCGCTCGCTCATGGCCAGCTGGAGCACGCCGCAGCGCGACCAGAGCGTGTCGGCCTGCTCGAGCCCCTCCAGCCAGCGTGCGCTGTACAAAAGCCCGGCCAGGTAGACGCGGCTCTGGTCGTTGGTCTCGGCGGCGAGCTTGACGTAGAGCGCACCCTGGCGATTGCCCGAGGCCCCGGCGCCGGGCGCCTGGCGATCGAGCACCGTGACCGCTACCCCGCGCCGGGCCAGCGCCGCCGCGACACAGGCGCCGGCAAGCCCCGCGCCGATGACCGCCACGTGCTCGGCCCTGGCCGGGGCGGGCGGCGTGAACCAGGGCGTTTGGGCTCGGCGCGCGTCAGAGGGGGGCGAGGCGATCTCGCCGGCGAGCATTTCGCGCTTGCGCCCGAACCCGGGCACCTTGGCGATGGTGAACCCGGCGGCCTTCAGGCCGCGCTTGACGATGCCCGCACAGGTGAAGGTGGCGAAGGTCGCGCCGGGGCGCGAGCGCGCCGCCATCGCCTCGAACAGTTCCGGCGACCACATGGCGGCGTTCTTCGACGGCGCGAACCCGTCGAGGAACCAGGCGTCCACTTGGCCATCGAGCAAGCAAAGGCGCTCGACGGTGTCGCCGAAATGCAGATCCAGCGTCACCCGCTCGTCCAGGTGCAGCCGGTGGATGCCGGCAACCGGTTCCGGCCATTGCTGGCAAAGAACCCGGGCGTAGGCGCCAAGCGACGGCCAGGCCGCCAGGGCCCTGGCGAGCTCGGCGCGGCCCAGCGGGTACTTCTCGGTGGATAAAAGGTGAAGGCGCGCGGTGTGCGGAGCGTGGGCCTCGAAGCAGGCCCAGGCGCTCAGCACGTTGAGCCCGGTGCCGAAGCCGGTCTCGCCGATCACGAAGGGCCGGGCGTGCGTCCAGGCGGCGAAGCGCGCCGGCAGCCGGTTGGCGTTCAGGAATACGTGTTCGGTCTCGGCGCGGCCATCCTCGCGGGAGAAGTAGACGTCGCCGAACTGCGTGGAGTGCGGCGCGGCTTCCTCCCAGGTGAGTTCCGGGGCGGTGAGGGCCTCGAGAGGCGGCAGGGCGGGGCGGCGCTTGGTCACTCGGCGTTCCTGGCTGGGGTCACGGAAAATGGTCAAAAAATGATCAATTTGTCGATGGGGGCGTTATCTCTCGCTTTGAGAAAAGCGTCCGCCGTGTTTTCACAGAGTTTTCCACAGCCTCTGTGCAAAACCCGGCGGCGCTGCACAGCAGCCCTCCATTATCAAGGCCCTGCGTCAAGGCAGCACTTTCTTGAACGGCTTGACCGTCACCTTGGCGTAGACGCCGGCGGCGACGTAGGGATCGACGTCCGCCCAGGCCTGGGCGTCTTCGAGGCTTGCGAACTCGGCGACCACCAGGCTTCCACTGAAGCCGGTATCCCCCGGCGTCTCGCTGTCGATGGCCGGGTGCGGCCCGGCGAGCACCAGCCGACCCTCGTCGCGCAGTGCCTGGAGGCGCGCCAGATGGTCCGGGCGCGCGCTCAGGCGCTGGTCGAGGCTGTCGGAAACGTCTTCACTGATGATGGCGTAGAGCATGGGTAACGTCCTCAGGAGCAAGCGCCAGGGCTTGCCCATCGTGGGGCCCGGTTGACCGGGTCGGGCGAAACGCGCACCATGGCGCGCCTAGCGTGAATGGGGAGCCGCCCTATTCTGACAAACTCCCCACACGACGTCATGCCCATGCTTCGACTTCCCGTCACCGTGTTGCCCGAGACCTTCGACGCCGATCATCGCTACCCGGTGGATCTGCACATGCACTCCACCGCCTCCGATGGGGCGCTGTCGCCTGGCGATCTCGTGGCGCTGTGCGCAAGCCGGGGGCTTTCGTTCATGGCACTGACCGACCATGACACCATGGACGGGGTCGACGAGGCCGCCGCCGCCGCCGAGCGGGCGGGGCTCTGCCTGCTGGCGGGGTGCGAGTTGTCCACACGCTGGCAGGGCATCGGGATCCACGTGGTGGCCTTGATGCCCGGCGGCGTGCAGGGACCGCTGGTGGAAGGGCTCGAACGCCAGCGCAAGGCGCGCATCCAGCGCGCCGAGATCATCGCCGAGCGTCTCGAGAAGCTCGGGCTCGAGGATGCGCTTGCCAAGGCGCGCCTTCAGGCGGGCAGCGACCGCCCGCTGGGCCGCCCGGACTTCGCCCGCGCCTTGGTGGCCGACGGCCTGGTGCCGGACTGGGCCAGCGCCTTCAAGCGCTATCTGGGCAGCGGCAAGAAGGGCGACGTGAAGGCCCAGTGGCCGGACATCAAGGAAGTCGTCGGCTGGGTGGTCGACTCCGGCGGCGTGGCGGTGATCGCCCACCCGCTCCTCTACGGGCTGACCCGCCGCAAGCGCGGGCTGCTGATGGACGATTTTCGCGCCGCCGGCGGCCAGGCCGTCGAGCTGGTCAGCGGTCATCAGAACATGGACGCCACCCGGGATTTGGCCCGCCAGCTCGACGAGCGCGGGCTGTTCGCCTCGCTGGGCAGCGATTTCCACTTTCCCGGCAGCCACGCCGCCCCCGGCAGCATGAGCGACATCCCGCGCACCGCCGCCCGGCCGATCTGGCGACACCCCCGGCTTCTCCACATGCAGGAGGCACCTGCCGGGCTGCTCGGCGCGGCAGGCTAGCCGCGCCGACGCGTTCCTGGGCTATGCTTAACGGCGTCACCGGCGCAACGCCGCGTGGCGATGCATCAAGCCAAGGAGTCAGCGATGAGCCAATATTTCCAGATTCACCCGGAAAATCCGCAGAAGCGCCTGATCGATCAGGCCGTGTCGATCATTCGCCAGGGCGGGGTGATCGCCTACCCCACGGACTCGGGCTACGCCCTGGGCTGTCACCTGGGCGAGAAGAAGGCGATCGACAAGATCAAGTGGCTGCGCTCGCTCGACGACAAGCACAACTTCACCCTGGTGTGTTCGGATCTCTCCGAGATCGGTACCTACGCCAAGGTGGACAACGCGGTGTTCCGGCTGCTCAAGGCCCACACCCCCGGCCCCTACACCTACATTCTCGAAGCGACCACCGAGGTGCCGCGCCTGCTGCTGCATCCCAAGCGGCGCTCGATCGGCGTGCGCGTGCCGGATCACCGCATCACCCACGCGCTGCTCGAGGCCCTCGGCGAGCCGTTGATGAGCGTGACGCTGATCCCCGTCGACGAGACGCTGCCGATGAACGAGCCCGAGGAGATCCGCGAGCGCTTCGGCGCGCACCTGGATCTGATCATCGACGGCGGCGCCTGCCATCTCGATCCCACCAGTGTCATCGACCTGCGCACCGCGCCGCCCACCATCGTGCGTGAAGGGCGCGGCGATACCGCTCCTTTCGAGCGCTAGACCTGAATGAGGCGCCTATCGATGCCGGGGATCACTCCCCGGCATCGTCGTCCTGGCGCGGCTCTTTTTTCTTTTCGCGCGGATCGTCGCTGAACTCGTCGAGCCAGGTGCCGCAGCGCAGGCAGTAGCGGGCGCCCTTTTCGTGTCGATCGAGGCCGCAGCCGGGGCAGGCCTCCTCGGAGTAGCGCTCCTCGCGGATCGAGCGGATCACCTGGGCGGAGAACACCCCGGTGGGCACGGCGATGATCGAGTAGCCCAGCAGCATCAAAATCACCGTGATCGACTTGCCCAGCGGCGTGACCGGGACGATGTCGCCATAGCCCACCGTGGTCATGCTGACGATCGCCCAGTAGACCGAGATCGGAATGCTGGTGAAGCCGGCCTCGTCGGACTCGATGGTGTACATCAGGGCGGCGAACAGCGTCACCACCATCAGGATGCTGCTGAAAAAGAGCAGGATCTGGCGCGAACTGCGCTTGAGTGCCTCGAGCAGCATCTGGCCTTCACCGACGAACTCCATCAGGCGCAGGATACGAAAGATACGCAGTACCCGCAGAAGGCGCACGATGACCAGGGCGTGGGCGCCGGGTACCAGAAGCACCAGCCAGGTGGGCAGAATGGCGATCAGGTCCACCACCCCGTAGAAGCTCTTGAGATAGACGGTGGGGCGCTCCAGACAGTAGAGCCGCACCAGCAGCTCAATGCTGAAGGCGGTGGTCAGCGTCCACTCCATGTAGAGGAAGATATCGCCATAGCGCTGGGCGTAGGTTTCGACGCTGCCCAGCAGGATCACCGCGACGCTGGTCAGGATGGCGACGATCAACACCAGGTCGAAGGCCTTGGCCCCGGGCGTGTCGGACTCGAAGATGATGTGAAAGAGCTGCGAGCGAATGCCCTCGGGCCCGGGGGCGAGGTGAAGACTCATGGTGGTTCCCTGACAGTGATAGGCCCGGTCAGCTTAGCGCGCTTTCGATGGCCAGGCGATGAGCAAGCGCCAGCGCCGCGTGGCCGAAGTGCGGGTCGGAGTCCCGGGTGTCGAAGGCGTCGAGCAGCGCCTGGGCGGTGGGGCGCAGCGCTTCATCGAGTTCGGGATGCACGGCCAGGGCGGTGAAGGCACTCTTGGCGTCGGCCTGGAAGCTGTCATCGGTGCTGTCCAGGTGGGCATCGAGGGCGACGAGGCCGCGATGCAACCACTGGCTCGGCGTGGCGGCGTCCGGCAGCGGCCATTCGCCGCGGCTCAGTTGGTTGCCGCGCGCTGCCTTGCTGGATTCGCTCGGGCGCAGCGGGATCGCCTCGGCCAGCGCCAGGGCCAGCGCCCAGAGCGATGCGGCGTCGCCCGCCTTGAGCTCGAGCTCGAGCTCCTGGATCGTCGCGCGCGCCTCGCCCGCGCGAATCTCGCCCTGGTCGAGCACGAGCTCGATGGTGCTGCCCTGGTGCTCGACGAGCCAGCGCCGGCGGACGAAATCGGTGGCGAGTACCGGGGCGAGCCTGCCCAGTGTCTCATCGAGGGCGCTTTCGAAAGGCGGCAGGGCGGCCAAGGCATCGAGATCGAGCGTCCCGTCCACCGGCCACTCCCACTCCTGGCGCGCGGAGAGCCCGCCGCCGCCCTGGCCCTTGGTCTTCACGGTCTGCAGGGTGTGATTGCCCTGGCGGCGCAGGCGCAGGGCGATCCCGGCCCGGGAAAGCGCGCCGTCCGGCGTGTCGAAATAGGTGTTGGCGAGTGTCAGCGCCTCGGCGCCCTCCGTCAGCATGGGATGGCGCTCCACTCTATCGAGGCAGGCTTTGGGCAGGGCCAGCTTGAGCTCGATCTCGAGCGGGTTTGCATTTTTCATGACATTGACCACCTTTAAAACATGACCGTTTGGTTAATTTTCGATGACATTGTGAACTTTTCATGACGGCGGCAGGCGCACTCTTTATACTAGCGCCGCCATTTTCAGGCATACCACCCTCAGGATGAAAGGCACCATGGCTACCTCCAATCCTTTTTCCGCCATGTTCGGACGCTCGCCGTTCCAGCCGCTTCTGGCCCATATCGTCAAGGCCAACGAGTGCGCGGACCAGCTGCTACCGTTCTTCGAGGCGTCGCTGGCCGGCGAGTGGGACAAGGCCGCCGAGATTCGCGAACGCGTCACCCAGCTCGAGCACGACGCCGATACGCTCAAGACCGAGCTGCGCCTCAATCTGCCCAACACCATGTTCCTGCCGGTGTCGCGCTCGGACCTTCTGGATTTGATCAGCGTGCAGGACAAGATCGCCAACAAGGTGCGCGACATCACCGGCATCATGCTGGGACGCAAGATGCGCGTGCCCGACGAGCTCGCCGAGCCGATGCGCGACTACATGCTCACCAGCGTCGCCTGCGTCGCCCAGGCGCGCCAGGCCCTGGAGGAGCTCAAGGAGCTTCTGGAGTCCGGTTTCGGGCGCAACGTCTCGGACGTGATGCAGAACATGATTCGCGAACTGCACACCCTGGAGCACCAGGCGGACGATCAGCAGGTGGCGATTCGTCGCCAGCTGTTCGAGCTCGAAAGCGTGCTGCCCCCGGTCGACGTGATCTTTCTCTACAAGATCATCGAGTGGGTGGGCGAGGTATCCGACCGCGCGGAACGCGTGGGTAGTCGACTGCAGATCTTGACCGCACGCTAAGGGGAACGCATGCAGATTATTGCCCAATATGGCGACATCTTTATCATTCTGGCCTGTGTCTTCGGCTTCTTCATGGCCTGGGGGGTGGGTGCCAACGACGTCGCCAACGCCATGGGTACCTCGGTGGGATCGAAGGCGATCACCATCAAGCAGGCCATCATCATCGCGGTCATCTTCGAGTTCCTGGGTGCCTGGCTTGCCGGCGGCGAGGTCACCGCGACCATTCGCGGCGGCATTCTCGACCCGGGGCTGCTGGCATCGCACCCCGAGCTTCTGGTGTACGGCATGCTCTCGGCGCTGCTGGCAGCGGGGTTTTGGCTGTTGATCGCCTCCGCGCGGGGCTGGCCGGTCTCCACTACCCACTCCGTCGTGGGCGCCATCGTCGGTTTCGGCGCCGTGGGCCTGGGCATGGACGCGGTGAACTGGGCAGGCGTGGGCACCATCGCCTCGAGCTGGCTCGTGTCCCCGCTGCTGGCGGGCGTCATTTCCTTCGTGCTGTTCAAGTCGGTCCATCATTTGATCTTCGAAAACGAGGATCCCTTCGCCGCCGCCAAGCGCTACGTGCCGGGATACATCTTCCTGGTCGGTTTCATCGTGTCGATGGTCACGCTGACCAAGGGGCTCAGCCACGTGGGGCTGAACCTGACGTTTGGCCAGAGCTTCGCGCTCTCGATAGTGCTGGGTCTCGTGATCACCGCGCTGGGCGTCACCATGCAGCGGCGCATCAAGTTCGAGAAGAACGCAAGCGATCATTTCGGCTACGCCAACGTCGAGCGCGTCTTCGGCGTGCTGATGGTATTCACTGCCTGTGCCATGGCCTTCGCCCATGGCTCCAACGATGTGGCCAACGCCGTGGGGCCGCTGGCCGCCGTCATCAGCGTGGTGCAAAGCCAGGGCATGATCGACAGCGCCTCGCTCGTTCCCTGGTGGGTGTTGATCCTGGGGGGAGGCGGTATCGTGTTCGGTCTGGTCACCTACGGCCACAAGGTCATTGCCACGGTAGGGACCGGCATCACCGAACTCACTCCCAGTCGCGGGTTTGCGGCCACCCTGGCGGCGGCCACCACCGTGGTGCTGGCCTCCGGCACCGGGCTTCCGATCTCGACCACCCACACCCTAGTAGGGGCAGTGCTGGGCGTGGGTCTGGCCCGGGGCATGGCGGCGCTGAACCTTCGCGTCATCGGCACCATCGTGATGTCCTGGCTGATCACGCTTCCGGCTGGCGCCGGGCTTTCCATCGTCTTCTTCTTCATGTTCAAGGGCATGTTCGGCTAGACGCCACGGCCTCCGCGAGCGGCACCGTTGCGCTGCGCCTTCGGGCGAGATGCGCAAAACGGTGCCGCTCTTTTTTTGCTCTGCTAAAGTAGGCGCTTGCTCCTTACGCACGCATCGTCCACTCACTCCTGCCGGAGAGCGGTTCTTGGATACACGCTTCCCCTTCGTCGACTGGTTTCGCAACGCCTCGCCCTACATCAACGCCCACCGGGGGCGAACCTTCGTCATCCTGATCGAGGGCGAGGCCATGGCCTCCGGCCACGGCGAGCAGCTGATCCAGGACCTGGCGCTGCTGCACACCCTGGGCGTGCGCCTGGTGGTGGCCTTCGGCATTCGCCCGCAGGTGCAGGCGGCGCTGAATGCCGCCGGCGTCGAGCCGGCGCGCGTGGACGGGCGCTGGGTGGCGGATTCTTCCGTCATGACCCACGTCGAGCAGGTGGCGTCCCACCAGCGGCTGTGGCTCGAGGCGCGGCTCTCGCTCGGGCTACCGAGCTCGCCCCTGCACGGGGTGGAGCTGAGCGTGGTCTCCGGCAACCTGGTGACCGCCAAGCCGTTGGGCGTGCGCGAAGGGGTGGACTTCGATCACAGCGGCGAGGTGCGCCGGGTGCGCGCCACCGCCATCAAGGAGCTGCTGGCCCAGGGGTCGCTGGTATTGCTGCCGCCGCTCGGGTTCTCCAGCACCGGCGAGGTGTTCGACCTCGACGCCGCCGAGATCGCCCAGCACGCGGCGGTGGCGCTCAAGGCGGACAAGCTGATCCTGCTCGGCGACTCCGAGGGTCTGGCGGACGAGAACGGGACGCTGCTGCGCCAGCTCACCCCGGCGGAGGCGGAGCCGCGCCTGGCCGCCGCCGAGCCCGGAAGCGAGCTTGCCCGCCACCTGAGCGCGGCGG
Source organism: Halomonas sp. 707D7 (assembly GCF_024158715.1). Classification (GTDB taxonomy): domain Bacteria; phylum Pseudomonadota; class Gammaproteobacteria; order Pseudomonadales; family Halomonadaceae; genus Vreelandella. Next base: position 14,843 of record NZ_JAMZBC010000017.1, on the reverse strand, counting down.
CCAGCGCCGCGCGTCAGGGCGTGGCGCGCACCCACCTTCTATGCTGGCGCGACCACGATGCGCTGCTGGGCGAGCTCTTCACCCGCGACGGCGTGGGCACCATGATCACCGAGCACCGCTACGAGCAGCTCAGGCCGGCCACCCTCAACGACGTGGGCGGGCTTCTGGAGCTGCTCGAGCCGCTGGAGCGGCGCGGCATGCTGGTGGCGCGCTCCCGCGAGCGCCTCGAGCACGAGATCGACGACTACCTGGTGATCGAGCGCGACGGCATGGTGATCGGCTGCGCAGCGCTGCACGTCTTTGCGGACACCACGGTGGGCGAGCTTGCCTGCGTGGCGGTGCATACCAGCTACCAGGGCGGCGAGCGGGGCGAGCGCCTGGTCGAGGCCATCGAGCGCCGTGCCCGCCAGCGGGGGCTGTCGGAGCTGTTCGTGCTGACCACCCACACCGCCCACTGGTTCGTGGAGCGCGGTTTCAAGAGCGCAAGCCTCGAGGAGCTGCCGACCCTCAAGCGCGAGACCTACAACCACGCGCGCAAGTCCAAGGTGCTGGTGAAAACCCTTAGCTGACGCGCGACCCGAGACGGGGCGGTGCAAAAACTGGATAATGGGCGCCATTCGCCGGCCGGTGCCGGCACACCCATCATCCCGGACACCCGCTCTATGGAAATCAAGGTCAACTACCTCGACAACCTTCGCCAGGAGGCGAAGTTCGACGACTTCAGCGTCATCGCCGACCAGCCGATCCGCTACAAGGGCGACGGCTCCGCGCCCGGCCCCTTCGACTACTTCCTGGCGTCCTCGGCGCTGTGCGCGGCCTACTTCGTCAAGGTGTACTGCAACGCACGCAACATCCCGACCGAGAACATCCGGCTTTCCCAGAACAACATCGTCGACCCGGAGGATCGCTATAAGCAGATCTTCAAGATCCAGGTGGAGCTGCCCGAGGACATCTCCGACAAGGATCGCCAGGGCATCCTGCGCTCCATCGACCGCTGCACGGTGAAGAAGGTGGTGCAGACCGGCCCGGAGTTCCAGATCGAGGTGGTCGAGAACATCGACGAGGACGCCCAGGCGCTGTTGATGGGCACACCCGAGGGCGGCGAAACCTTCATCGCGGGCAAGGATGCGCCGCTCGAGCAGACCATCGCCCGCATGAGCGGAATCCTTGCCGATCTCGGCATGAAGATCGAGATCGCCTCCTGGCGCAACATCGTGGCCCACGTCTGGTCGCTGCACATTCGCGACGCCGCCTCGCCGATGTGCTTCACCAACGGCAAGGGGGCGACCAAGGAGAGCGCGCTGTGCTCGGCGCTGGGGGAGTTCATCGAGCGGCTGTCGTGCAACTTCTTCTACAACGACCAGTTCTTCGGCGAAGAGATCGGCGATGCCGCCTTCGTCCACTACCCGAGCGAGAAGTGGTTCCAGCCGGGGCCGAACGACGAGCTTCCCGAGGAGATCCTCGACGCGCACACCCGGGAAATCTACGACCCGGAAGGCGAGCTGGCCGGGTCGAACCTATTCGACACCAACTCCGGGCGGCCGGATCGCGGCATCGTCTCGCTGCCCTTCACGCGCCAATCCGATGGCGAGACGGTCTACTTCCCGTCGAATCTGATCGAGAACCTGTTTCTGAGCAACGGCATGAGCGCCGGCAACACCCTGGCGGAAGCCCAGGTGCAGTGCCTCTCGGAGATCTTCGAGCGCGCGGTCAAGCGCGAGATCCTCGAGCAAGAGCTCGCGCTTCCCGACGTGCCGCCGGCGGTGATCGCCCGCTACCCGAGCATCCAGGAGGGCATCGCGGCGCTGGAGGCCCAGGGCTTCCCGGTGCTGGTCAAGGACGCCTCCCTCGGCGGGCAGTTCCCGGTGATGTGCGTGACGCTCATGAACCCGCGTACCGGCGGCGTGTTCGCCTCCTTCGGGGCGCACCCGAGCTTCGAGGTGGCGCTGGAGCGCAGCCTCACGGAGCTTCTTCAGGGGCGCAGCTTCGAGGGCTTGAACGACCTGCCGCTGCCGACCTTCAACTCCCAGACCGTCGCCGAGCCGAACAACTTCGTCGAGCACTTCATCGACTCCGTCGGCGTGGTCTCCTGGCGCTTCTTCAGCGCCCGTTCGGACTTCGAGTTCGCCGAGTGGGACTTCTCCGGCAGCACCGAGGAGGAGGTCGACACCCTGATGGGCGTCTTCGAGGAGCTCGGCGCCGAGGTATACATGGCGGTGCACGAGGACCTCGGCGCGCCGGTGTGCCGCATCCTGGTGCCGGGCTACTCCGAGGTCTACCCGATCGAGGACCTGATCTGGGACAACACCAACAAGGCGCTCGACTACCGCGAAGACATCCTCGAGCTGCACGGGCTAAATGATGAGGCGCTTACGGCCCTGGTCGAGCGCCTGGAAGAGAGCCAGATGGACGATCACGCCGACATCATCACCTTGATCGGCATCGAGTTCGACGAGAACACGGTCTGGGGCCAGCTCACCATCCTCGAGCTCAAGCTGCTGATCTTTCTGGCGCTGGGTCGCCTCGAGGAGGCGCTGGAGTGCGTCGAGATGTTCCTCCAGTACAATGACAATACCGTCGAGCGGCGGCTCTTCTACCAGGCCGTGCAGGCGGTGCTGGAGATCGCCCTCGACGACGAGCTCGAGCTCGACGACTACCTGCCCAACCTCACCCGCATGTTCGGGGAAGAGACCATGGCAGCGGTGGTCGGCTCCGTCGACGGCAGCGTGCGCTTTCATGGCCTCACGCCCACCAATCGGCAGCTCGACGGCCTGGAGCGCCACCAGCGCCTGATCCAGAGCTACCAGAAACTCCACGCCGCGCGCGCCGCCAAGGCGGGGCTTGCGTGAACCACCTCACGGGAAACGACATGACACCGACGCTTCTTCATACCTCCTTGATCGCCGGCGCCCTGGCGCTGGCCCCCCAGGCCTTCGCGCAAAGCGACGAGCTGAGCCAGGAGGCGGTGCGCAAGCTCTACAGCGGGCGCATGATGCCCGACGAGCAGGTCGCGCTTTCGCGCCATATCGACCGGCTGTTCCCGACCCGCACGGTCGAGGCGGCGGCCGAGCCGCATCAGTTTGGCTCGCGTGACGCCTCGCTCGAGGAGTTCTCGCTGACCCACGAGGGTGTCACTTACGACATCTATGACTTCATGGCGCTCAACCGGGTGAGCGGTCTGATCGCGGTGCACGACAACGACGTGGTGTTCGAGCAGTACGCCCTCGGCAACACCGCCGATACCCCCTGGATGTCGATGTCGATCGCCAAGTCGATCTCCTCGACCCTGATCGGCGCCGCGCTCAACGACGGCCATATCGACAGCCTCGACGATGCGGTCACCCGCTACGTGCCGGCCCTCGAGGGCAGCGTCTATGACGACGTCAGCGTCGAGCAGATCCTGCTGATGGCCTCGGGCGTGGCCTGGGACGAGACCTACGCCGACCCGGCCTCCGACCGCCGCCGGATGCTCGAGGTGCAGCTTTCCCAGAAGCCCGGGGCGCTGCTCGAGTTCATGGGCAGCCTCGAGCGCGCCGCCGAGCCCGGCACGGTGTGGAACTACAGCACCGGCGAGACCCAGATCCTGTCGGCGATCATCAACGGCGCGGTAGGCAAGAGCGCCGCCGAGTATCTCTCCGACAAGATCTGGGCGGGGTTCGGCATGGAGACCGATGCGAAGTGGTGGCTCGACAGCGAAGAGGGCCAGGAGATCGGTGGCAGCGGGCTTCTGATCACCCTGCGCGACTACGCCCGCTTCGGCCAGTTCGTGCTGAATGAATACCACCAGCCGAACGTGCTGCCGGAAGGCTGGGTGGCGGAGTCGGCGCGGCCCCACGAGATCGGCGGCGAAGAGGTCGAATACGGCTACTCCTGGTGGCCGGAAGGCGACAACGCCTTCTCGGCGGTGGGCATTTTCGGCCAGTGGGTATTCATCGACCCGGACAACGACATGGTCATCGCCATGACCGGCGCTCAGCCCAAGGCCGAAGCCTTCGAGATCGTGCCGGTCACCCAGTTCTTCCACGCGCTGAGCGACCATCTGGCCGCCAGCGGCACACCGCGTTGAGCTAGCCGCGCAGCAGATCGCGCGGCGCCCGACGACCCCAGAGGAGACAGCGATGTTCATCACGGAGCAGCAACTCGAAGGCCAGCACGTGCGCCTGGAGCCGTTGAACGCCGGGCATATCGACGCGCTCGCCGAGGCGGTACGCGATGGCGAAGGGTGGGGGCTCTGGTATGCCAGCGTCCCCCATCCTCAAGAGATGGCCGCTTACGTCGAGCGGGCGATGGACGCGGCGAGCCACGGCGAGCTGGCCTACGCCGTGCGCCAGTTGGCCAGCGGCGACATCGTCGGCACCACGCGCTTTTACGACGTGAGTGCCGCCCATCGCCGGGCGCTGATCGGCTACACCTGGTACGCCGAGCGCGTGCGCGGCACGGCGGTGAACGCCGAGTGCAAGCTCTTGATGCTGTCGAATCTGTTCGAGGTCTCCCAGGCGGTGGCCTGCGAGTTTCGCACCCACTTCTTCAACCGCGCCTCGCGCGCGGCGATCGAGGCGCTGGGGGCGAAGCAGGACGGTATTCTGCGTGCCCACCAGATCCTTCCCGACGGCTCGCTGCGCGATACCGTGGTCTACTCGATCGTCGCCTCCGAGTGGCCGGCGGTGCGCAACCAGCTCGAGAGCAAGCTGGCGCGCTTCGCGATGGTGTGAGAGGCGTTGTCAGGAGCGTTTTACCCCTGGCTTTCCAATGCGTTCGGTTCGCTTGGCTACCTCGTCGAATCGAACCCCTTTTCTAACGTTCTGGCGTCAGCACCAGCACCCCCAGCGGCGGCAGCGTGAGCGAAAGGCTCGCGCTCTGGCCGTGCAGCGGGGCGTCCGTGGCGGTGATCGCGCCGAGGTTGCCCAGGTTCGCGCCACCGTAGCACTCGGCGTCGCTGTTGAGCCGCTCGACCCACGTGCCCGCCCGGGGCACGCCCAGTCGGTAGCCGTGGCGCGGCACCGGGGTCAGATTGGCGACGACCAGCGCGCACTTGCCGCCCCCGGTGCGCAGCCAGGCAAGCACGCTCTGGTCGGCGTCGTCGCTCACCACCCAGGTGAAGCTGCGTGGCTCGCTCTCGTGGGCGTGAAGGGCAGAAAGCTCGGTGTAGAGACCGTTCAAGTCGCTCACCAGTCGCTGGATACCTGCGTGGCGCGGCTCGCCGAGCAGCCACCAGTCGAGCTCGCGGTCGTGGCTCCACTCCCGCCACTGGCCGAATTCGCAGCCCATGAACAGAAGCTTCTTGCCCGGCTGGGTCCACATCACGCTCAGGTAGGCGCGCAGGTTGGCGAACTGCTGCCAGGCGTCGCCGGGCATCTTGCCGATCAGCGAGCCCTTGCCGTGCACCACTTCGTCGTGGGAGATCGGCAGCACGTAGCGCTCGGAAAACGCGTACACCATCGGGAAGGTCATCTCCGAGTGGGCGTAGCGGCGGTAGACCGGATCCTTGGCGATGTAGGTCAGGGTGTCGTGCATCCAGCCCATGTTCCACTTGTAGGAGAAGCCCAGGCCCTGCTCATCGACCGGCTTCGTCACCCCCGGCCAGGCGGTGGACTCCTCGGCGATCACCAGGGCCCCCGGCGCCTCCTCAGCGACTACCTCATTGAGGTGGCGCAGAAAGTCGATCGCCTCCAGGTTCTCGTGGCCGCCGAAGCGGTTGGGAATCCACTCGCCGTCGTTTCGCGAGTAGTTGCGATAGAGCATCGAGGCCACGGCATCGACCCGCAGCGCGTCCACGTGGAAGTGGGTCAGCCAGTAAAGCGCCGAGGCGAGCAAAAAACCGTGCACCTCGCGCCGGTCCAGGTTGTAGATGTAAGTGTCCCAGTCGCGGTGAAAGCCCTCGAAGGGGTGTGCGTACTCGTAGAGCGCGGTGCCGTCGAAGCGGGCAAGACCGTGGGGGTCGGTGGGGAAGTGCGCCGGCACCCAGTCGAGGATCACGCCGAGCCCCGCCTGGTGGCAGGCATCGACGAAGAGGGCGAACTGTGCCGGGGTGCCGAAGCGGGCGCTGGGGGCGAACTGACCGAGCGGCTGGTAGCCCCAGGAGCCGCCAAAGGGGTGCTCCATGATAGGCAGAAGCTCGATGTGGGTGAAGCCGAGCTCGCTGACGTAGGGAATCAGGTGCTCGGCGAGATCCCGCCAGCTGTAGAGCGCGCCGTCGTCACCGCCGTGGCGCCGCCAGGAACCGGCGTGCACCTCGTAGATGCTCATCGGCCGGTCGCCCGCCTGGTACGCCGCGCGCCTCTCGAGCCAGGCGTCGTCGTGCCAGGTGAAGGGCGTGGTGTCCGCCACCACCGAGGCGGTGGAGGGCGGGGGCTGGGTGGCCCGGGCCACCGGGTCGGCGCGCCGGCCGAGCCCGCCGTGGGCTTCCAGCAGCTCGTACTGGTAGACGGCGCCGGGGGCGAGCCCGGGCAAAAACAGCTCCCAGACCCCGGCGGGATGGCGCAGGCGCATCACGTGGCGCCGACCGTCCCAGCCGTTGAAGTCGCCGACCACCGAGACCCGCCGGGCGTTGGGCGCCCAGAGCGCGAAGCGCACGCCCGCAACCCCCTCCAAGGTCATCGGCTGGGCGCCCAGGCAGTGGCCGAGGCGGCGGTGGTTGCCCTCGTTGATCAGATAGAGATCCGTCTCGCCGAGCAGCAGGCCGAAGCGGTAGGGGTCGTCGGTCACCTGCTCGCCCTCGGGCCAGCGGATGCGCAGCCGGTAGGGCGCGGCGTGGGGCAGCCGGGCGGCGAAGAGCCCCGGCACCTGCACCGCGCTCAGCACGGCGCGCACCTCGTCACGGTCGGCCTCGAGCACGTCCACGCCGATGGCGCCGGGCAGAAAGGCGCGCAGGTAAGGGCCGTCGGCATCGGCGTGCGGGCCGAGCAGCGCGAAAGGATCGCCGCAGGTGCCCTCGACCAGGGCGTGGGCGGCCTCCTCGTCGAGCCACAGGCGGTGGTCGACCACCCGGCGGGTGAACTCACTCATGGGAGCCTCCTTGGTCGAGCTGGTCGACGAACCCGGCCAGTGCCCGCAGTGGCACGCCAAGCCACGCCGGACGGTTGGCCGCCTCGTAGGCGATCTCGTAGGCGGTCTTCTCGAGCACGAACAGATCCACCGCCGCCGCGGGGCCATTGGGCTTGGCCCAGTCGTGGGGGATCTCCAGCGTCGCCTGCCAGTAGGCGTTCAAGAACGCCTGGCGGCCGCGCAGCAGATAGCGCTCCATCACCTGCGACGCGGTGGCGGTATCCGCCTCCAAGTCGTGAGCGTGGGCCTGTTCCGCCATGGCGTAGGCGTAGTCGAAGGAGCGCAGCATGCCCGCCACGTCGCGCAGCGGGCTGTCCTTGGCGCGGCGCTCGGCGAGCGGCCGGGCCGGCTCGCCCTCGAAATCGATGATGTAGGCGTCATCGTGGGCGACGAGCACCTGACCCAGGTGCAGATCGCCGTGGATGCGCGTCATCAAGCCGCCCAGCGAGAGCTCGGCCATGGTGTCGATGGCGCGGGACAAGGCCGAACGCCTGGCCAGCACGCCCTCGATCAGTGCCCGCTGCGTCTCGTCACTGCTCGCCTGGCGCTCGAGCAGCGCCAGCGCCTCGTCGACGCGCTCGCTCACCCGCGTCTTCCAGCGCGCCACCTGGGCGGCGTCGGCGATCTGCGAAGCGAAGTCCGTCTGCTCGGTGGGGGCGGCCAGCACCTCGTGCAGCTCGCCGAGCCGCCGACCCAGGGTTGCAGCGAACGCCTCGAGCTCCTCGAAGGCGCCATAGCGCGGGGCCTCGCGTGAAGTATCCGGGTTCGGTTCCTCGAGGATCGCCTCGCGAATCGCCCGCTCGAGCGTGGTGTGGGTCCAGGACCAGGCGTCGCCCTGGTTGTCGATGAAGCGCTGCAGCAGCATCAGCGTGCGCGGCTCGTCACCGTGCCAGCGCGTCACTTCGCCGAGCAGCTCGGCGGTGTGGGCGAAGCCCTGCTCGCTCAGGTAGCGGCTCATCTCCGCCTCTGGATGAACGCCGTGCTCGAGGCGACGAAAAAGCTTCAGCACCCACTGGTGGTTGATCACCACGGCGCTGTTGGACTGCTCGGCGCTCTGGTGGATCACCTCGAACGTCTCCGGCCAGGGCTCTGCGCCGAGCGCCGGGGTGGCGGTGAAGCGGATCTCGCCCTCGGCGCCCTCGAGCACCCGGGACTGGCGGATCGCCTCCAGCACCCCGAGGGCGAAGGCGTCGAGGGTCAGCGCATCGGTCAGAAGCCCGACCTGGTGGAAGCGGCGCACCCGGGCGAGCGCGAGCTGCTGGGCCAGCGGGCTCGCCTGCTCGTCCTCGCCGAGAAAGGCCAGCGGCAGCTGGTAGCGCTCGCTCGTGCCGTGGCAGTCGATATCGAACTCACCCAGTAGCAAGGTGTGGCCGGCGTGCTCGAACTGGGCCGTGGGGTGCAGCGTGAGCGCGTCGATGCGCGCCTGCTTGGCGGCGAACCAGCGCCGCTTCTCCACGTAACGGGGCAGCGCCTCGTTCTCCAGCAGTGTCCGTGGGGTGCCCTGAAAGATTTCGTCCAGGTGACGCTTGATGATCAGCGTCACGTACTCTGGCATCGGTTTCGGCGCCGGGCTGTGCCAGGTCGGCATGGCGCTGGCAGGGGCCAGCAGAAACCAGAAGAAGCCGTAGGGCGGCAGGGTGAGAAGATAGGGTAGCTGCCCCACCGGCGGGAAGGCGCTGCCACCGACCATCTCCACCGGCACCTGGCCCGCGAAAGCGGAAAGCTCGAGCTCCACCGCCTGGGCGGTGCTCGCCACGTTGGCCACGCACAGAAGGGTTTCGGTCTCGCCGTTGTCGAGGGTCATCTCGCGCAGGTAGGCGAGAATATGGCGGTTGGCCGGATAGAGCGCGCGCATCGAGCCGCGGCTGAAGGCGCGGTGCTGGCCGCGCACCTTCAAGAGCCGGCGCATGGTGTTCAAAAGCGAGTGGGCGTCGCGGGTCTGGGCCTCGACGTTGACGCTCTGGTAGCCGTAGAGCGGGTCCATGACCGGCGGCAGCACCAGGCTCGCCGGGTCGGCGCGGGAGAAGCCGCCGTTGCGATCCAGCGACCACTGCATGGGCGTGCGCACGCCGTCCCGGTCGCCGAGGTAGATGTTGTCGCCCATGCCGATCTCGTCGCCGTAGTAGAGCACCGGCGTGCCTGGCATCGAAAGCAGCAGGCTGTTGAGCAGCTCGATGCGCCGCCGGTCGCGCTCGAGCAGCGGCGCCAGGCGGCGGCGAATGCCCAGATTGATGCGTGCCCGGCGGTCGGCAGCGTAGTGGTTCCAGAGGTAGTCGCGCTCCTTGTCGGTGACCATCTCGAGGGTCAGCTCGTCGTGGTTGCGCAGAAAGATCGCCCACTGGCAGGTCGGCGGGATGTCCGGGGTCTGGCGCAGGATGTCGGTGATCGGGAAGCGGTCCTCCTGGGCCAGCGCCATGTACATGCGCGGCATCAAGGGGAAGTGGAACGCCATGTGACACTCGTCGCCGTCGCCGAAGTAGGGGCGGGTGTCCTCGGGCCACTGGTTGGCCTCGGCGAGCAGCATGCGATCCGGGTAGCGCTCGTCGATCACCGCGCGGATCTTCTTGAGCACGTCGTGGGTTTCCGGCAGGTTCTCGTTGTTGGTGCCTTCGCGCTCGACCAGGTACGGGATGGCGTCCAGGCGCAGCCCGTCAACGCCCATGTCGAGCCAGTAGGCCATCACCTTGAGGATCTCCTCGAGCACCACCGGGTTGTCGAAGTTGAGATCCGGCTGGTGGGAGTAGAAGCGGTGCCAGTAGTAGGCGCCGGCCACCGGGTCCCAGGTCCAGTTGGAGGACTCGGTGTCGAGGAAGATGATCCGCGTGCCCGGGTACTTGAGATCGGTGTCGGACCACACGTAGAAGTCGCGCTCCGGCGAGCCCGGCGGGGCGTTGCGGGCGCGCTGGAACCACTCGTGCTGGTCCGAGGTGTGGTTGATGACCAGCTCCGTGAGGACTCGCAGGCCCCGCACGTGGGCCTCGTCGATGAAGCGCTGGGCATCCGCCAGGGTGCCGTAGTCCGGGCTCACGCCGATGTACTGGGCGATGTCGTAGCCGTCGTCGCGCCGGGGCGAGGGGTAGAACGGCAGTAGCCAGATCGTGTTCACCCCGAGGCTTTCGATGTAGTCGAGCTTGTCGATCAACCCCTTGAAGTCGCCGATGCCGTCGTCGTTGGCATCGAAGAACGACTTGACGTGGACCTGGTAGATCACCGCGTCCTTGTACCAGAGGGGGTCGTCGAGAAAGTCGAGGGTCTCGACGGCGTGTCGTTCGCTGCTGGCATCCATCATCAAAGGTGCCCTCCCTGCAATCATCGGTGTGGACGAAGAGTGTTGGCCGGCGATGCGTTCACCAGCCGGGGCCATTGGTGGCCCGTTGTCATGACGGCGCGCTTTCCGGGCGCAGCCGCCAGACGGCAAAGGGCCGTGCCGGCTCCAGACGCAGCGACTGCCAGCGCCCCTGCCAGCGCACCCGGGCGCCGCTCATCAGCTCCTCGCCGAGCAGCGCCGCGTCGTCATCGAGCTCGAAAAGCTCGAAGGGCAGCGCGAGCGCGGCCTCGTGGGCGGCGAAGGGGTCGAGGTTGATGGCCACCAGCACCACGTTGTCGCGGCTCTCGGTGGCCTTGGAAAACAGCAGCAGCCGCTCGCTCTCGATGGTGTGAAAGCGAATCCTCAAGTGGGTCTGCAGCGCCGGATTCTCGCGGCGAATGCGGTTGAGCTCGGCGATCTCGAGGCTGATGTTGCCCGGCGCCTGGTAGTCGCGTGGGCGAATCTCGTACTTCTCCGAGTCCAGGTACTCCTCCTTGCCGGGCACCGGGGCGCTTTCGCACAGCTCGAACCCCGAGTACATGCCCCACAGCCCCGAGCCGAGCGCTGCCAGCGCCGCGCGCTGCAGAAAGCCGCTGCGTCCGCTGGTCTGCAGGAAGTAGGGGTTGATGTCCGGGGTATTGACGAAGAAGTTGGGCCGGTAGCCTTCGCGCATCGGCGAGGCGTCGAGCTCGCTGAAGTACGCGGTGAGCTCCGCCTTGGTGTGGCGCCAGGTGAAGTAGGTGTAGCTCTGGCTGAAGCCGACCTTGCCCAGGCGCAGCATCATCGGCGGGCGGGTGAAGGCCTCGGCCAGAAACATCACCCCCGGGTCGCGGGCGCGGATCTCCTGGATCAGCCACTCCCAGAAGGGCAGCGGCTTGGTGTGCGGGTTGTCGACGCGAAAGATGCGCACGCCCTCGTCGACCCAGCCCTGCACCACCTCGAGTAGCGCAAGCCACAGCCCCGGCACCGCGTCGTCGGCGTAGAAGTCGACGTTGACGATGTCCTGGTACTTCTTGGGCGGGTTCTCGGCGTAGCGGATGGTGCCGTCCGGGCGCCAGGAGAACCAGCCCGGATGCTCGGCAAGCCAAGGGTGGTCCGGCGAGCACTGGATGGCGAAATCGAGCGCGATCTCCAGGCCATGGGCGTCGGCGGCGCGCACCAGCGCGCGAAAGTCCTCGCGGCTGCCGAGTTGCGGGTGGATCGCCTCGTGGCCGCCTTCCGGGCTTCCGATCGCGTAGGGGCTGCCGGGGTCGGTGGGGCCGGCCTCGAGGCTGTTGTTCGGCCCCTTGCGATGCTTGCGTCCGATGGGGTGGATGGGGGGGAAATAGAGCACGTCGAAGCCCATGTCGCGAATCAGCGGCAAACGGCGCTGCACATCATCGAAGGTGCCGTGGCGGGCGGGGTCCGACGTCTGCGAACGGGGAAAGAGTTCGTACCAGCTGGCGAAGCGCGCCGCCAGGCGCTCCACCTCGAGCGGATAATCCGCCTGGGTACGGCTCAGGTGGGCGCGCGGGTCGGCCTCGCGCATCAGCCGCGCGGTCTCGCACTCCAGCAGCAACGCCACCTGCGCGCCGTGATCCGCCGCCCGGGCCAGGGCGTCGAGGCACTGCGCAAGCCCTTTCGCGAGCCCGGCCTCGGCGCGGGCAGCGGCGCGCTCGAGCAGCAGGCGGCCCTCCTCGAGCTCCAGGGCGATGGGCACGCCGGCGGCGTGCTTCTTGGAAAGCTCGTAGCGGTAGGTCTCGAAGACGTCCCACCACGCCTCGATGTAGAAGACGTGACGGCCCACCCGGTCAGGCGTGAAATGCCCCTCCCAGCGGTCGAGCCCCAGCGGGCGCGCAAGCTGCATCGGGGCACGCCGCTCGACGCCCTGGTCGTCGATCCAGCCGATCTCGGCGGCCAGCACGTCGTGGCCGTCGGCGAAGATCGTCGCCGCCACGCGCACCGGTTCACCGACGGTGGCCTTGGCGGCGAAGCGGCCATCGTCGAGAGCCGGCGACACCGCCTCGATGGCGATGCGAGGGGCGTGAACGGCCCGGGTGAGGGCGGCGTTCTCATCGCGCGCTCGGGGTGGGGTCGAGGACATGGCTTCGCTCTCCGTGTAAAGGGGCAACTGCCCGGCTCAGTGACCGCGCCCGATAGGGCGCTTGACGAGTTCGAGCAGGACCAGCGAGTGGGCGGGCAGCGCGCAGGTCGTGCCCTCCAGCGGCGCTTCACCGTCTTCGAGCTCTGGGTCGGCGGTATCCAGCCGGCAGTGCCAGGCGCCGTGGTCGACATCGGGCAGGCTGAAATCGCAGGTCTCGAAACCGGCGTTGAGCAACAGCAACAGCGTGTCGTCGGCGCCGGGCCGGCGAATGCCGCTTGGCTGGGCGCGACCGTCGAGCAGCAGCCCAAGGGCGCGACGGCTCGAATCCTCCCAGCGCTCCACGCTCATCTCCTCGCCTTCGGGGGCGAGCCAGGTCACTTCCTTGAGGCCCATCGCCTCGTCGTACTCGCCGCTCAGGAAGCGCCCGCGGCGCAGGATGGGGTAGCGCAGGCGCAGCGCGATCACCCGGCGCACGTACTCGATCATGGCGTGGGCGTCGCCTTCGAGGTTCCAGTCGAGCCAGCTGATCTCGTTGTCCTGGCAGTAGGCGTTGTTGTTGCCCTGCTGGGTGCGCAACAGCTCGTCGCCGGCCAGCAGCATCGGCGTGCCCTGGGAGAATAGCGTCGTGGCGATCAGATTGCGGACCTGGCGCAGGCGCAGCGCCTTGATTTCCGGGTCGTCGGTCGGCCCTTCCACGCCGTGATTGCAGGAGAGGTTGTGGCCGTGGCCATCCTGGTTGTTCTCGCCGTTGGCCTCGTTGTGCTTGTCGTCGTAGGCGAGCAGGTCGTACAGCGTGAAGCCGTCGTGGGCGGTGACGAAGTTGACCGAGGCGAAGGGACGCCGCCCGCGCCGGTCGAAGATGTCCGCCGAGCCGGTCAGGCGGGCGGCGAGCTCGGGAAGCTTGCCCTCGTCGCCGCGCCAGAAGCCGCGCACGCAGTCGCGGTAGCGGTCGTTCCACTCCGCCCAGCCCGGCGGAAAACCGCCGACCTGGTAGCCGCCGGGCCCGCAGTCCCAGGGTTCGGCGATCAGCTTGACGCGCCCGAGCACCGGGTCCTGGCGGCAGGCGTCCAGAAAGCCGCCGCCTTCGTCGAAGCCGTGGGGCTCGCGGCCCAGGATCGTCGCCAGGTCGAAGCGAAAGCCGTCGACGCGCATTTCGGTCGCCCAGTAGCGCAGCGAATCCGTGACCATCTGCAGCACCCGCTGGTGGCTCAGGTTCAAGGTGTTGCCGGTGCCGGTGTCGTCGATGTAGTAGCGCGGCTCCTCCGGCAGCAGGCGGTAGTAGGAGGCGTTGTCGATGCCCTTGAGCGACAGCGTCGGGCCGAGCTCGTTGCCCTCGGCGGTGTGGTTGTAGACCACGTCGAGGATCACCTCGAGCTTGGCGGCATGAAAGCGCGCCACCATCTCCTTGAACTCGTTGACGTTGTCACCGGCGAGATAGGGCGAGTGGGGGGCGAAGAAGCCCAGCGTGTTGTAGCCCCAGTAGTTGTGCAGGCCCTGCTCCTGCAGGCGCTGGTCGTCGACGAAGGCGTGGATGGGCAAGAGCTCGATCGACGAGACGCCGAGCGACTTCACGTACTCCACCACGTCGCTGACCATGAGACCGGCGAAGGTGCCGCGCAGCGGCTCGGGCACCGCGGGGTGGCGCATGGTGTAGCCGCGCACGTGGGTCTCGTAGACGATGGTGCGATCCCAGGGCAGTTGCACCTCCCGCGAGCGCCCCCAAGTGAAGGCCGGGTCGACCACCTTGCAGCGCGGCATGAAGGGGGCGCTGTCGCGTTCATCGAAGCTGAGATCGCCCGCCTCGTGGCCGATGGTGTAGCCGAACAGCGCGTCGTCCCACTGGATCTCGCCGACGATCTGCTTGGCGTAGGGGTCGAGCAGCAGCTTGTGGTGGTTGAAGCGGTGGCCCTGCTCCGGCGCGTAGGGGCCGTGCACCCGGTAGCCGTAGAGCTGCCCCGGGCGGGCATCCGGCAGGTAGCCGTGCCACACCTCGTCGGTGTACTCGGGAAGCTCGATGCGCTCGAGCTCCTGCTCGCCGGTGGCGTCGAACAGGCAGAGCTCCACCTTGGTAGCGTGGGCGGAGAACAGCGCGAAGTTCACCCCCAGCCCGTCCCAGGTCGCGCCGAGGGGAAACGAGTGCCCTTCGTGAACGCGCGAGCGGCGCATCACGCTGGGAGCCTCGTCGGCGGCAACGGCGCTGTCGTCGTGCGGGGTATCGCTTGTGGTCATCGCATTCATTCCTTGAGCATCGAGCTCGAATGGGGGGATCGGCGCCTACTTCTTGGTGGTGGTGCGTCTTTTGGCAGCGGGCTTCGGCGCGGCGGCCTTGGGCGCTCGCTTGCCGGCGGCCTTCTTCGGCGCCGCAGGCTCGCGCTCGGCAGGCGGTGCTTCACCGGCCTCCTCGCGGGC
>NZ_JAMZBC010000016.1 GCF_024158715.1 Halomonas sp. 707D7 | reverse complement strand
CGCCCGGCGCTGCTCGCTTTACGCCACGCGCACCGTGAAGCGCGCTGCTTCTGAGCCCTGGACGCACTTTGGCGTCGGCGAGCTTTCGCTGGTCAGCCACCCCGGCGTATTCGGTCATGGCAAGGTGGACGAAGGCACGCGGCTGCTGCTCGAGACCCTCGAGCGCGAGCTTCCCGGCCCGCCGCGCCGGGTGCTCGACATGGGCTGCGGCGACGGCATCATCACCGCCTGGCTCGCCAGGCGCGGCTTCGAGGTGACGGCGGTGGACGTCAGCGCCTTCGCGGTGCAGGCCTGTCGGCGCACTCTCGAGGCCAACGCCTTGACGGCGCGGGTCATCGAGAGCGACGTCTACGCGGGCCTCGACGGCGAGCGCTTCGACTTGATCATCAGCAACCCGCCGTTTCATCAGGAGCGCGAGATCAGCTTCGGGCCGAGCGCGCGGCTGATCGAACGGGCGCGCGACCACCTGACGCCGCGCGGGCAGCTGGTGCTGGTGGCGAATGCGTTTCTGCCCTACCCGGACCTTCTCGACCGGGCGCTGAGCGGCTTCGAGACGCTGGCGGACAACCGCCGCTTCAAGGTCTACAGAGCCGGGCGCTGATTTTTTTGCGCGGCGGCTTGGCGCTTTCGCCGCGCTCGACGGTCAAAGCGGCAAGCGCACGTCGCGCGGGGTAATTCAGTCGAGGAGAAGGGCATGGCGGTGAACACGAAAGGGGTCGTGGTACTGGCGAGCGCCGTGGCGCTGGGCGGGCTTCTGGCCCTGGGGCTTGGCTGGGGCGGAAGCTATTTCAAGGGCGCCGCCGAGGTGTGGCAGCAGTCGTCGCGCAGCGTCACCGTGCGCGGGCTCGCCGAGCGTGAAGTGGCGGCGGATCTGGTCATGTGGCCGCTCAACTACGCGGTGAGCGCCGATACGCTGACCGAGCTCGAGCAGCGCCTGAGCACCGATGAGCGGCGAGTGCGCGACTTTCTCGCCGAGCGTGGCTTCGCCGCAGACGAGGTCAGCATGACGCCGCCGCGCATCACCGACCAGTACGCCAACACCTACGGCGGTGAGCGCCCGGACGAGCGTTTTCGCGCCGAGGCCACGCTGCTCCTGCGCACCGACCGGGTGGCGGACGTGATCCAGGCGGTGCCCGAGGCGACCGCGCTGGTGCGCCAGGGCGTGCTGCTTTCACCCACCTACGAGTACCGCACCGAGTTCCTGTTCACCGGGCTCGACGCGATCAAGCCCGAGATGATCCGCGAGGCCACGGCGGATGCGCGAAGCGCCGCCCAGCAGTTCGCCGAGGACTCGGGAAGCGCCGTGGGTGGCATCAAGAGCGCCACCCAAGGCTACTTCTCCATCGAGGACCTGGACAGCTACACCCCGCAGACCAAGCGCGTGCGCGTGGTCACTACCATCGACTACGCCTTGGAGTGACGTCAGGGTGGCAGCATCGGCAGCCACAGGGCCAGCGCCAGGAGCGTGACCAGCAGCACCGGTGGGGTGATCAGAAGCCCCACCTTCATGTACTGCCCCCACGTGATGCGATACCCCTTGCCCGCCAGCACGTGAAGCCACAAGAGCGTGGCCAGGCTGCCGATGGGCGTGAACTTCGGCCCCAGGTCGTTGCCGATGATGCTGGCATGGATCATCAGCTCCCGAGTCAGCGCGGGCAGTTCGGCCTGATCGATCGCCAGCGCCGCCACCAGGGTGGAAGGCAGATTATTCATCAAGGAGGCGACGAGCGCGACCAGAAACCCGGTCCCCACGGTGGCGACGATATCGCCTTGTCTCGCGAGCCATTCGAGCGCCTGGGCGCCGTAGCCGGTCAAGCCCGCATTGCCGAGCCCGTACACCACCAGATACATGCCCAGCGAAAACAGCACGATCTGCCAGGGTGCCCCCAGGAGGGCGCTCGATACACGTATCACCGCACCACGACCGCCGCGCCACCAGCGTCCAGCCAACGCCGTCAGTACCAGCGCCGCCCCCCCGGTGACGAAGGCGACGGGTACTCCAAGAGGCGCGGTCACGACGTAGGCCACCATCAACATACCCAGAAGCGGGAACGCTGCGTGAAACACCAGCCTGTCCTTGATAGCCGAGCGGGGCGACTCGAGGTTCTCGAGTTCATAGCGCTTGGGTATTCGATGCCAGAACACTCCCCAGAGTACCGTCAGGGTGGCCGCCAGCGATACCAGCGCGATCGGGATCATGACCAGGGCATAGCGATCGAACCCGATGCCGAAGTAGTTGGCCGTGACAATGTTCACCAGGTTGGAGATCACCAGCGGAAGGCTTGCGGTGTCCGCCACGAACCCGGTGGCGATGATGAAGGCCAGGGCCGAGGCGGGCTCGAACTCGAGGCGCTTGAGAATGGCGATGACGATGGGGGTGAGCAGCAGGGCGGCGCCGTCGTTGGCGAACACGGCGGCCATCAACGCGCCCAGTATCACGATCAGCACAAACAGCAGCGCCCCGCGCCCCTGGCCCCAGCGTGCCACGTGAAGCGCCGCCCAGTTGAAAAAGCCTGCTTCGTCGAGCAGCAGCGAAATGACGATCAAGGCCACGAAGGTGAAGGTGGCGTCCCAGACGATATGCCACACAGCGCCGATATCCTCGAACGCCACCACGCCGCAGAGCAGAGCAACGAAAGCTCCGAGCAGGGCGCTCGTGCCAATTCCTAATCCCTTGGGTTGCCATATCACCAACGTCAGGGTGGTGGCGAAGATGGTCAGTGCCAGCATCCGGTTACTCGCTCATCCAAGGCGTCACGAGGCCGACATCTGCGGGTAGCGAATGTTGGTCACGGTATAGAAATCCTCGCCACTCGGGGTCTGCACGGTGATCTCGTCATCCACTTCCTTGCCGAGCAGCGCTTTCGCCATGGGGGAGTCGATGCTGATCCAGCGTTTCTGGGGGTCGATCTCGTCGTGGCCGACGATGCGGATATCGAGCGGCTCGCCGTCGTCGTCCTCGAGGCTCACGAAGGCACCGAAGAAGATCTTGTCGGTGTTCGCCGGCAGGCGATCGACCACCTGCAGCTCGTCGAGGCGCTTGGTCAGGTAGCGAATGCGCGCGATCACCCGGTTGAGCTCTTTCTTGTTGTAGGTGTAGTCGGCGTTTTCGGAGCGGTCGCCCAGGGCGGCGGCCTCGCCCACCTTGGCGGAGAGCGCCGGGCGCTTCACCCGCGAGAGATGGTCGAGGATGCCACGCAGGCGCTCGGCGCCCGCCTGGGTGATCAGGTTGCTCTTGGGAGCCTGGCGCGGGTCCTTGGCCGGGTCGCGCCAGCGGGTCATGTTGCGGCCTTTCATGGGCACTTCCTTATCGAGCAGCAGGGCCAGGCGAGCGCGTCGCTTCGGCGAGCGACGATTACTCCTGGCGAGTCATTCAAACGTTCGTTACAGTGATCTGAGGGCGAGCGTCGCTCGCTCTTTGATCCTTTTCAGGCGACAACAATAAACAAGGAGCTTTTCATGCGCACGCACTCTTCTCGCTGGCTGATAGCCTTGGCACTCGGCGGCGCCCTCACGCTGTCACCGCTTGCCGCCAGCGCCTACCAGGACGAGCTGTTCTCCCTGCAGAATCGCTGGGAGCACACGGTGACGGAGCTTCCCGCCAACCAGCGCCAGGGCACCCTCGAGGCGTTGAGCAGCGAGGCCGCGACGCTGGCCGAGCAGAACCCGGGTGCTGCCGACGTGCTGGTCTGGCAGGGCATCATTCTGGCCTCCTACGCCCGCGAGCGGGGCGGACTCGGCGCGCTCGGTACCGCCAAGCAGGCGCGCGACGTGCTCGAGCGTGCCATCGAGATCGACCCCCAGGGCAGCAACGGCTCGGCCTACGTCACCCTGGGCGCGCTTTACGACCGGGCACCGGGGCGGCCTTTGGGTTTCGGCAACAGCGACACCGCCGAGCGCATGTTCCAGCGGGCGCTCGAGATTCGCCCGGACGGCATCGACGTCAACTACTACTACGCGGCGTTCTTGAAAGAGGAGGGCGATACCGAAGGCGCTCGCCGGTACGCTGAGCGCGCCGTGCAAGGCACCGCCCGCGACAATCGCCAGCTCTCGGACGAAGCACTCCGGCGTGAGGCGCAGGGGTTTCTGCAGTCGCTCTAGCGCGACGCAAATTGGCATTCCCGGCGGCAAGCATTGATAATGGATCGATTGTGTCGACCGGGAGTGCCCCATGGCATCCAGCCTCTTGCCGCCGCTCGCTCCTGAGCTTGCGAGCCCCGAACTCACCCGCGCGGACGTGACCCTCGAAAGGCGCGAAACCCTCTACCAGGGGTTTTTCCGTCTCGAGGAGCTGACGCTCAAGCATCGCCTTTTCGAAGGCGGCGAGAGCCAGACGATGCGGCGTGAAATCCATAGCCGCTTCGACGCCGTCGGCGTGCTGCTTTATGACCCGCAGCGCGATGCGGTGGTGCTGGTCGAGCAGTTTCGCGCTGGCGCCATCGACGATCCGCGCTCGCCCTGGAAACTCGAGCTGGTGGCCGGGCTCGTCGAGGAGGGCGAGACGCTCGAGGCGGTCGCCCGCCGCGAGGCCATGGAGGAGGCCGGGTGCGAGGTGAATGATCTGACCCTGCTGCACACCTACTACCCGAGCCCTGGCGCCTGCAACGAGCGGGTCACGCTGTTTTGCGGCCTGGTGGATACCGCAAGCCTCGGTGGCATTCATGGCCTGGCCGAGGAGCACGAGGACATTCGCGTTCACGTGCTGAGTTTTTCGGCGGTGTGGGAACTTCTCGGCCAGGGGCGGCTCGACAACGCCATGTGTCTGATCGGGCTCTACTGGCTCAACGGCCAGCGCGCCACGCTGCGCGCCGCCCCTCATCAGGCGCCGAGTCCCCGTGAGTTTCAAAGGAGCGAAGATGGCTAGAGCCGCCTACGTCACCGACCTGCGATCGCTGCAAGGCGAGTGCAGTGCCAACTACGCCCGCCTGCTGCGCCTGGTGGGCAACCTGGAGGCCGGCCAGCAGCGGGATATCGCCCTGCATCAGGACGCGCGCCATCTGGGCGAGCTGCACCTGGCGGTGCTCGAGCAGGCGCCTTACACCACCATGGTCGAGCTCACCCAGAGCGGCCCGCTGGACGTCGTGCTCGAGGGCCCGCGCATGCGCGTGCATCTCTATCACGACGTGCGCATGGCCGAGGTCACCGATTTCCAGCGCCAGCGCCACTTCAACGGCCGCTACCGCTATCCCAATGCCAAGATGCACCAGCCCGACGAGAAGCTGCAGCTCAACCGTTTCCTGGGCGAGTGGCTGGCTCACGGGCTGGCCCACGGCCACGCCTACGACATGCCCGAGCTGCCCTGATGCGCCTGATCCAGATCACCGATGCCCACCTGCACGCGGACAAGCATGCGCGCTCGCGCAGCGGCGTGCCGTGGCGCCAGTTCGAGCGCGTGCTGGCGCAAGTGATGCGTGAGCGCCCGGACGTGGTGCTGCTGAGTGGCGACGTCAGCCAGGACGAGACGCTGGCTTCCTACCAGCACGCCTGCCGGGCCCTCGAGGGGCTTGCGTGCCCGTGGTTCTGGATTCCCGGCAACCACGACCAGCCCGATCTGATGGTCGAGTGCCACCCGCTGATCGACGAGGTCGACCTCGGCGCCTGGCGTCTCTTGCTGCTCGATACCCGAGTGGCACAGATGCCCCACGGCGAACTCGGTTCCGAGCGATTGGCGGCTCTGGGCGAGGCGCTCGAGCAAAGCGACAGGCCCGTGGTCATCGGCTTGCATCATCCGCCGGTCGAGGTTGGAGCTGCGTGGATGGACGCCATCGGGCTCAAGGATCGCGACGCATTCTGGCAGACCCTGGCGGACTATCCTCAGGTCAAGATCGTGCTGTTCGGCCATGCCCACCAGGCGTTTGCCCAGCGTCGATCTGTAGGCGAGCGCAGCGTCGAGGTCTACGGCTGCCCGGCGATGGCGGATCAGTTCATGCCCGGGGCGAAGGCGTTCGCCATCGACGAGGCATCCCGTCCCGGCTATCGCATCGTCGAGCTGCGCGGCGACGAATGGCAGACCTGGGTGGAGCGCGTGAACCTCTGATCCTGGCGCATGCGTCATCAGATAGTTACTAAAAGAATAAAAAGATAGTTATTAATTCTTTCGAGTTATTAAATGGACGCGTTACCCTAGTCCCACTGATCAGAATGAGGTGAATGCCGCGCGCCGTATGGATCGGACGCGGCCCGCCCAGAGGGAGTAGGCAATGACCCAGTTCAAAGCTCCGCCGAGCCAAGAGCGGCGCGAGACTTCCATCGCGATCGACGGCGCGCGGTTGACGCATCTCAAGCAGCTCGAGGCCGAGTCGATCCACATCATTCGTGAAGTGGCTGCCGAGTTCGCCAACCCGGTGATGATGTACTCCATCGGCAAGGACTCCTCGGTCATGCTTCACCTGGCGCGCAAGGCGTTCTATCCGGGCACCCCGCCGTTTCCGCTGCTGCACGTGGATACCACCTGGAAATTCCGCGAGATGATCGAGTTTCGCAACCGTATGGCGCGTGAGGCTGGCATGGAGCTTCTGGTGCACACCAACGAAGAGGGGCGGGCGGCGAACATCAACCCCTTCGATCACGGCAGCGCCAAGTACACCGACATCATGAAGACCCAGGCGCTCAAGCAGGCTCTGGACAAGTACGGTTTCGACGCTGCCTTTGGCGGTGCACGCCGGGATGAGGAAGCCTCGCGCGCCAAGGAGCGGGTCTACTCGTTTCGCGACAAGTACCACCGCTGGGACCCGAAGAGCCAGCGTCCGGAGCTCTGGAACGTCTACAACGCCAAGGTCAACAAGGGCGAGTCGATCCGCGTCTTCCCGCTCTCCAACTGGACCGAGCTCGACATCTGGCAGTACATCTACCTGGAGTCGATCCCGATCGTGCCGCTCTACTACGCGGCCCCGCGCCCCATCGTCGAGCGCGACGGCATGCAGGTGATGGTCGACGACGAGCGCCTGCCGCTGGCACCCGGTGAGGTACCCGAGCAAAAATCCGTGCGCTTTCGCACCCTGGGCTGCTACCCGCTGACGGGGGCTGTCGAGTCCACGGCGGCAACGCTTCCCGAGATCATCCAGGAAATGCTGCTGACGCGCACCAGCGAGCGCAGCGGCCGGGCGATCGACCGCGACCAGGTCGGCTCCATGGAGAAGAAAAAGCGCGAGGGGTATTTCTGATGGCACACCAATCGAACTTGATCGCCGACAACATCGAGCAGTACCTGCACGAGCACGAGAACAAGGACCTCTTGCGCTTCATCACCTGCGGAAGCGTCGATGACGGCAAGTCGACGCTGATCGGGCGAATGCTGCACGACTCCAAGATGATCTTCGAAGACCAGCTCGCCGCCATCACCCAGGCCTCGAAAACCAGCGGTACCACCGGGGATGCGGTGGACCTGGCGCTGCTGGTCGACGGGCTGCAGTCCGAGCGCGAGCAGGGCATCACCATCGATGTCGCCTACCGGTTCTTCTCTACCGACAAGCGCAAGTTCATCATCGCCGACACCCCGGGCCACGAGCAGTACACCCGCAACATGGCCACCGGCGCCTCGACCGCGAGCCTTGCGGTGATCTTGATCGACGCGCGCTACGGGGTGCAGACCCAGACCCGGCGCCACAGCTTCATCGCCGACCTGCTGGGCATCCAGCACCTGGTCATCGCCGTCAACAAGATGGATCTGGTCGATTTCTCCGAGGAGCGTTTCAACGAGATCAAGCGCGACTACCAGGCGTTCGCCACCAACCTCGATGCCCCGGACATCCGCTTCGTGCCGCTGTCGGCGCTGACCGGTGACAACGTGGTCAACAAGAGCGAGCGCACGCCCTGGTACTTTGGTTCCGGCTACGAGGGCAAGACGCTGATCGAGCTTCTGGAGAGCGTCGAGCTGAGCCATGACCAGAACCTGTCGGATCTGCGCCTGCCGGTGCAGTACGTGAACCGCCCGAACCTGGACTTTCGCGGCTACTGCGGCACGCTGGCGGCGGGCATCCTGCGCCCGGGGCAGCGGATCAAGGCATTGCCCTCCGGCAAGACGTCGCGGGTCGAGCGCATCGTCACTTTCGATGGTGATCTGAGCGCAGCCTACCCGGGGCAGGCGATCACCGTCACGCTCGAGGACGAGATCGATATCTCCCGCGGCGACTGGCTGGTCCAGGCCGACGCCAAGGTGCCGATCTCCAACGCCTTCACCGCGGACATCGTCTGGATGCACGAGGATGCCCTCACGCCGGGCAAGCTCTATGACTTCAAGCTCGCCACGCGGGATCTTTCCGGCGAGGTGCGCGCCATCGAGTACCAGGTGGACGTGAACACGCTCGAAAAGCACCCCGCCCAGGCGCTCGAGCTCAACGCCATCGCCCGCTGCGAGGTGGAACTGACCGCGAGCATCCCGCTCGACGACTACCGCGCAAGCCCCGGCACCGGCAGCTTCATCCTCATCGACCGGCTCACCAACGTGACCGTCGGCGCCGGCATGATTCGCGGGGTGGCAAGCGCTCGCGAGGCTTCGACCCGCACCGACTGGGCCGCTTTCGAGCGCGACCTCAACGCCCTGGTGCGCAAGCATTTCCCGCACTGGGAAGCCAAGGACATCGCCAAGTTGTTCTAGCCGTTCGCGTCTCGAAACCGGGCCGGCCCTTCGATGAAGGGCCGGCTTTTTTATTCCCGTTTTACCTGGCTTGTACAAGATTTAGTGCCCGTGGTATCTGGTCTGGTTCTATATTAGCGCTTGACGATTGTACAAGATGGGCCACACTTGTAAGGCGTTGTACGGCATGGCCGTAACGCGTAGTTGTCACGAGTAGCTACCACGAGTAGTCACCACGCAATGTCCTCATCACGAAATGGAGAGCATGATGAATCAAGCACTGAACGGTAAACGTGTCGCGATCCTGGCTGCCGACGGTTTCGAAGAGTCCGAGCTGAGCGTGCCCCGCGCCTCGCTGCAGAAAAACGGTATCGAGGTACATATCGTCACGCCGACCGGCAAGGGCATTCGCGCCTGGGCAGAAACCGAGTGGGGCGATACCTACGAGGCCGACAAGGCGCTTTCCGACGTTTCCGAGTCCGATTACCACGCGCTGGTACTGCCGGGCGGCCTGTTCAACCCGGACGAGCTTCGCACCAACGACGACGCGCTGAGCTTCGTCAAGGCGTTCTTCCAGGCTGGCAAGCCGGTAGGGGCGATCTGCCACGCGCCGTGGATACTGATCAATGCCGGCGTGGTCGAAGGTCGCGAAATGACCTCGGTGCACAGCATCGCCCAGGATCTCAAGAATGCCGGCGTGAAGTGGGTCGATGAAGCCGTGGTGTGTGATCAGGCGCTGGTCACCAGCCGTACGCCGGAAGACCTCGATGCCTTCTGCGCCAAGCTGCTCGAGGAGATCCAGGAAGGCAAGCATTCAGGCCAGCACGCCTGATGGCGTGGTACCACCAGTGGGCGAGCTTCGCCAAGCGGCTTGCCCACGTTGTCGCCAAGCCCATGAAGCGCGACAGCGGCCGCGGGGGGATGGTGGTCCATCCCTACCGTGGTTACGGGTCGCAGAAGGAAGTCTTCGTCATGGGGCGTGTATTTCGACAGGCGGCTCTCGGTCGCGCCATCCCACGGCGCGGCATCCTGCGAGATACTGCCGATGTCGCTCGGCGCATCTTTCGTCGCGGTTTCAAGGAGGCTGACGTCGAGCTGAGCTTGGGCCGCAACACGCTGACGCTGACGACCGATCGCGACGGCTACTTCGACGCCCATCTTCCCATCGAACACGATCTTCCCATCGACGTCTCCTGGCACCGTGCGGACATTCTCGTGCGCGCAAAGGGCCGGACGCCGGTGCGTACCAGCGCCGAGGTCTACGTGCCGCCCCCGGAGGCGGACCTGCTTGTGATCAGCGACATCGACGACACCGTCATGTTCACCGGCGTTGCCGAGAAGCTTAAGATGCTCTATCGGCTGTTCGTGCGCAAACCGCATCGGCGCACTGCCTTTCCCGGCGTGGCCTCGCTCTACCAGGCGCTCTATCGCGGCGTCAGCGAAAAGGCCGAGCGGCCGATTCTCTACGTTTCCCGCGGGCCCTGGGCGATCTACGAGATGCTCGAGGCGTTCTTCCAGATGAACCGCATCCCCGTCGGACCGATTTTGTTTCTGCGCGAGTGGGGCATCTCCTGGCGCAAGCCCTGGCCGCGCAAGGCCGAGGATCACAAGCGCGATCTGATCGATCGCATGCTGGGACTCTACGACGAGATGCCCTGCATCCTGATCGGCGATAGCGGTCAGCACGACCCGGAGGTCTACACCGAAGTGGTCAAGGCCTACCCAGGGCGCATCAAGGCCATCTACATTCGCCGGGTGGACAAGGACCCCAAGCGTCAAGAGGCCATCGAGCGCCTTCGCGACGAGCTCGCCGGCACGGATTGCGACCTGGTGCTGGCGGCCGACAGCGTGCTGATGGCCGAACACGCCCACCGGCAGGGCCGAATTTCTCGGCGCGGGCTGGACGCGGTCAAGCGCGACGTCAAGGAGCACCTGGCCGAGGAGGAAGCGGAGCAGGCCGGCATCTCACAGTGAACGGCGTGTAAACGCCGATCGCTCGTGGTACAAGGGGGCACTCCCGCTCGAGCACTTCTCATGATCGTTCTTCTCGTCGTATTGGCACTCGCCATCTTTCTGCTTCCCAACCTGTGGGCGCAATGGGTGCTCAAACGCCACGCCCGGGGCCGCAACGACTACCCGGGTAGTGGCGGTGAACTGGCGAGCCATCTGCTGCGGCGTTTCGACCTCGGCCACGTTGCGGTAGAGGTGAGCGAGCAGGGTGATCACTACGACCCGCTGACCAAGGCGGTGCGCCTCTCCCCGGAGAACTTCGACGGGCGTTCGCTCACCGCCGTGACCGTCGCCGCCCACGAGGTTGGCCACGCCCTCCAGCATGCCGAAGGCTACGCCCCACTGGTGGCGCGCAGCCGCATGGTCGGCGTGGCACAGAAAGCCGAAAAGCTCGGTGCGCTCTTGATGATGGTCGCCCCCTTTCTCTTCATCCTCACCCGCCTGCCCGGCGGGCTCGCCGCGGTAATCGCCATTGCCGTCATCAGCTTCGGTACCGCTGCGGTGGTGCATCTGGTCACCCTGCCGGTCGAGTTCGACGCCAGCTTCAACCGCGCGCTTCCGCTCTTGAAAGAGTACGTGCCGCCTTCCGACATGACCGGCGCCCGCCACGTACTCACCGCCTGCGCCTTCACCTACGTGGCGGCCTCGCTCACCAGCATTCTGAATCTGGGAAGGTGGCTGGTGATCTTACGACGATAATTTTATAAAATAAAAATTAATAATTTAATCATCTTTTGGTAAGTTGTAGTCAATTATGCTAAAGGAGGCATCTTGTTTTATTTTTTGAGGAAACAAAGTTTTTATATTTTAGTCATACTGTTTTTTACATTAGTAGTAATTGTATTACGTGCTAATGCATTAAAAAGTATAGGAACTGTAAAAGTTACGGTCGATGGAAATACTCAAGTTTACAATGTTGTAGCTGTTGAAGTTGAAGGTAATAGCTTTAGGTCGTCTAATTATATTGAATCTAATTCATTCCTATCTAAAAGCTCAGGCGGAAAAAGTTATTCTATATCTATCACTGGCTATGAAAAACCATCACTCTCTGATGATTTAAAAAAACTTATTCCGATAGAGGCCGATCGTTCAATAAGTGTTTTCGCTTTTATTAATTCTGAAGGAAAAGAGATTCGTAATGCAGCAATTACTTGGGAAGCAGATCCTGAAAAAAACTTTTATTGGGCGAGTGATAATACGGATGAACGTGTAACCCTTGATATCGAAAGTTATAATATAGACCCTACTCATGGAGAGTTCGTAGCTACCTTCAGCGGAACTGTATGTTCTACGAGCCTCCCTGATATTGAAAGAGATTACGATAACTGTAAAGAGGTAAGTGTTTATGTTGATAGTGAACTTACAAAAAATTATTAGGTGTTAATCTAAAAATATAGTTTGAACGCATATTTAGAAAATAAAAGTGAATATTGATAAAGATTTCTTCAAGAAAAGATAAAAATTGATAGTTGTAAAATTTGATTTGATTAATTTATAAATGTCTCAATAAAAATTAAACGAAGGTTTTATGGCAAAAAATTTACAGCGCTGCCTTAAGTATGTAAGCT
Organism: Halomonas sp. 707D7; assembly: GCF_024158715.1. Classification (GTDB taxonomy): domain Bacteria; phylum Pseudomonadota; class Gammaproteobacteria; order Pseudomonadales; family Halomonadaceae; genus Vreelandella. The sequence continues at coordinate 22,306 of NZ_JAMZBC010000016.1, read as the reverse complement.
TAAATTTAATTATACTATTTTCCAAGTTTTTAATTTTATCTAATTAAACTAAAATTTGATGTATTAATATAAGTTCTAGAGTTTATAGACCATATTTAATTTATTTAAATGGGTTCTATATATAGTTGATATTTTCCAAAAAATATAACGCAGTTGAAAGTCTTGCTTAAATTGGTTGAGAACCTTTGGTTATGCATATAACCAAAGGTTCTTTAGTAGCTTAAGCGCAATAGAAAATATCTAGCTAGCTTTGTTCGCCATCACCACCGCCCGCCGTGGCGCCGCATACCCCTCGATCGTGCGCGTGGGGTCTTCGGGGTCGAGAAAATCTGCAAGCGATTGGTAGCTCATCCACTCGGTGGAGCGCTGCTCGGAAAGCGTCGTCGGGGCTTCATCGACGACGCGCACGTTGGTGAAGCCGCAGCGGGTCAGCCAGTGGCAGAGTGCTTTGGAGGAGGGCAGGAAGTAGACGTTGGGCATCGCCGCGTAGCGCTCGCCGGGCACGAACACCGTCTGCTCGTCGCCTTCGACCACCAGGGTTTCCAGCACCAGCTCGCCGCCGGGGGCAAGGGCGGCTTTCAACTGGTTCAGGTGCTCGAAGGGCGAGGCGCGGTGATACAGCACGCCCATGGAGAACACGGTGTCGAAAAAGCCCAGGTTTTCCGGCACGTCCTCGATGCCCACCGGCAGAAAGTGGGTGCGGTTGCCGTCCACGTCGCCGACGAAGTGGCGCACCGCCTGAAACTGCCAGTAGAAGCGCGGCGAGGGGTCGATCACCAGCACGAAGGCGGCGCCCGCGCCGGCCATGCGCCAGGCGTGATAGCCGCTGCCGCCGCCGACATCGAGTACCTTGCGGTACCTCAAGTCGGAAAGGTGCGGCGCCACGCGCTGCCACTTCCAGTCCGAGCGCCACTCGGTGTCGATCTCGATGCCGCCAAGGTTGAACGGGCCCTTGCGCCAAGGCGCGAGCTTCTTGAGCAGGTTGAAGCACTGGCGCTGCTGGCTCTCCTCGAGCGTCATCTCGACGCTGACCGTATCGGCGTCGAGCATGACTCGGCGCGCCTCGGGCAGTGCCGGCAGTTTCTTCACCGCCTTTTCCCAGACGGAGAGATCTCCGTGACGCTTCTTGTCGAGTCCCGCGGCCAGCTGGGCGGGGAGCCGGGCGAGCCAGGGCAGCAGGGCTTCGTTCTCCGCGGCCTGGTCGAGAAACGCCTGGTAGAGGGCGCGGTGATCATCCGGTAACGGCACGTCAACCCTCCTTGAACGCGATCAGCGAGGCGAAGTTCAGGTACTGGAACCAGGTCATCGAACGGGGAAAGCCCGCCGTCTGCAGGCGCTGGTGCAGCGCGTCGAGGCTGTCGGGAACCAGCACGTTCTCGAGCGCGGTGCGCTTCTGGCTGATCTCGAGCTCCGAGTAGCCGTTGGCGCGCTTGAAGTCGTGGTAGCGCTCCACCCGCCAGGCGTTGTCGCGCTCGTCCGGGTCGACGGTCTTCTCCGACAGGATCAGCACGCCGCCGGGTTCGAGGGCGGCATAGAGCCTGGCGAGCAGGGCATCGCGGTCATCCGGTGGTAGAAACTGCAGCGTGAAATTGAGGATGATCATGCCCGACGAGGCGTACTCGAGGGTACGGATGTCTTCCTCGAGCACCGTCATGGCGTGTTCCGGGCACTCGGTGGAGAAGGTGTCGCGCGCTTTTTCCACCATGGCCGGCGAGACGTCGACGCCGGTATAGCGAAAGGCGTCCGCAGGCAGGGCGCCGGCCAGCGCCAGGCCCGAGGCGCCGAGCGAGCAGCCCAGGTCATAGACGTGGGCGCCGTGACGCAGATGGCGCTTCGCGATCAGGCTCAGCATGCCGAGAATCTGGCCGTACCCCGGGATCGATCGGCGAACCATGTCGGGGAAGCACGCCACCACCTGCTCGTCGAAAGAGAAGCGGGCCACCCGGTCAAGGGGTGTCGAAAAGATAGCGTCACGGTAAGATGCGTTACTCATGGGCAAGCCAGGATAGAAAGTGGAGGTTGCGTAGTTTACGCGTCCTTGACAACCCGCGACAGTCCCCGGCTTTGCAACGCCACGAACCAGAGGGCCCACGGCTTTGGCACGACACCACACTCCCGACCAGCTTGCCGCCTGGCAAGCGCTCGAGCGCCACGCGCACACGCTCCGTCAGGTGCACCTCAAGGAGCTCTTCAGCGCAAGCGAATGCCGCTGGCGCGCCTTCACCCGCGCGGTGAACGGCTTGACGCTGGATCTCTCCAAGCAGCGCTGGAACGACGAGACGCTGGGTCACCTGCTGGCGCTTGCGAAGGAGGCGGGCCTGCCCGGCGCCATCGAGGCGCTTTTGAGCGGCCAGCGGGTGAACGTCAGTGAAGATCGCCCGGCACTGCACACCGCGCTTCGCCTGCCGCCGGAGGCCACCCTGACGGTGGAGGGCGACGACATCGTCGCCGCCGTGCATGAGAGCCTGACGCAGATGGAGCGGCTGGTGGAGCGCCTGCACGCAGGCCAGTGGCGCGGCGCGACCGGAAAGCCGATCCGTCACGTGGTGAACCTGGGCGTGGGCGGCTCGGATCTCGGCCCCCTGATGGTCACCCACGCGCTGGCGGACTACCGCCCTGCGGACATCCATCCGGTGGAAGTGCATTTTGCCTCGACCATGGATGGCTCCCAGCTCGCCGACTACCTCGCCCGCTTCAACCCGGAAACCACGCTGTTCATCCTGTCGTCGAAGTCGTTCACCACTATCGATACGCTCTCCAATGCCAACACGGCGAAGGACTGGCTCCTTGGGCGGCTCTCCGAGCACGATGACCTGGCCGGAAGCGACCCGGTCAGCGCGGAATTGATCGTGCGCCAGCACTTCATCGGCGTCTCCGCGAGCCCGGAGAAGATGTGCGCGTGGGGGATCGCGCCGGATCATCAGCTGATGTTCTGGGAGTGGGTCGGCGGGCGCTACTCGCTGTGGGGCACCATCGGCCTGCCCATCGCGCTGATCGTCGGCATGACGCACTTTCGCGCACTGCTGGCCGGTGCCCATGCGATGGACAACCACTTTCGCCAGGCGCCGCTGGACCAGAACCTGCCGGTACTGCTGGGCCTGGCGGGCATCTGGAACGTCAACTTCCTGGATATCCGCGCTCATTCGATTCTGCCCTACGATGGGCGCCTCGAGTATTTCGCGGCGTATCTCGAGCAGCTCGAGATGGAGTCCAACGGCAAGTCGGTCACCCGCCAGGGCGAGGAGGTGGGCTACTCCACCTGCCCGGTGCTCTGGGGCCAGCTCGGCCCCAACGCCCAGCACGCCTTCTACCAGCTTTTGCACCAGGGCACCCAGCCGGTGGTGTGCGACTTCATCGCCCCGCTCAAGCGCTACGACGACATCGAGGACCCGGACACCCGGCGCCACCTCAAGGCCCAGCACCGCCTGGCGCTGGCCAACTGCTTCGCCCAGTCGCGGGTGCTGATGCTCGGCGACGACGCCGTGGCTGAGGAGGGCACGCCGCCGGCGCACAAGCGCTACCGTGGCAACCAGCCCTCCACCACGGTGCTGATGGACGAGCTTACGCCGCACACCCTGGGCGCGCTGATCGCGCTCTACGAGCACAAGGTGTTCGTGCAGGCGGTGATCTGGGACATCAACCCCTTCGATCAGTGGGGCGTGGAGCTTGGCAAGGCGATCGCCAAGGAGACCCAGGCGATGATGGAGGGCGAAAGCGCCCTCGACGGCCTCGACGCCTCGAGCCAGGGGCTGATCCGAACCTTCCGGGCCGCAGAGCAGGGCGAGTCGCCGGAGTAATGAAATCAACGCTGTCCAGCCTGACTCGGCCATGCCCAGTGCAAAATATATGGCTGGATATACAGTAATTTGCTTTTACGCTATGCTGTCTCTTTTTTTCGCCGCGCCCGTTCACCCGGCGTGGCCTGCGCACCGTTTCTCAGGAATTGATGCACCATGACCCAGTTTGATGCCTCCCAGTACGGCGCGAGTTCGATCGAGGTCCTTTCCGGGCTCGAGCCGGTACGCAAGCGTCCCGGCATGTACACCGACACGACCCGGCCCAACCACCTGGCCCAGGAAGTCATCGACAACAGCGTCGATGAAGCGCTGGCGGGTCACGCCACGGCCATCGAGGTGGTGCTGGCAAGCGACGGCGCCATCGAGGTCAAGGACAACGGCCGCGGCATGCCGATCGACATCCATCCGGAGCACGGCGTCTCCGGCGTCGAGCTGATCCTCACCAAGCTCCACGCAGGCGGCAAGTTCTCCTCGTCGAGCTACCGCTTTTCAGGCGGCCTGCACGGCGTCGGGGTGTCGGTGGTCAACGCGCTCTCTCGCCGGCTGGAAGTGGAAGTGACCCGTGACGGCGCCCGCCACGCCATCGCCTTCGAGCACGGCGAAAAGGCCGAGGAGCTCCACGAGATCGGCAAGGCCGCCAAGCGCGCCACCGGCACCCTGGTGCGCTTCTGGCCCGATGAAAGCTACTTCGACAGCCCCAAGCTCGCCCTTGGCCGCCTGAAGCACCTGTTGCGCGCCAAGGCGGTGCTTTGCCCAGGGCTTGCGGTAACACTGGTCGAGCCGGACGGCACCAAAACCGAGTGGGCCTACGCCGACGGCCTGCGCGACTATCTCGCCCAGGCCACCGACGGCTACGAGGTGCTACCGAGCGAGCCCTTCGTGGGCCACTTCAGCGACGACGAGCACGGCGTCGACTGGGCGATCCAGTGGCTGCCGGAAGGCGGCGAGGCGCTCCTTGAGAGCTACGTCAACCTGATTCCCACGCCCCAGGGCGGCACCCACGTCAACGGCTTTCGCTCGGGGCTTCTGGACGCGCTGCGTGAGTTCTGCGAGTACCGAAGCCTGCTGCCCCGCGGCATCAAGCTCACCGCCGACGATCTCTGGGAGCGCGCGTCATTCGTGCTCTCGGTGAAGATGCTCGACCCGCAGTTCGCCGGGCAGACCAAGGAGCGGCTGTCGTCGCGCACCATCGCGGCCTTCGTCTCCAACGTGGTCAAGGACGCCTTTTCGCTGTGGTTGAACCACCACGTCGACCAGGCGGAGCAGCTCGCGGAGCTGGTCATCAGCGCCGCCCAGAGCCGCCAGAAGAAGGCCAAGAAGGTCGCGCGCAAGAAGGTGACCTCTGGCCCTGCACTGCCCGGCAAGCTCGCCGACTGCTCCGGTCAGGACCCCTCACTCAGCGAGCTTTTCCTGGTCGAGGGCGACTCCGCCGGCGGCAGCGCCAAGCAGGCGCGCAACCGCGACACCCAGGCGATCCTGCCGCTGCGCGGCAAGATCCTCAATACTTGGGAGGTCGAGACCCACGACATCTACGGCTCCCAGGAGGTGCACGACATCGCGGTCGCGATCGGCGCCGACCCCGGCAGCGCCGATCTAGAGAAACTGCGCTACCACAAGATCTGCATCCTCGCCGACGCCGACTCCGACGGCCTGCATATCGCCACGCTTCTGTGCGCGCTGTTCGTGCGCCACTTCCCGGCGCTGGTGGATGCCGGCCACGTGTTCGTCGCCATGCCGCCGCTTTACCGCATCGATCTGGGCAAGGAGGTGCACTACGCCCTGGACGAAAGCGAGAAGGCCGCGATCCTCAAGCAGCTGGCCAAGAAGCGTGGTACCCCGAACGTTCAGCGCTTCAAGGGCCTGGGTGAAATGAGCCCGTTGCAGCTTCGAGAAACCACCATGGCGGTGGAGACCCGGCGGCTGGTTCAGCTCACGCTCGAGGATGGCGATGGAACGCTCGAGATGATGGACATGCTGCTCGCCAAGAAGCGCGCCAGCGACCGCAAGAAGTGGCTGGAAGATTACGGCAACCTCGCAGACATTGAGGTATAACCCCCGATGACCATGGATATTCAGGTGGCCGAAGGCGACGTCGAGCGTCTCTCCCTTCGCGATTACACCGAAAAGGCGTACCTCGACTACTCGATGTACGTGATTTTAGACCGGGCGCTTCCCAACATCGGCGACGGCATGAAGCCGGTGCAGCGGCGCATCATCTACGCCATGCGTGAGCTTTCGCTCAACGCCAACGCCAAGTACAAGAAGTCCGCGCGCACCGTCGGCGACGTGCTAGGCAAGTTCCACCCCCACGGCGACAGCGCCTGCTACGAGGCCATGGTGCTCATGGCCCAGTCGTTCAGCTACCGCTACCCGCTGGTGGATGGACAAGGCAACTGGGGCAGCCCCGACGACCCGAAATCCTTTGCCGCGATGCGCTACACCGAGGCGAAACTCTCGAAATTCGCCGACGTGCTGCTCAGTGAGCTTGGTCAGGGCACCGTCGAGTGGGCGCCGAACTTCGACGGCACCATGCAGGAGCCGGTGGTGCTGCCGGCGCGTCTGCCCCACGTGCTGTTGAACGGCGGTACCGGCATCGCCGTCGGCATGGCCACCGACATTCCGCCGCACAACGTCTCCGAGGTGGTCGAGGCGACCTGCCATCTGCTGCGAAACCCCAAGGCCACCACCGCGAATCTGATGGAGTTCATCACCGCGCCGGATTTCCCCACAGACGCCGAGATCATCACCCCGGCGGCGGACCTGCGTAAGCTCTATGAAGCCGGCCGCGGCTCGGTGAAGCTGCGTGCCCGCTATGTACGCGAAGAGGCCAACATCGTCATCACCGCGGTGCCCTACCAGGTGAGCGGGGCCAAGGTGCTCGAGCAGATCGCCGCGCAGATGCAGGCGAAGAAACTGCCCATGGTGGCGGATCTGCGCGACGAATCGACCCACGAGGAGCCCACGCGCCTGGTGATCGAGCCGCGCTCGAGCCGGGTGGATGTGGAATCACTCATGGCGCACCTGTTCGCCACCACGGATCTCGAGAAGAACGTGCGGGTGAACATGAACGTGATCGGCCTCGACGGCCGCCCGCGCGTCATGCCGCTGCCGGAGATGCTCGGCGAATGGCTGACCTTCCGCCGCGCCACCGTACGCCGGCGCCTGGAGCACCGTCTCGGCAAGGTCGAGGATCGCCTGCACATCCTCGAAGGACTCTTGACCGCCTACCTCAACCTCGACGAAGTGATCCGCATCATCCGCGAGGAGGACGAGCCCAAGGCCGCGCTGATCGACGCCTTCGCGCTTTCCGAGCGCCAGGCCGAGGCGATCCTGGAGCTTCGTCTGCGCCATTTGGCCAAGCTCGAGGAGATGAAGATTCGCGGCGAGCAGGAGGCGCTCGAAAAGGAGCGCAAGACGCTCACGGGCCTGCTCGGCAGCGAAGCGAAGCTCACCACGCTGATCGAGAAGGAGATCCGCGCTGCCGGCAAGGAGCACGGCGACGCCCGCCGATCGACGCTGGTCGAGCGAGCCGAGGCGAAGGCGCTTTCCGAGGTCGAACTTCTGGGCGCCGACCCGATCACCGTGGTGGTTTCCGAGAAGGGCTGGATTCGCGCCGCCAAGGGCCACGACATCGATCCCGCCGGGCTCTCCTTCAAGGCCGGCGACCGTTTCCTGCTCGCCGGGCGCGGCAAGACCAACCACCCGCTGGTGCTTCTGGACGATACCGGGCGTGCCTACACGCTCTCCGCCCATAACCTGCCCAGCGCCCGCGGCCAGGGCGAGCCGATCACCGGGCGGGTCAACGTCACCGCCGGTGCCCAGATGACCGGTCTCATGCTCGCCCCGCCGGCCCAGCGGTTCGTGCTGGCAAGCGACGGCGGCTACGGCTTTCTGGCAACGCTTGGTGATCTCACCGGCAAGAACAAGGCCGGCAAGGCGGTGCTGAGCCTGCCCAAGGGGTGCAGCGTGATGGCCCCGGTGGCGGTGCCGGAGGGCGAGGCGCTGTGGGTGGCGCTGGTCTCCAACGAAGGGCGGCTGTTGCTCTTCCCGGCAAGCGAGCTGCCGCAAATGAGCAAAGGCAAGGGCATCAAGATGCTCGACATTCCCGGGCCGAGAGCGGCGCGGCGCGAGGAGTTCGTGCGCGACATGACGGTGCTCGGGGAGCATGGCGAACTCATCGTTCATGCCGGCAAGCGCAAGCTCACCCTGAAGGCTGCCGATCTGGCATACTACCGCGGCGAACGCGGGCGGCGAGGCAGCAAGCTCCCGCGGGGTTTCCAGAAGGTGGATCGGCTTGAGGCAGGAGAGTAGGGCATGGCACGTAGCGAGAAACTGATGACCGTCCTGGCGCCGCGGCTGACGCCCGCCATCGAGTCCGAGCTCGGCGCCTTGATGGTGCAGTTCAACCTGCGCGAGCAGGGGTTCGAGCGTCTGGCGGATACCGCCCAAGGTGCTGCGCTCGACGTCATCGAATACAGGGTGGCCTGCGACGCGCAAGGCGGCGAGAGCTGCCCCTGGGAGGCGCTTCGCCACGCCGCGCTCGCCATCGGCGAGGCCCATCCCGTGGACATCGTGATCCAGGACACCGACGAGCGCGCCTACCGGCTGGTCTGCTTCGACATGGATTCGACCCTGATCAAGGCGGAAGTGATCGACGAGCTCGCCAAGCGCCATGGCGTGGGCGATGAGGTGATGGAGGTGACCGAGCGTGCCATGCGCGGCGAGCTCGATTTCAAGGCGAGCTTTCGCGAGCGCATGGCGAAACTCGAAGGGCTCGATGAGTCGGTACTCGAAGGCATCGCCTCCGAACTCGTGCTGATGGATGGTGCCCCGCGGCTGATGAAGAACCTGAAGCGCCTGGGCTATCGCACCGCGATCCTGTCCGGCGGTTTCACCTACTTCGCCCAGGCGCTGCAGCGGCGCCTCGGGTTCGACGAGGTGCACGCCAACGAGCTGGTGATCAGCGAAGGGCGCGTCACCGGTGAGACGTGTGACCCGATCGTCGATGCCGAGCGCAAGGCGACGCTATTGGCCGAGATCGCCGATCGCGAGGGCTTGTCACTTGCCCAGACCGTGGCGGTGGGCGACGGTGCGAACGACCTCAAGATGCTCGCCCGGGCGGGGCTCGGCGTTGCGTTTCGCGCCAAGCCCTTGGTGCGCGCCGAGGCGCGCCAGGCGCTCTCGACAGTGGGGCTCGACGGGGTGCTCTACCTGCTGGGCCACGCCGAGGCCGAGCTCGAAGGCTGAACGTCTACAGCCATCCTGACGCAAAAGCGGCGCTCCTGGCGCCGCTTTTGCGTTCTCGAGGGCTCAGCCGTGGCCCTTGTCCGGGTGCGGCACCGGCTTCTTGCCGACCTCCTCGTCGCGCAGCTCGAAGGGCACGCCGCCGGTCTTCTGGGCGTGCCTCACGCGCAGGTGCAGGCCGGACTTGGCCAGCAGGTGAGCGCTGACCGGCGCGGTGATGAACAGAAACAGCGTGATCAAGAGCTCCTGGATGTCGATATGACCATCCATGCTCCAGAAGTAGCCCATCGAGGCGATCAGCATGCAGCCGATGCCCAGCGTGGAGGCCTTGGTGGGGCCGTGCAGGCGCATGAAGAAATCACGCAGGTGAGCCATGCCCAGTGATCCGATGAACACGAACACGCCGCCGGTGAGCAGCATGAGCGAGATGAGAGCCTCGACTAGAAAGGGCATGGGCGGCCTCCTTGGCGCTGGGTCGTGGATGTCATTCGATGATGTCTCCCCGCAGGATGTACTTGCACACCGCCACCGTACTGATGAAACCGAGCATGGCGATCAGCAGCGCCGACTCGAAGTAGGTCTTGCTGTCGAGCCATAGCCCCAGCAGCACGATCAGCGCGATGGAGTTGACGTACATGGTGTCCAGCGCCAGTACCCGGTCGGGCAGATCCGGCCCCACGATCAGCCGGAACAGGTTCATCAAAAGCGCCAGTACCACCAGCGTGAGGGTGAGATAAAGAGCCACGCTCAGCATTCGTAGATCTCCTTGAGGGGACGTTCGTAGCGCTCGCGAATCTCCTCGATCAGTGCCTGTTCGTCCTCCACGTCCAGCGCGTGGATCAGAAGCGACTTGCCATCGAGGCGCAGGTTGGCCGATACCGTGCCCGGGGTCAGGCTGATGGTGCTGGCCAGCAGTGTGATGGTGAAGCGCTCCTCGAGCATCAAGGGGTACTCGATGAAGTGCGGCTTCAAGCGCTTCCATGGGTTGGCCACCAGGCGCGCCACCTCGAAGTTGGCCACCACGATGTCCTTGAGCACGCGCAGGATGAAGCGCACCAGCACCCAGGGCTTCTTGATGCGCAGCTTGGTGTCCCAGAAGCGGAAGGTGACCAGCGGAATGATGATCGCCAGCACCCCGCCGAGCAGTATCTGTCCCGGGGCGTAGCTGCGCGCCATCAAAAGCCACACGAACAGCAGCAGAAGCGACAGGACTGGCGTGGGCAGCCAGCGACGCGGCGTGATCATAAGCTACCTCGCGCGTTGGAGAGAAGGGTATCGGTCAGGCGCTCGGGATGAGCGAGCTGCTCGGCGGTCGCCTGGGTGTAGCTGCTCACCGGCTGGGCGAAGGCCACCAGCAGCGGGGCGGCGCTCAACAGCCACACCACGCCGAACCACTGACACCTTGAAAGTGCCGCGCCGCCGGGGCTGCCGTAGTGGCTGCGCCAGAAAAGCGTCGACCCGGCCCGGGAAAGCGCAATCAGCGAAGCGAGGCTCGCGATCAACAGCGTCGGCCAGAGCCACAGCCGCTGCACGTCGTCGGCCGAGTTGAGCACCAGCGCCTTGCCCAGCGCCCCGGAGAGCGGCGGCACGCCCACCACGGCCACGGCGCCGATGAAGAACGCAAGCCCCAGCGCCTTGCCCTGCACCAGTGGCCGCGCCTTGACCAGGCGCGTACCCGCCTTGCCGCGCTGGGCACCAATCATCTCCGCCAGCAGGAAGAGCCCGCCGGTGATCAGGGTCGTGTGGATCAGGTAGTAGAGCAGCGCCGAAGCGGCCGATTCGCTGCGCATGCCGGCGCTTGCCAGAAGCGTACCCACCGACAGCAGCACCAGGTAGGCGATGAGCTGGCGAAGGTCGCGCGAGGCGAGAATGCCCACCGCCGAAGCGGCGAGCGTGGCAAGACCGAGCCACCACACAAAGGCCTGCTCGAGGGCGGCAAGCGCTCCGGCGCTTTCACCGAAGATCAGTAGATAGACGCGCAGGATGGCGTAGATACCCACCTTGGTCATGATCGCGAACAGCGCTGCCACCGGTGCCGGGGCGGCAGCGTAGGCCCGCGGCAGCCAGAAGTAGAGCGGCAGCATCGCCGATTTCAGCCCGAACACTACCAGCAGGATCAAGCCGCCGGCGGTCACCAGCCCCTGGCGCTCGGCGGGAAGCTCCGCCACGCGAATCGCCATGTCCGCCATGTTGAGCGTGCCGGTCGCGCCATACAGGATGCCTGCCGCGATCAGAAACAGCGATGACCCCGCCAGGTTGAGCACCACGTAGTAGACGCCGGACTGGATGCGCGCCTTGCCGCCGCCGTGCAGCAAGAGCGCATAGGAGGCGAGCAGCAGCACCTCGAAGAACACGAACAGGTTGAACAGGTCACCGGTCAGAAAGGCGCCGTTGATGCCCAGGAGCTGCCACTGGAAAAGCCCGTGGAAGTTGCTGCCCTTTTCATCGTCGCCGGCGCAGGCGAACACCACCGCGCCCAGGGCGAGCACGGCGGTGATCAGCAGCATCAGGGCGGAGAGGCGATCCAGCACCAGCACGATGCCGAAGGGCGGCTGCCAGTCGCCCAGCGCGTAGTAGAGGATCTCGCCCTCGGCGGCGCGACTGATCAGCGCGATGGCGGCCGCCAGGCTCAGCAGCGTGGCCACCACGCTCACCGCGCGTTTGAAGCGCACCAGCCCCTGGCGCTGGTAGAGCAGAATGATGCCCGCGACCAACGGCACCACGATGGGAAAAACGACGAGATGTTGCATCATTCGCGGTCTTCCTTCTTGCCGTCGACCTGGTCATTGCCCAGCTCGCTTCGCGCACGCATGGCCAGGATCACCACGAACGCCGTCATGGCAAAGCCGATGACGATGGCGGTGAGCACCAGCGCCTGGGGCAAGGGGTCGGCGTAGACGCCATGGCCATCGTCGTGGATGACCGCCGCGCCGTCGGTGGTGAGTCCGCCCATCGAGAACAAAAACAGGTTCACCGCGTAGGAGAGAAGCGTCAGCCCCACTACCACCGAGAAGGTGCGTCCTCGAAGCGTGAGATAGAGCCCGCAGGCGCTGAGCACGCCGGTGGTCACTGCGTAGAGGGTTTCCATGTCAGGGAGTCTCCTTGTTCGGTGCCGGGGCGTTGGGGTCGTCCTTGGGGGCATCCGCCACCGGACGGTGGGCGGTGGTCACCTTGCCCAGGTTGGCCAGAATCATCAGCGTGGCGCCGACCACGGCGAGATATACCCCGAGATCGAACAGCAGGGCCGTGGCCAGCTCGAACTTGCCGACCACCGGCAGGCTGAAGTAGCCGAACGCCGAGGTGAGAAACGGATGACCGAAGAGCCAGCTGCCGAGCCCGGTCAGCGTGGCGACGGCCACGCCCACCACGGCCACCGGCTGGAAGGGAAAGTCCAGTCGGCTTTGAGCCCATTCGACGCCCCGCGCCATGTAGAGAAGGATCAGGGCCACGGCGGTGATCAGCCCGGCGATGAAGCCGCCGCCGGGTTCGTTGTGCCCGCGCAGGAAGATGAACGCCGAGACCAGCAGCGCCAGCGGCAGCAGCGCCAGCGATATCGAGGTCAGAATCGCCGGGTAGCGATCCGGCGACCACACGCGGCCTTCGCTGTCGCTATGCGGAATGAACAGCCGCAGCCGGTTCAGAAGCTTGAAGATGGCAAGCCCGGCCAGGGCCAGCACGGTGATCTCGCCGAGCGTATCGAAGCCACGGAAATCCACCAGGATGACGTTGACCACGTTGTGGCCGCCGCCGCCGGGGATGCTGTTCTCCATGAAGAACTGAGAGATCGACAGCGTTTCGCGGGTCATCACCGCGTAGTTGAGGCTGGCGACGACCAGACCCACGCCGCCAGCCAGGAAGACATCGCGCAGGTTGCGCTTGCCGCTCGATTCAGGCGGTGTCTTCTGGGGCAAAAAGAACAGCGCCAGCATCAGGAGGATCATGGTGACCACTTCCACCGACAGCTGGGTCAGCGCCAGATCCGGCGCCGAGAAGCGCGCGAAGGTCAGCGCCACGAACAGCCCCACTACCGAGAGCATCAGAAGCGAGGTCAGCCGGTAACGGTGGGTGATCGCCGTCGCGAGCCCGCCGAAAATCAGCATCACCGCGCCGAACAGCACGATGCCATCCACCGGCTGATTGCCGCGCGAGCCGGTCAGCGTCTCGATCTGAGTGAGCCCCATGACCCCGGCGATCAGCGTGGCCAGCAGCAGCCAGCCCACATAGCGCTGCAGCGACTGGCCGTCCCAGAGTGCCAGCAGCTGTTCGCAGCGCTGGCCGAGGCTGACCAGCGCGCGCTCGAACAGCCGCGGCGCGTCCATCGGTGCGAAAGTGTCGGTGAAGCGGCGCAGGTCCGCATGGCGCCAGTAGAGCGCGGCGCCGACCACGAAGGCGATCGCGCTCATCAGAAGCGGCAGGTTGAAGCCGTGCCAGATCGCCAGGTGGAAATCGAGCGGTGCCTGAAGCACCGCCTGAGTGGCGAGCTCCAGAAGCCCCGTCGCCATGAAGGCGGGAAGGATTCCCACCAGCAGACACACCGCCACCAGCACCTCGACCGGCAGGCGCATGAGGTAGGGCGGCTCGTGGGGTGTCTTGGGCGACGCTTCACGGGGGGGCTTGTGGCACACCGCGATGACCAGGCGCACCGAGTAGGCCACCGACAGGATGCCGCCGACGGTCGCCAGCACCGGCAACAGCCAGCTCAGCCCGCCGAGCAGCGGGCTCTCGAGCGTCTCGGTGAAGAACATCTCCTTGGAGAGGAAACCGTTGAACAGCGGTACCCCCGCCATGGCGGCGGCGGCCAGGGTCAGCAGCAGTGCCGTGACCGGCATCGTCTTTCTGAGCGCGCCGAGCTGCTTGAGCTCCCGCGTGCCCGCCTCATGATCGATGATGCCCGCCGTCATGAACAGCGCGGCCTTGAAGGCGGCGTGGTTGATGATGTGAAAAAGCGCCGCCAGCACCGCCATGGGGCTGCCGATGCCCAGCAGCACGGTGATCAGACCGAGATGGCTGATGGTCGAGTAGGCGAGGATCGCCTTCAGATCAGTCTTGAAGAAGGCGAACCAGGCGCCGTAGAGCAGCGTGATGGTGCCCACCAGCGGCACCACCAGGTGCCAGAGGGCGCTATCCGCCAGCGCCGGATGCAGCCGCGCCATGAGGAAGATGCCTGCCTTGACCATGGTGGCGGAGTGCAGGTAGGCCGATACCGGCGTGGGTGCTGCCATGGCGTTGGGCAGCCAGAACTGGAAAGGAAACTGGGCGGACTTGGTGAACGCGCCGAGCAGGATCAGAGTGAGCATGACCGGGTAGCGCGAATCCTCGACGATCAGCGCGCCGCTCGCCAGTACCCTGTCCATGTCGAAGCTGCCGACGATATTGCCCAGCAGCAGAAGCCCCGCCAGCAGCGCAAGGCCCCCGGCGCCGGTCACGGTCAGCGCCATGCGCGCACCCTTGCGGGCATCGTTTCTGTGCGACCAGAAGCCGATCAGCAGAAACGACGACAGGCTCGTCAGCTCCCAGAACAGCCACAGGAGCAGCAGGTTGTTGGAGAGCGAGATGCCCACCATCGAGGCCATGAAGAGCATCAGGAAAGCGTAGAAACGCCCTACCCGCTCCTCCTTGGAGAGATAGAAATGGGCGTAGAGCAGAATCAGCAGGCCGATGCCGAGAATCAACAGGTTGAAGAGAAGCGACAGGCCGTCGAGACGAAGGGCCAGTGCCAGCCCAAGCTCCGGCAGCCACTCGGCGAAAAAGCGCAGCGGCTCATCGGCGCCGAGGGCGGGAACGAGCCCGAGGGTCAGGCCCAGTGCCACGGCAGGGGCGATGGCGGTGGCGAGCGAGCACGTCAGGCGGGAACGCCTGCCCGCCAAGACGGGCACCAGCACGCCCAGCAAGGGGAGTAGAGCAATCCAAAGCAGTGTCATCGGGGCATCCAGCACAAAAGGTGTCAACGTGGCCAGGCGCTTTCATGGCGCCTTCAGGCTAATTCAGTGTAAGCAAACCGCAGGAGGATACCACTTTAAGCCAGTCTTGCGGCTTTAGTCTTAGACCCGTGAGGGGATGAGCGCGGTAAGGGGCCGTAACCCCGCCAAGTCCGTGGACGTGAGACACGTTTGCGTCGCGGCTGCCGCGCAGGAATAATGCCCACGTTTTGACACGGCATCGCGCACGCGCGCCCAAGAGACTGCATACCCCATGAGCACTTCGCTTCGTACCTGGCAGGCGCGGTTCGAGAAACTGCGCAGCAACAAACTCTTCGAGACCTTCGTGATCGCCATCATCGTCGTCTCGGCGCTGGTGATCGGCGCGCGCACCTACGACGAGGTGAGCCGCTTCGAGCAGTGGCTCGCCTATCTCGATGTGGCCGTGACGCTGTTCTTTCTGGTCGAGATACTGATTCGCATGGCCGCCGAGCCGCGCCTGCGCGACTTCTTCAAGAAGGGCTGGAACATTTTCGACTTCCTGATCGTCACGGCGAGCCTCATCCCGATGGACGAGTCCGAGATGGTGCTGCTGGCGCGCCTTCTGCGCATCTTCCGCGTACTACGACTGGTGTCGATGATTCCGGAGCTTCAGATGCTGCTCTCGGCGCTGGTGAAGTCGATCCCGCGCATGGGCTACGTGGCGCTTCTGATGTTCATCATCTTCTATATCTACGCGGCGATCGGAAGCTTTCTGTTCCACACCGTGGACGAGCAGCTCTGGGGCAACATCGCGCTGGCCATGCTGACGCTCTTCCAGGTGGCGACCTTCGAGAGTTGGGCCACGGCGGTGCTCTACCCGACCATGGAGCAGTTTCCCTACGCCTGGATCTACTTTCTGACCTTCATCTTCCTCAACGCCTTCGTGTTCTTGAACATGATGATCGGCATCGTGCTCGACGTCATGCAGAAGGAGAGCGCCCAGATGGCGCTCGACAGCGGCGAGGGCGAGGAGGCGGAGCTCTCGGCACTGCGCGGCGACGTCAAGAGCTTGAAGGCGCAGCTCGACCGGATGGAAGCCGCGCTGACCCGTCAGGACGAGGGCGCGGGGAAGCCTTGAACACGCCCCCGGCCCACGGCCGGGGCGCGGTTCAGCGGGCAGAGAAGGCGTAGGTGAGCTTGCCGCGCTCGAAGAGGAGCTTGTCGAGCGCTTTCTGATCGAAGGCGTCGAGCTGGCCCATTTCCCGGGCGGTGAGCGGGCCGCTGGCGGTCTCGGCGATGACGGTCTCGCCAGGGACCTCGACCATTGCCCGGGCCGCGGCGGTCACGGCCTCGGCGTAACCCTCCTTCGTGGTCAGGTCGAACTCCTCGAGCGACAGGCGCTCGGCCAGCCACTGCCCCCAGTAGAACTCCAGAAACGGCGGCGGGGTGTCGGGCTTTGCATAGCCCACGCCGCGGGTGAAGTAGACCAGCGAGCGGTAGGGATCGTCCACCTGATGTGCCCGGCCCAGTTGCTCCGGTAGCGCCTCGACGCCGATCGGCCCGGCCGGCGCATCGAGCCACACCTGACGCTCGGCCTGCATCCTCTCCCAGAACGCCGCCATGTCGGCCAGGTCGCTGTAGTCGTCGGTGATGCGTACCGGCATCACGAACGACGCGCCCTGCACGTCGATGTAGTTGCTGAAGGTATGGTGGCCGTCGGTCAGGTAAAGCGCGCCGCCGGGGGCAATCACGGCAGTCTTCATGTCGCCGGGATGGGTGCCGAGGGTGTCGCTGCAGTCGAAGCTCGCCCGGTCGTCGAGGGTCGAGGCGTCGTCGAGGCGCGCAATTTCACCCTGGCCGCCCGTTTCGCAGTATTCATCGAAGAGCTTTTCGCGATCGAGGGCAAAGCGGCCCTGCTTGTAGTCCATCTGCCGGTAACCGAGCGCCGGCTGGGTCGGGTGCAGCTCGCCGAGCACGACCTCGCGGATCATCGGGGAGGGTGCCTCTTGCGCCCAAAGCGGAGTGGCGCTCAACAGCGCCAGCAGGCCAATTGTCTTCTTCATCGTCTCACTCATGCCGTTGCGGGTGGCGCTTATCCTGGCCAGAGAAGATGACAGGGGCATGACGGTGGGAGGGCGTCGGGAAAAGGCACCTCCCCAGGCGCGATTCCCCCCGGTCGAGCGCTTGCGTTCACCGCGAGGGCGCATGGCCTTGAGTTTTCGCCGCGATGGTTCTTGAATGGGCGTTTTAGCCACGCCAAGGTAAACGCATGCGCTCGGCACGAATCCTCCTCGCTCTCGCCGTGGGTCTGGCGGGGGTATTGACCGCGTTGGCCTCGACGGAGGCCTTCGAGCCGCGCCTGGTAAGGCTCGAAGCCCAGCGCGCGCTGCCCTCGATCGACGCCTCGCTCGCCCGCGAAGGCGCCGAGGTCAATGCGCTGTTTCTTCACTACTCCGATGCCCCGGCGCTGTGGATGAACGCGCACCTGGCGCTCGAGCGCTTCGGCCCCGCCGCCCGCGAGGCGCTGCTTGCCTACGCCTATCTTCCTGCCTTTCAGGAGATGCTCGCTCGCTTCGGGCCGGACGCGCTCTTGCCGATCATTTACTACCGCGAGCACGATGTGGCCACGCTCAAGGCCCGCCACTGGCTGGGGGAGCGCTACCGCGAGGCCCGCCGCTGGTGGAACGAGGCCGAGGGCGAGCCCGATGAGGACGAGAGTGAATGGAACGCCGACCAGCGCGGGCTGATGGGCATCGCGCTGCTGGCCGACGAAGGTCACGCGCTGTTGAATCAGTTCGTGATGGATGCCGACGGCGACATCCACTGGCTTCAAGGCGAGCGCATCGTCACAGGCCTTGGGGATTTCTTCACCGGCGGCGTGCGCGGCCTGGAAGGACGGTGGCGCCGGGACGAGGCGATCGGTGCCATGGATGTGGGCTGGGCCGGGGTCGATCTTTTGTTGATGGCGAGCACGGTGAAGGTACTGCGCGCCGGGCGCCTCGCCCGCGGCGCGCGGGTGGGAAGCGTCGAGGCCCGAGCGACGCAAACCGGGGTGCGCTCCGGGGCGCTTGCTGGCACCGCCCGCTTTGCCGCGCTGCCCAGAGCCGCCAGACTCGCCGCGCTCACCGCCACCGCCTACGTGGTGATCCGCCATCCGTCGCTGATCAGCGCGCTCGGCGCCAACGTCGCCCGCTGGCTCGGCCTGCCCGCCTGGCTTGGGCAGTTCGCGCTCTGGCTGGTCGTGCTGCTGCCGGCGCTGATCGTGCTGCGAGTTCTCTGGCGCTTCGTGCTGGCACCGCTTTCATGGGCCGTCGCGCTATTGCTGCGTCATTCGAAACGCCTGATTGAATAGCTCGACCCCGACCCTCTGCCCGCCGTTTTCGGAGAATTTGCCGCCAGACGATGGCCCTCATACCGTCGCGAAGCGCGGTCGAAGCGTGAAGCGCCAGAGCATCAAGGCCAGCGCGATCATCAGGGTGAGGCTCCATGGCGTCGATAGCGTCGGCGAGAGAATCATGGCCAGACTCACGCCCAGAAAGAGCACGCGTTCGAACCAGGAGAGCTTGCCGTTCATCCAGCCCATCAGGAAAACGGCCCAGGAGAAGGTGGCCAGCAGCATGCCGGCGGCGCCCACGCCGATCTCGAAAGCCGTGCCTTGCCAAAGCACGTTGGGATCATTGATGAAGCCGAAGGGAACGATGAAGATCACCAGCGAGTAGGCAAAGGCCAGAAGCCCGGTCTTGTTGGCATCGGAGTTGGCGATGCCGGCCGCCGCATAGGCGCACAGCGCCACCGGTGGCGTGACCATCGACAGTACGCAGTAGTAGAGCACGAAGAGGTTGGCGGCCAGACGATCGATGCCCAGATCCACCAGGGCGGGAACGAAGACCAGCGAGCCGATGATGTAGGCGGCCACGGTGGGAAGCCCCATTCCCATGATGATGCAGCCGACGATGACCAGCAGCAGGGAGAGATAGAGCTGGCCAGTGCCCGCGTCCGAGAGCAGGCTCACGAACTTGAGGGCGAGATTCGACTGGGTGGCAACGACCATCACCACGCCCACGGCGGCCAGTGGTGCTGAAATCCACGCCATCTGCTTGGCGGTATCGAGTACCGAATCGAACAACTGGTGCAGGCTGTAGCGGGTCGACTTGCGCAGCAGCGGCATGACGAGGGCGGTAACGGTACCCACCAGGGCGGCGTAGGGCGCGGAGTAGCCGATGATCAGGCAAGTGATCATCGCCACCGGCGCGAGCAGCAGGTGCAGGCGTGGCAGAACCGGAGCGATGTCCAGGAGCTCGGGTGGCACGTTGCCGATGCCGAAGCGGCGCGCGCGCAGGTCGACGATCACGTAGAGCGCGAAATAGAACGCTGCGGAAGGAATCAAGGCGGCGGCGGCGATCGTGCTGTAGGAGATGCCCATCATGTCCGCCATCACGAAAGCGGCCACCCCCATGATGGGTGGCATCAGTTGCCCGCCGGTCGAGGCGATCGCCTCCGTGGCCGCGGCCTGGTCCTTGGAGTAGCCGGCGCGGTTCATGATCGGAATGGTCAGCACCCCGGTCGATGTCGTGTTGGCGATCGCCGAGCCGGATACCATGCCGAACAGGGCGGAGCCTACCAGCGCCATCTTGGCCGCCCCTCCTTTGAGGCGCGCCGTCATGCGCATCGCCAGGTCGATGAACAGGGCGCCGCCACCGGTGAAGGTGAACACCGTGCCGAAAAGAACGAAATAGAACACGAAGTTGATCGCGGCGGTCGCCGTGACGCCGAAGATGCCATCGGTCTTCATGCTGATCAGCTCGGCCATCGTCGAGAGCGAGAAGCCCGGGAAGGCCATCCAGCCGGGAAAGTAGCCGCCGAAGTAGGCGTAGCCGAGAAACGCCAGCACGACCGCCAGCAGTGACCAGCCCACGGCACGGCGCACGGCTTCGAAGATCAGGGCGAGGCCTGCCACGTGCAAGAAGAGGTCGATGGGAAGGACCGGGTCGATCATCTCGAGGTGGCGCTCGAGCCGGCCGACCTCCAGGTGATAGATCCAGACGAAGGAGATCGATAGCGCAAGGCAGCCAAGATCGACCGTGCGCCCCAGCCAGCGCTTGACGCCCGGCCCCCAATCGAGCGGGTTGAAAGCGAAGATCAGCGCCACGGACATGTAGACGTGGAAAGTGACCGAAGCCAGGGGCGATGACGGATTGAAGAAGTGCCTGAGCAGATAGATGACATAGGTGAAAGAGAGGCCTATCTGCAGGACGCGCAGCAGCATCGGATAGGAAAGTAGGCCGGACGGTTTCAAGAGACGTACCTCGCAATGTCGCCGTGATGAACGCTTGGCGCCGCCGCAAGAGTCTGCAGCGGCGCCGTGGAGGGTGGGGCTGGGTATCGCTGGGACGTGACTAGTCGATCCAGCCACGCTCACGGTAGTAGCGGGCCGCACCGGGATGCAGTTCGAGCACCGCCTGGTCGGCCTGGGCGCCGGCTTCGGGGTCCCAGCCGGCTAGCGGCGGGAAGGCTTCGGCCAGCTGGTCGCGGGCTTCGACCATGGCCTGGGTGATCTGGTAGGCGATCTCGTCGTCCATGTCGGCGCCGACGATCAGGATGGTCGGGGTGTTGGAGGTGAGGTAGTCGCTGTCCAGGCCCTGGTAGCTGCCCTCCGGCAGAGTGATGCGTGGAACGCCCACCTCGGTCATGTGATCGAGCACGCCATCGGACATGGGAACGAAGACCAGATCGCTGGTGAGCGCCAGCTCCTGCATGGTGGCCTGGCCGATCGGGGCGTTCTCGATATACACGTCCGCCGTGCCGTCGCGCATCATCTGGGCGATCTGGGCGGTACTGATCTGATTGATCACCCCGCGACTGCGCATCTCGTCGAGGCTGGTACCCAAGGCTTCGAACATGTGGTCGGCGAGAATCGGCACCTGGGAGCCGGTCGGCTTGAGAACGAACCGCGGAGGCCGCTCGGCGTTGACCATGTCATCGAAGCTGGTCTGTCCCGTTCGCTCGACGTAGGCGCGTCGGGCGGCGACGGTGACATAGGCAGCCTGTAGTCCACCGATCAGCGTTCGCAGGTTTTCTGCGGCACGGCCTTCGAACTCCTCGCCGATGCCGTCACGAGCCCAGAGCGCTGCGCTGGCGCTGGCGAAACCGATATCCGCCGAACCCTGGCCTACGGCGAGCGGGTTCATCATGCCGCCGCCTCGTGGCAGCACGTCGGCACTTAGTGAGTAATTTCCCTGGGAGCGATTAATGATGTCGCCTACGGCGGAGCCATAGGCGTACCAGCCGGTGCCGGGGTCCTGCGAGATGATCCGCACCGTGGCGTCTTCGGCCAAGGCCGAGAAAGAAGTGGCGGCCAGCAGGGTGGCTAGCGCGGCGGCTTTGAAATGCTTCATTTCTCCTCCCAAGCGCCTTTGAAGGCGCTGAAAATTATTGTGTATGTGGGCTTGGCGTGAGTAGTAGCGCTGAGGTGATCCGATAGCGATGCAGTCAAGACGTGCTCAGCCGCAGGAAACAAGCGGGCCGTCAATCCGAGCGAGCGTTCAGGAGATTGCAGAGTGACGACTTGAATCACTAATGTGTATTAAGTGATTGAATCGTGCATTTATACTTTTGGTTATGCGACTAAAGCCACTCCGTCGATTGGTCTGTTTTTTTATATACGAAACATGGTGCTAGGATTATTAGAGCTGATTCTAGAATGAAGGGAGGAATGTTTTTCGAATGTTTGGATAACCTGATCATATAGAAATGATCGCTTTGATCAGTGCGTGTTCGAGCCTTGGAATATTTGCAAGCCGGGCTGCTCCTTGCTGCCAACCCGGCTGGAATCGATCAAAGCGGCGTCTTGCTCGCTTCCCCCGGAACCTCGCGCACCAGCCGCGGCATCAGAAAGCCCGGCAGGTGGCTGCGCAGCCGCGCTACCAGCGTGCGCGCCTCATCATCCGGTACGTCGAAGTGCGCCGCGCCCTGGACCGGGTCGAGCACGTGCAGGTAGTAGGGCAGGATGCCGGCCTCGAATAGCCGTTCAGAAAGCGCGGCCAGCGTGGCCAAGTCGTCGTTGACGCCGCGCAGCAGCACGCTCTGGTTCAGAAGCGTCACCCCGGCATGTTTGAGCCGCAGGCAGGCATCGACCACCGCCTGGTCGATTTCGTTGGCGTGGTTGATGTGCAGCACCATGACCTTTTGCAGCCGCGTGGCTTTGAGCCAGCCGAGCAGGGCATCGTCGACGCGGTCGGGGATCACCACCGGCAGGCGGGTGTGGATGCGCAGGCGCTTGAGGTGGGGGATGGCTTCGAGCTCGCCGACCAGCCAGCCAAGCTGGCGGTCGCTCGCCGCCAACGGGTCGCCGCCGGAGAGGATCGC
>NZ_JAMZBC010000015.1 GCF_024158715.1 Halomonas sp. 707D7 | reverse complement strand
TGGCACTGCGAGAGTTGAAAGCGCTTTTATTTCGCCCTGATAGCGAATCCAGCGGCGAGCGCACATACGCACACATCATACCACTGCAAGCGCACCAAGGGCAGTCGGCGAAAGGTCTCGACTTCGCGGGAAGCGCCGCCTCGTGCGTCACTTTGCGTCGAGCGTGAACGCCTCGCGCTCGACGCACAGCTTCTCCAGCACCTCGCGCACCGCTCCCTTGATCGGGCACGCCTCGTTGGCCTTCAGGTCGAGCAGCACGAAGGTGAGATCCGCCTGGGCCACCACCTTGCCGTCGCTGGTCAGAATGCGGTGGTGGCAGCGCGCGCTGCGCTCGCCGACATCGAGAATACCGGTCAGCACGCAGAGGTCGTCGTTCTGCACCGCCGCGCGCTTGTAATCGATGTTCAGGTTGACCACCACGAAGGCACGCCCTGCCCGGTTGAGCTCGCGGATCAGCTCTGCGTGATCGTCGAAGAAGGCCCAGCGCCCCTCCTCCATGAATTCGAGATAGCGGGCGTTGTTGACGTGGCCATACCCATCGAGATGATAGCCGCGCACGCGCAGATCGACGCGAGTGATGGAAGATGACATGAAAGACTCCTGTTGGATCGTGAAGAACGCGCCCACTGACCTGTCGGGCGACGGGGTTTATCAAACGCAGGTTTCAAACGTATGCAATGAAGCGGTGTTCGCGCAAGAGGCTGGCAGGAGCGGATCGGTTTCGACATAATGTGCCCCCTTTTGCACAGGATCGGTGATATGTGGTTCAAGCACCTGCACTTATATCGTCTGCACGGCGAGTTCGCGCTCGACGCGGCGGCGCTGGAAAGCGCCCTCGAACCCCAGGCGGCAAGGCCCCTGGGCGGTGCCGATGCGCGCCGGCTGGGCTGGACGGCACCGGCAGGACGCTTGGGCGGTGGCCAGCTCCTTCACGAGATCCAGGGGCACCGGCTGCTGTCCGCCCTGCGCCAGGAGCGATTGCTGCCCGCCTCCGTGGTGAAAGAGGAGCTCGACGAGCGGGTGGCGGACATCGAGGCCCAGGAGGGGCGCAAGGTCACCCGCAAGGAAAAGACCATCCTCAAGGAGCAGATCACCGAGGAGCTAATGCCGCGCGCCTTCGTGCGCAGCCAGAAGGTGGATCTCTGGTGGGACACGCGTGCCAACCTGATCGGCATCAACGCCAGCTCCCGAAGCCGCTGCGAGGAGATTCTCGATCTGCTGCGCGAGACCCTGGGCTCGCTCAAGGTCACGCCGGTCACCTCCCAGACGCTGCCGATCCGCGCCATGACCACCTGGCTTAGTGACGCCGCGAGCCGCCCGGCGGACATGCAGCTCGGCGATCAGGTCGAGCTCAAGGCCAAGGGCGATGACGGCGTGCTGCGCGCCCGTCAGGTCGATCTCGACAGCGACGAGATCCAGCAGCTGCTGGAGAGCGGTCGCCAGGCGAGCAAGCTGGCCCTCGGGCTCGAAGGCCGCTTGAGCCTGGTACTCCACGACGACCTGGCGCTCAAGTCGCTGCGCTTTGGCGATGCCCTGATCGAAGAGGCGGATCACGCCGACGATGGCGACGACGCCCTGGCACGCCTGGAGACCGACTTCATCCTGATGGCGCAGTCGCTGTCCCAGGACATCACCCGGCTGCTCGAGTGGCTCGGCGGTGAAGCGCAGAAAGAACCGAGCGCGCTGCAAGGCGCAGGCTAAACCGACGCTTGGACATCCTCGACCTGGCTGACTCTCATGACGGATCGCATGACTGACCCACTTCTCGCCCCCACTGCCGCCACCGCCGACGACCCCTGGGGCGACATTCGCCCCTACATGGATCACGAGGTCCAGGAGGTCCTCACCCGGCTCAGCCACGACAGCGAGCTGCTCGATGCGCTGACCCGGTTTCGCCTGCCCCGGCTGGCACGCTGGGCGCCGGCGCTGGCGCGCCTGATCGCCGCTCGCGCGGTGCGCCGCGAGATCGCAAGCGTCGCCTCGGTGCGTGACTTCCAGATGCGCATCGCAAGCTACATGGAGCGCATGATCCGCACCACCACCGACGCCTTCGAGGTATCGGGGCTGGACAAGCTCGACCCGCAAAGCGCTTATCTTTTCATCGGCAATCATCGTGACATCTCGCTCGACCCGGCTTTCGTCAACTACGCGCTCTACCAGGCCGGGCGCGACACGGTGCGCATCGCCATCGGCGACAACCTGCTGAAAAAGCCCTACGTCACCGACCTGATGCGGCTCAACAAGAGCTTCATCGTGCCCAGAAGCGCCCGCGGCAAGCGCGCCATGCTCGCCGCCTACCAGCAGCTGTCGGGCTACATTCGCCACTCGATCACCACGGACAATCACTCGATCTGGATGGCCCAGCGCGAGGGGCGCGCCAAGAACGGTATCGACCGCACCGACCCTGCGATCATCAAGATGCTGACCATGGCCAAGCGCGGCGAGGCGGGCGACTTCGTCTTCGGCGAAGCGGTGGCGGAGCTCAAGCTGGTGCCGGTGTCGATCAGCTACGAGTACGATCCCTGCGATCTCCAGAAGGCGCAGGAGCTTCACGACGTGGCGACCAAGGGCAGCTACGCCAAGAGCGAATTCGAGGACATCCGTTCGATCGTCGCCGGTATCACCGGCACCAAGGGCCGTGTCCAGCTGCGCTTCGGCCAGCCGGTGAACGCGGACATGGCGACCCCCGACGAGGTGGCCGCCGAGATCGACCGCCAGGTGATCGGCGGCTACCGGCTCTTCCCCAGCCACTACCTGGCGCTCGAGGCGCTCGGCGAGGCACCGGAACTGATCGCCCGCAAGGCGATCACCCGGGAGGATCGCGCCCGCTTCAACGAGCGCCTGGCAAGCGTGCCCGAGCCGCTCAAGCCGTTCTGGCTCGCCCAGTACGCCAACCCGGTCAAGCACAAGGCGGGGCGGCTGGGCCGCTGAGGCGCGAGCCGCCCCGATCATGCCGCGCCGGGCAAAAAGTGCTATGGTCAAGGCATTCACCACAAGGTTTTGGGCCTGCCCGCGGGCAGGCCGACAAGGAGCGCTCCATGTCTGCATCCGAAATCCAGAAAACCCGCATCATCAACGAGTTGCGTGGTTTCATCCGCAAGCTTCTGCAGGACCCCGACATTCTGCGCCAGTCGCTTTCCATCGCCCGCGATGAGCTGGCCGGAGGCTCGGGCCCGGCGGTGATGGCGCGCATCGCCAACGAGATTTCCGACACCACCAGCGTGCACATTCCCGAGGACCCCACCGAGCACTCCGAGGCGGACAAGCTCTTTCTGGAGCTTCTCAAGGAGGTAGTGCAGGAGGAGCAGGCGCTCTACTGAGTCGCGCCACGCCCGACCGCCCCTTGTCCCGGCGAACACCGTGATCGGCGAAGCGCCTCCTTCGCCGACTTTTTTTCGTTACTGCCCAACCGGAAGCACCCCCGATCATGTCAAATTCCGCCCCGCGCAACATACTGGTGACCAGCGCCCTGCCCTACGCCAACGGTGACATTCACCTGGGCCATCTTCTCGAGTACATCCAGACCGACATCTGGGTCCGCTTCCAGAAAAGCCGCGGCCACCACTGCTACTACGTGTGCGCCGACGATGCCCACGGCACTGCCATCATGCTGCGCGCCGAGCAGGAAGGCATCACGCCGGAAACGCTGATCGAGCGGGTCTCGAACGCCCACCAGGCGGACTTCGCCACCTTCGGCGTGGGCTTTCACAACTACCACTCCACCCACTCCGAGGAAAACCGCCAGTTCAGCGAGCAGATCTACACGCGCCTGCGCGACCAGGGCCACATCGCCACCCGCGACATCGAGCAGATGTTTGATCCGGTCAAGGGGCTGTTCCTGGCGGATCGCTTCATCAAGGGCACCTGCCCCAAGTGTCATTCCAGTGATCAGTACGGCGACAACTGCGAGAAGTGCGGCGCCACCTACACCCCGGCGGAGCTGATCGATCCGGTCTCGGCGATCTCGGGTGCCACGCCGGAAATCAGAAGCTCGACCCACTACTTCTTCAAGCTGCCGGACTTCAGCGAGTTCCTGAAGGCGTGGATCAACGACGGTCACGTTCAGCCGCAGATTCGCAACAAGCTGATGGAGTGGTTCGAGTCCGGCTTCAACGAGTGGGACATCTCTCGCGACGCGCCCTACTTCGGCTTCGAGATCCCGGACGCGCCGGGCAAGTACTTCTACGTCTGGCTCGACGCGCCGATCGGCTACCTTGCGAGCTTCAAGAACCTGTGCGATCGCGAAGGCATCGACTTCGACAGCTTCTGGCACAAGGACTCCGACGCCGAGGTGTACCACTTCATCGGCAAGGACATCGTCTACTTCCACGCCCTGTTCTGGCCGGCGATGCTCCACGGCGCCGGGATGCGCACGCCCACGGCGGTCAACTGCCACGGTTTTCTGACCGTCGACGGCGCCAAGATGTCGAAGTCCCGCGGCACCTTCATCAAGGCCGCCACCTACGCCGAGCATCTGAACCCGGAGTACCTGCGCTACTACTTCGCCGCCAAGCTGAGCGCAGGCGTCGACGATCTCGACTTGAACCTCGAGGATTTCGCCGCCCGCGTCAACGCGGACCTGGTCGGCAAGGTGGTCAACATCGCCAGCCGCTGCGCGGGCTTCGTCAAGAAACTCGGCGGCGGCCGGCTTTCCGCGCGCTGTGCCGAACCCGAGCTGGTCGAGCGCTTCATCCAGGCCGGCGACGTCATCGCCCGGGACTTCGAGGCCCGCGAGTTCGGCCGCGCCATGCGCAAGATCATGGAGCTTGCCGACGACGCCAATACCTACATCGCCGATCAGGCGCCCTGGGCGCTGGCCAAGGAGGAAGGCCGCGAGCAGCAGGTGCTGGAAATCTGCTCCGTGGGCATCAACCTGTTCCGCCAGCTGATGGTCTATCTCGCCCCGGTGGTGCCGGCCATGGCCCTTGAAGCGCAGCGCTTTCTCAAGCTCGACACGCTCGACTGGGCGAGCCGCACCACGGTGCTGACCGACCACGCCATCGAGAAGTTCAAGCCGCTGATGACGCGCATCGAGCGCGACAGGATCGACGCCATGATCGAGGCGTCCAAGGAGGACCTGGTGGAAGAGCAGAAGCTCAAGGAAGCCCTGAAGGGGCCGCTGGCCGACGAGCCGATCGCGGCGGAGATCGGCTTCGACGACTTCGCCAAGGTGGATCTGCGTATCGCGCGGATCGCCAAGGCGCAGTACGTCGAGGGTGCCGACAAGCTCTTGCAACTGACGCTCGATCTCGGCGGCGAGACGCGCAACGTCTTCTCCGGCATTCGCAGCGCCTACTCGCCGGAAGCGCTCGAGGGGCGCCTGACGGTGATGGTGGCGAACCTGGCGCCGCGCAAGATGCGCTTCGGTCTTTCCGAGGGCATGGTGCTGGCCGCCGGCGACGACGAGGGCATCTACCTGATGTCGCCGGACAGCGGCGCCAAGCCGGGCCAGCGGGTGATGTAACGTGGCAGCCGAGCAGTTGATCGACGCCATCGATGCCGAGCTTCCCCAGACCCAGTGCACCAAGTGCGGCTTCGAGGGCTGCCGGCCCTACGCCGAGGCGATCGCCCGGGGCGAGGCGATCAACCGCTGCCCGCCCGGCGGCGACGAGACCCTCAAACGGCTGGCCGGACTCACCGGCCGGCCGGTCATCGCGCTTGCCGAGCCGCCCCAGGCGCCGACACTTGCGGTGATTCGCGAGGCCGAGTGCATTGGCTGCACCAAATGCATCCAGACCTGCCCGGTGGATGCGATTCTGGGCGCGGCCAAGCAGATGCACACGGTGATCGAGGACGAGTGCACCGGCTGCGAGCTCTGCGTGGCGCCCTGCCCGGTGGACTGCATCGACCTGGTGCCCCACCCGCAATGGCACCAGGCGGATTCCGAAGCGCAGCGCCAGGCGTACCTGGAGCGGCGCGCCATCAAGGGGCGTGAACGCTTCATCGCCCGCAACCACCGCCTGGCGCAGGAGCAGGACGCCAAGCGCGCCCGGCGGGCGGCGCGGGTGGCGAGACCTGAGCCGCCCGAGCCCACCGCAAGCAAGCCCTCCCCGGCCGCCTCGCCAAGCGCGCTGCGCGCCAGCCGTGCAAGACAGGCGGCGGCCTTGAAGCGCCTCGAGCGCAAGCGGGATGCCCTCGATGAGTGCCCCGAGCGCCAGGCGCTGGCTGATCAGATCGAGCAGCACCGCCGCGAGATCGAAAGGATCGATCTTGCCCTGAATGCAGCGCAAGGGTCATCGCCCAGCGAGGACACCAGCGCCACCCGACGTCACCAGAAGCGCCTGGCCTTGAAAGCCGCCGAGCAGTCGCTTCGCCACGTGCGCCAGCAGCTCGCTCATGCCAAGCGCCAGCAGGGCGCCGACGACATCGCCCGGGTGGAGCAGCAGCTCCAGAAAGCCCAGCAGGTCGTCGACGACGCTCAAACCGCGCTCGAATCGGAAACGAGTCAATGAATCAGCAAAAGCGCTTCGAGATCTTCTCGCGCCTGCGGGCCGAGAACCCGCATCCGACCACCGAGCTCAACTGGAGCTCGCCCTTCGAGCTTCTCACCGCCGTGCTGCTCTCCGCCCAGGCGACCGATGTCGGCGTCAACAAGGCGATGGCGAAGCTCTTCCCCGTCGCCAACACACCACAGGCGATCCTCGCGCTCGGCCTCGAGGGCCTGAAGGAGTACATCAAGACCATCGGGCTGTTCAATACCAAGGCGCAGAACCTAATGAAGACCTGCCAGCTTCTCGTCGAGCGCCACGACGGCGAGGTGCCGCGCACCCGCGAGGCGCTGGAGGCGCTGCCCGGCGTGGGGCGCAAGACCGCCAACGTGATTCTCAATACCGCCTTCGGCGTGCCGACCATTGCGGTGGATACCCATATCTTTCGGGTTTCCAACCGCACTGGCCTTGCCAAGGGTAAGGACGTGGTGGAGGTCGAACGCAAGCTCGAGCGCCATGTGCCGCGCGAGTTCAAGCAGGACGCCCACCACTGGCTGATCCTGCATGGGCGCTACACCTGCATCGCCCGCAAGCCGCGCTGCGGCAGCTGTATCATCGAAGATCTGTGCGAATTCAAGGAGAAGGTGGAGCTTTGAGCAGCGTCCTGTAGGCATCTTCCCAGTTCGGCCACTCCCAGGCGCGGGTATCCAGCGGCGGCGGCTGGCATGCAGGCTCGAGAAGCCACGCCGCGAGCCGCTGATAAAGCCCTTCGACCGTGCCGTCATAGCGGTAGGCGTCGGGATAGAGTTCGGGAAAGCAGAGCCGCTCGGGCACCAGCGGTCGTGCGCCGCACTGGGCCGCCTCCATCAGAGCCAGGCCTTGAAACTCGTGCCAGGTGGTCGAGACCACGATACCCCCGCCCTCCAGCAAGCGACGATACACCCCGGGCTCCTGTGGTCCCCAGCAGACGATGTGTTCATCCAGGCGGGTGCGTGCCTGCTCGAACACCGCCGGCTCACCGCGAAAGCGCTGGCCCACTACGGCGAGTTCAAAAGGGACGCCTTCTTCGCTGAGCCGGAACAGTACCGCGAAGAAGTCTTCCGGATTCTTGTCGTACTCCCAGCGGTGGTTCCACAGGATACGTCTCGAGGCTATGATACCGGCGGCGGTTTTCTCCCGCGCGACCAACGGCACCGGCAAGATGCGCGCGCGTGCTCGCAGCGCTTCCAGCGGGCGGGCGGCCGCCAGGTTGTCCGGCATCTTCTTCAAGAATGCCCGTGCGCCGTCGATGAAGGAGTCGCGGTTGTAGGCCGTGTTGAAGACGATGTCATCGGCGGCCAGGGCCGCATAGAGATTCACCATCATCGCCTCTACCGGCGGCACTTGATCGCTCGAGCTCGGATAGGCGAACTGATTCTCGTGAAAGTAGACGATCTTGCGCGCACGACCGAGGTGCGGGAAAAGTCCGACGAGGGTGGCCAGATCGACCATCGAGGTGGCGAGCACCACATCGAAGGGCTGGCTCAAGGTAGCGTGCTCCTTGAGCCACCAGCTCAGGGGATTGCCGCGAATGCGCCAGGCGAAGTGGCGCGGGGCAAGGCTCAGCCGCGTCCACTCCAGATCATCGAGGCGCGCCGTCAGCTGATCCGCCCAATAGCGGTGGCTAACCGCCTCGTAAGCCGAGAGTAGCAATACCCGCATCAAAAAACCTTGTCATCCCAGCGTCTTGGCAAGAAGTTCGAGTATACCAAGGCCTGGCCATCCGGGTCGGCAAGGATTTGCACCTAAGGTCGCCTAGGCACCCCGATGGGCTGTCATTAAGCTTGAAGACATTTCGCTTCGCGCAGGAGAATGCCCCATGGTCGTCACCGCTGTTGATCGCCCGCGCCCCCCTACCCGAGTGAGCACCCGACATGGTTGAAGGGCTACCGAGGCGGCAGGCGCTGGTGGGCGGATGGCTCCTGCTCGGCGGTCTCGGCCTGGTAGGCGGCGCCATTTTTGCGACCTGGCTCGACAGTCGCCTGCTGCTCTCCGGCGCGCCACGAGCAGCGCTCTGGCTGGGCTCGCTGTCCGGCGGCCTCACGCTGCTGGCGGTGGGCTTTCTGCTGGAGCGGCACCTGTTTCGGCCACTTCGCACGCTGCATGCGCAGTTGGCAAGGCTTCTCGCCAACCCGGACGCCTCGTTCACGCCACCTGACGGCTGGCTGGCGGGCCTGGCGCCGGAACTCGTCCATATCACGTCTCGCCTGAAGGACGAGCACGACCGCCGCGAGCAGGCGCGCCAGGAGGGCGCGCTCGATGCCCGACGCGTTCGCCAGGCCCTCGAGACGCTGCTTCAGCATCTCGACACACCCATCGTGGTATGCGACGAGCATCGACGCGTTCTGCTGTTCAACCCGGCGGCCGAGGCGTTCTTCCCCGCCCCTAGCGCGCTCGGGCTCGGCAAGCGCCTGGACACCCTGTTCACCGACCCTGCCCTGATCACACGCTTTCAGGCGCTGATCGATAGCGACCCGACCAAGGCGCCGCTTCCCCGCGAAATGCTTGCAAGGCTTGCCGAACGCACGCTGTCAGTCAATCTCACGCGGCTCTGCGCTGACCCTGCCGAGGTGCTGATCACGCTGCGTGACGTCACTCACACCTGGCAGGCCCAGCTGGAAACGCGAACTCAGATTCAGCAGGCCCTCGAGGCAAAGCCTGAAACTCTGGCACTGGGGAGCATGATGGCTTCGCTGAGGCTGCAGAGCGAGCAGTGGCGCCCGATCTGGTCGGATACCTTCTGGGACGTTCTGGACGAGCAGCTCGACCCGGCGCACAAGCTGATCATGCCCATCGGTGCGCCGGATGGCTTCACGGGCCATGCGCCATCGCTCGTGGCGCTGTTCGATGCCTTGATCAAAAGGCTGCACGGCGAGTTCCCGCGCGGCGAATTCGAAGGAGAGCTCAAGCGCGACGGCGAACGTCGCTGGCTCGCCTTGAGCTGGACGGGCGACGCCGTCGATGCCGCCACGCTTCAGGGTTGGCGAGCGGTGCGACTCGAATCGCTTCCCCTGGCACCGAGCGTCGAGGACGTGCTGGACCTGCATGGAAGCGACCTGTGGAGCGACGCGGATACAAGCGCAGGCCGCGCCCGACTGTGCGTGTCGCTTCCAGACCTGGACCCGCGCCAGGCACCGCCGGCGCGACGCCCGCCGCGCCCAGAATTCCATGACTTCGATATCGCCTACCACTTATCGCCCGGTACCCCGCTGGGTGAGCGCCCTATCGAGCAGCTCGAGATCGTCGCCTTCGATACCGAGACCACCGGGCTCGACCTGCGCGGCAACGACCGCATCGTGAGCCTCGGGGCCTGCCGCATCGTCAATGCCCGACTGCAGGTGGACGACACTTTCGAGGCGCTGGTGAATCCGCACCGCCCGATCCCCGCCGCGAGTACCGCCATTCATGGTCTGCGCGATGAGGATGTCGAGAACGCTCCCTCCCTGCCGGCGGTCTTCGCGCAGTTTCAGGCCTTCATCGGAGAGGCGATCCTGCTGGCCCACAACGCCTCATTCGATCTCCTGGCTCTGCGTCCCGCCAGCGTGACGCTTACTCACCCGGTGCTCGATACGCTCCTGATCTCGAAGGCACTCGACAAGGCCCTCGATGAGCACGACCTGGACGCGCTGGCCACGCGTTACGACCTCGAATGCCCGCTCCATGACCGACATACCGCGCTGGGGGATGCGCGCCTGGCCGCAAGGCTTTGGCTGGCGCTGCTTCCCCGTCTGAAAACGCGCAATGTCTCCACCCTGGCCCAGCTCCTGGAGCTACAGAAAAGCGCTTACGCCAAGAACGATGGCAGCCGCTGAAAAAGCCGATTCCATTACGAACTTTCAAACAATCGCTGTAGACTGGATAACGTGGGTTAAGAGCAAATTTCCGCATTTTCTGTACTTTAATGCGTTATAACCACTTTTTTAGTGCCATGAAGGCTAAATCTCATACTATATGACGAGATCCTGGGGGCCATGGAGTTGATGACAAGGAGCGTACCGAAACCAGCGTCCCCGGGTTACACCATCGCGCTACAACCCATCGTCGATGTCGACCTCAACCATGTCGCCGATGAACTGCTCTACCGTCATCATCACCGTGCGAGAACGGCAACCATCGACGACGATGTGCAGGCGACCGCGCGCGCCTGCGCGGTGGCCATCTACGAGATCGGACTGGAGACGCTTTGCGATCAGCGCACCTTGTTCGTCAACGTTTCCGAACAATGGCTGCTCAATTCGGAGCTGTGTCGCCTGCCCACCGATCGCATCGTGCTGGAAGTGCTCGAGTCCACGCCCCCTACCGCGGCGGTTCGCGACGCCATGGCCCATCTCAAGGCCATGGGTTATACCCTGGCACTCGATGATTTTCAGACCGACCAGGATCACGACTCGCTGCTCGATCATTGCCATATCGTCAAGTTCGACGTCTCTCGCGAGCTGCCGCTCGCCCAGATCGAATCGTTGAGAGCGCAGGGTTTCACCCTGCTCGCCGAACGCGTGGAAACTCACGAAGCCTTCGACCGCTGCAAGGCGCTCGGCTTTTCACTCTTTCAGGGCTACTTCTACGAGCGCCCGCGCATTCAACGCTCTCATGTCACGCGCCGAGACGCCTCGAGTCTCACCCACCTGCTGTTGATCACCAAACTCTATCGCAGCGAGATCGATGTCGACGATCTATCTCGCTTGATCGCCAAGGATACCTACTTGACCGAGGCGGTATTGAAACGGGCAGGAGCCGCGACCCACGCCGACGCCAGCGCTTGCGCCACGCTCGAGACATCGATCGAACGCCTGGGGGTGGTCGAACTCAGAATGCTGGTCACCATCACGCTGCTGGCAAGTCACGGCCCTGCCAGCAAGCTCGAGGTCATCAAGGGGCTCACCCGAGCGCTGGCCTGCCAACGAGTGGCGTCCGAGCGTCGCGTGGACGAAGAGGAAGGTTTCATGCTGGGGCTTTTCTCGCACATGCCGATGATTCTGGATGTGGAGCTCGAGACGCTGATTCAGGAACTGCCGCTGACTTTGGATCAGGCCAAGGCCTTGACTCAACGCGCAGGGAGACTGGGCGCCCTGTTGAGTGACGTGGAGTCCGCCGAGCTTGGCGAGCCTGTCGGCACGCTGCCCGATACGCTGCTGGAAGAGGCCGAGATCGAGGCGCAGCGCTGGATGAACAAGACGCACCCCTAGACGTCGGTCGGCCCTAGGGTGTTGACGCCTCGCGGGGATCTGCCTCGAACATTGCCTCGCCTACCTCATCGATATAACGCTTGGCCTTGGCCACCATCATCTCGTCGCAGGCCTCGCGCCCGGGCAGCATGTCCGAGCGCTCGAAGCGGTGCTCCCGAGTGCGCCCATCGGCGCCTTCCTTGGTGATCGTGCCGCTCACCCGGAACTGGCCGCCTTGCGAATCCGGTTGCGAGACGATCGTGTAATCCTGGTAGTGCACGGGCTCGGCAGGCCTTGTGCCGGTGGACGGCTTATCGCCACCGCCCATCAGGCCTGAAAACAGTTTCTTGAACATGGCCATTTCCTGACATCGTGTTACGAGCGAGCGCAAAAAAAAGCGGCCAGCCACGCTGGCCGCTCGGGATCAGCTTTGCTTGCGACCCTTGCCTGCCGCGATGCGCAGGCGCAGCGCGTTGAGCTTGATGAAGCCCTCGGCATCCTTCTGGTCGTAGGCGCCGGCGTCGTCCTCGAAGGTGGCGATCGATTCGTCGAACAGCGACTGCTCGGACTTGCGGCCCACCACGGTGGCATTGCCCTTGTAGAGCTTCATGCGCACGACACCCGACACGTTGCCCTGGGTCTCGTCGATGGCGGCCTGCAGCATGCGCCGCTCCGGACTCCACCAGTAGCCGTTGTAGATCACTTCGGCGTACTTGGGCATCAGCTGGTCTTTCAGGTGCGCCTCTTCACGATCGAGAGTCAGCGACTCGATGGCGCGGTGGGCGCGCAGCATGATGGTGCCGCCGGGGGTTTCGTAACAGCCACGGGACTTCATGCCCACGTAGCGGTTCTCGACGATGTCGAGACGGCCGATGCCGTTGTCGCCGCCGAGCTTGTTGAGCTTCTCGAGCACCTCGTGGGGCTTGAGCGCTTCGCCATCGATGGCGACGATGTCACCCTTCTCGAAGGTCAGCTCGACATAGGTCGGCGTCTCGGGCGCGGCTTCCGGCGAAACGCTCCAGCGCCACATGTCCTCTTCGGCTTCCGCCCAGGGATCTTCCAGAATGCCGCCCTCGTAGGAGATGTGCAGCAGGTTGGCATCCATGGAGTACGGCGATTTCTTCTTCTTGTTGGCGAAGTCGACGGGAATGCTGTGCTCTTCGCAGTAGGCCATCAGCTTCTCGCGGGAGGTCAGGTCCCACTCGCGCCAGGGGGCGATGACCTTGACGCCGGGCTTGAGCGCGTAGCCGCCGAGCTCGAAGCGCACCTGGTCGTTGCCCTTGCCGGTAGCGCCGTGGGAGATGGCGTCTGCGCCGGTCTCGTTGGCGATCTCGATCAGGCGCTTGGCGATCAAAGGACGCGCGATGGAGGTACCCAGCAGGTACTCGCCTTCGTAGATGGTGTTGGCACGGAACATCGGGTAGACGTAGTCGCGCACGAACTCCTCGCGAAGATCTTCGATGTAGATCTCCTTCACGCCGAGGGCCTGCGCCTTGGCGCGGGCGGGCTCGACTTCTTCCCCTTGGCCGATGTCGGCTGTGAAGGTCACGACTTCACACTGGTAGGTCTCTTGCAGCCATTTGACGATCACGGATGTGTCCAGGCCACCGGAATAGGCCAGCACAACCTTCTTGACATCGGACATTCTTCACTCCTCTAGGTCAACGACGCCTGCAGGCGGGCTGCCGGCGTCAACGCATGAATTACCGCACGAGTATAGCGCCCTCGCTGTCCGGCGAACACCGTCGAGGGCGAAGCCCGCGCAAAGCTGCTAGAATCACGCGACTGTTAGCGGTGGCTTGCCGTTACGCTTACCTTACCGACTACTCGCTTTACCAAGGAGAGCTGCATGAGCGAGGCAATAGCCCGTGAAATGATGGCCCAGCGATTTCGCAGTTATCTACCGGTCGTCATCGATCTGGAAACGGGAGGGTTCGATGCCCAGCGCGATGCGCTTCTCGAGATCGCCGCCGTGACGCTGACGATGGATTCCGACGGCAACCTGCTGCCCGACGAGACCTACGCCTTCCACGTCACGCCTTTCGAAGGCGCGAACGTCGAGCAGTCGGCGCTGGACTTCACCGGCATCAATCTGGACGACCCGCTGCGCAAGCAGGTGGCCTTGTCCGAGGCCGATGCGCTTGCCGAGATCTTTCGCCCGATCCGCAAGTCGGTCAAGGCCCACAACTGCTCGCGGGCGATCCTGGTCGGCCATAACGCGGCTTTTGATCACGGCTTTCTCAACGCCGCCTCCAACCGCTGCAACGTCAAGCGCAGCCCCTTTCATCCGTTCTCGAGCTTCGATACCGCCACGCTCGCCGGCTTCGTCTACGGCCAGACCGTGCTGGCTCGCGCCTGCCGGGCGGCGGGCATCGAGTTCGACAACAAGGCCGCGCACTCGGCACGCTACGACACCGAACGTACCGCGGAGCTCTTCTGCGCCATGGTCAACCGCTACAAGGACCTGGGCGGCTGGCGGCTGGCCCAGCAGGAGCAGGAGCTCGACGCGCCGGAGTGACCCCGTGGTGCCCGGCGCGCCTTTAGGCTAAACTTCGCGCCATTTATGGCGTCCGCTGAAGCGACCCTCGCTGTGCGGCGCTCCAACCAATCGAATCAGGAGTCAAGACGTTTCCATGGCCCAGCATAACGCCTTCTACGCCCAGTCCGGTGGCGTCACCGCCGTCATCAACGCAAGCGCCTGCGGCGTTATCGAAGCCTGCCGTCAGGCACCCGACCAGATCGGCAAGGTGTACGCCGGCCACAACGGCATCATCGGCGCGCTGACCGAAGACCTGATCGACGTCACCCAGGAGAGCGACGAAGCGATCGCTGCGCTCAGACACACGCCGGGTGGCGCGTTTGGGTCGTGCCGCTACAAGCTCAAGGACATCGAGACCCACCGCGCCCAGTACGCGCGCCTGATCGAGGTGTTCAAGGCTCATGACATCCGCTACTTCTTCTATAACGGCGGCGGCGACAGCGCCGACACCTGCCTGAAGGTATCGCAGCTCTCCGAGAAGCTCGGCTACCCGCTGACCGCCATCCACGTGCCCAAGACCGTGGACAACGACCTCCCGATCACCGACAACAGCCCGGGCTTCGGCAGCGTGGCCAAGTACATCGCCACCTCCACCCGCGAGGCGTCGCTCGATATCGCCTCGATGTGCGCCACCTCCACCAAGGTATTCGTGCTCGAAGTGATGGGCCGTCACGCCGGCTGGATCGCCGCCGCCGGTGGCCTTGCCGGTGAAGGCGAAGGCGAGCCGCCGCATCTGATCATCTTCCCGGAAGTGGCGTTCGATCGTCGCGCGGTGATGGCGCGGGTCGACGAGAGCGTCAAGAAGTACGGCTACTGCGTGATCGTGGTTTCCGAAGGGGCGCGCTACGAGGACGGTACCTTCCTGGCCGACGCCGGCAATACCGACGCCTTCGGCCACCGCCAGCTCGGCGGCGTGGCGCCGACGCTCGCCGGCATGGTCAAGCAGGACCTGGGCTACAAGTACCACTGGGCGGTGGCGGATTACCTGCAGCGCGCCGCTCGCCACCTGGCCTCCAAGACCGACGTCGAGCAGGCCTACGCCGTGGGACGCGAGGCGGTCAGCCTGGCGCTGGCGGGCAAGAACTCGATGATGCCGGCGATTCGCCGCGTAAGCCAGGCGCCCTACCAGTGGGACGTGATCTCGGCGCCGCTTTCGCAGATCGCCAACCAGGAGAAGTTCATGCCCCGCGAGTTCATCTCCGAGGATGGCCTGGCGATCACCCAGGCGTGCCGCGACTACCTCTCGCCGCTCATCCAAGGCGAGGATTTTCCGCCCTTCGAGAACGGCCTGCCCAAGGTCGCCAAGCTCACGCTCGCCAAGGTGGAGAAGAAGCTGCCGGCATTCTCGCTGTAGGCAAACGCCGACGCGGCGCTGCTTGAACGGAAGACGGGGCGATGACATCGCCCCGTTTTTTGTTGCGGCCTAGCGCAGGAGCCAGGAGAGCACGAGCAGCAGGAGCAGGATTCCCGCCACCCCTTGCCAGAAGCGCCGAGGCTCGCGGCGCGGCTCTTCCGGCGCCGGTGCCCGCCCCAGGGGCACGCGAAAGGCGTGCAGAAGCTCCGACATGCGCCGAAAGCGCAGCGCCCGCTGCGGGTCCAGTGCCCGGCGCAAGGCGTCGTCGAGTGCCGGGGTGATCTCGGGGTTGACGCTGCGCGCGCTCTTGTAGGTCAGCGACTCGAGGTCGGTGTGGCTGCGCAGGCGATCCGGCGTCAGGCTGTAGGGCAACGCCCCGGTGAGCAGCCAGTAGACCGTGGACGCCAGCGAATACTGGTCGCTGCGCCGCCCGATGCGATCGCCAAGGGCATATTCGGGGGCCGTATGCTCGGTGAACCCTACCTGGCGCAGCAGCTCGCCGGAGTTTTTGTGCCCCTCCATGTCGCGCATGTGGCAGGCGCTGAAGTCCGCCAGCACCACCTGGCCGTGCTGGTCGATCAACACGTTGTCCGGCGTGACCAGTTGGTGGATGATGTCGCGGTGATGAAGTGCCTGGACCGCCTTGCCGAGCTGATTGGCGATGTCCAGGCGCTGCTTGAGGCTCGCCTGGGGATGGCGGTCGGCCCACTGCTTGAGGGTCTCGCTCTCGACGTACTCCATCAGGTAGTAGAGATAGCGTCGCGGCCGCGCCGGGGTGATCACCTTGATCACGAAAGGCGAGTTGACCCGTTCCACCACCCACTGCTGGAGCAGGAAATGCTCCAGGTAGGCGTTTCTCAGCGAAAGCTCGGGGCTTGGCGCCTTCATCACCATGGTGCGGCCGGTATGACTGTCGCGCACCTTGTAGACCCTCGACTGGGCATTGCGCGACAGCACCCGCTCGACTTCCATGCCGTCGAGGCGCTGGCCCGGGGAGAGCTCCGGCGGGATCGGCAGGTCGCCGTAGATCAGGGCCGGATCGCTTTCGGCCTCCTCGGGAAGCTCGTCGATACGCAGGATCTGGAAGCAGAACTGGTCGCCGCCGTAGCCGCGCTCCTGGGCGCGCTGCTTGGCTTCCGCCGCCAGGCGCTCGCAGGCGGCGTCGAGATCGCTGGCGTTCGCGCGAATCAGGCGCACATAGTCCGAGGGCATCAGGGTGCCGCGCACGCCCTGGGTGGTGAAGACGAAGAAGTCACCCTGCTTGAGCGGCAAGGGGGTGTAGTCGATGTCGAGGCTGCCATCCATACCCAGCGCCCGGGAGGGGTAGCGATAGCCGCCCACATCGGTGACGTGGTCCCGGGTGAGCTGCTCAAACTCCGCGCCACGCAGGCGAAACACCAGCGTATCGCCCATGTGGAACAGGAAGGAGTCGCGGCCGCGAAACACCATGGCAGACATCGAGGAGACGAAGCTCCCCTCCTTGACGTGCTGACTCTGGCTGTAGCACCAGCTGTTGAGCGCCAGCATCACCCGGGTTGCCGACGTCTTGACGTCCCAGTGCTCCGGCGTCGAGAAGTAGTCGGCCAGAAAGCCGCGCACGCTCAGATCGCCGGCCTGCTTGGCCATGGTGTTGCGCGAGATGGAGTCGCTGATCACCGCGCAGGCGCCCTTGGTCGACAGCAGCGGCGACTCCGGTATGCGCACCGACATCGAGCTTCTATGCTTGCGCCGGTCCGGGGCGACAAACGCCTGACCGTAGCTGATCAGTAACTGTGCATGCGCCAACTCGTCCTCCTTGGCCCTGGCTGGTCGTGGCCGTGTCGGACGGCCCTTGCGTTGGGTGCAATGATACACGTTGTACCGGCCTTGCGATGCCCCGCCAAAAGTCGGTGGCGTCGCGAAGCGCACTCATCGCCCCGCGATGCCAAAAAAAGCGCCTGCAGAAGACGCCGAATTGGTAATCCAGCGGGCTTGTTCGTATAATTCCTCGCAATTACGCAGTACATCAACCGCTTAGACCCCGCACGCAAAACGCCAAGTTAAGGACTTCAAATGAATTTCGACAACATCCCCGCTGGTAAGGATCTGCCCAACGACATCTTTGTTGCGATCGAGATTCCGGCCAACCACGCGCCCATCAAGTACGAGATCGACAAGGACATGGGTGCCCTGCTGGTTGACCGCTTCATGGCGACCCCGATGTTCTACCCGGCGAACTACGGCTTCATCCCACACACCCTGGCCGACGACGGCGACCCGCTCGATGCGTTGGTCGTCACTCCGCACCCGGTAGCGCCGGGCAGCATCATCCGCGCGCGCCCGGTCGGCATCCTCAACATGACCGACGAAGCCGGCGAAGACGCCAAGCTCGTGTGCGTGCCGCACCCG
This sequence comes from Halomonas sp. 707D7, assembly GCF_024158715.1. Classification (GTDB taxonomy): domain Bacteria; phylum Pseudomonadota; class Gammaproteobacteria; order Pseudomonadales; family Halomonadaceae; genus Vreelandella. The sequence goes on along the minus strand of NZ_JAMZBC010000015.1, from coordinate 17,987 downwards.
AAACTCAGCACGCTCTACGACGACGTTCAGGAAGTGACCGACCTGCCCGAGCTTCTGCGTCAGCAGATCGCGCATTTCTTCGAGAACTACAAGGATCTCGAAAAAGGCAAGTGGGTGAAGGTCGAGTCCTGGGAAGGCGTGGACGCCGCGCGCAAGGCCATCGAGAAGTCCGCTGCCGCCTACCAGAAGGCGTAACATTCGATCTACTGCAGGAAGGCCGCCGCGAGCGGCCTTCCTGCGTTATAGCCGCCTGCCTGCGCGGCACGTCACCGCAGCCGCTACGCGAGCGAAGGTGCCTGCGTTAAGATGGCGAGGATACGATCGCCAAGGATTTACCGTGTTATCGACCAAGCGCTTGATGTTGCTGTGGCTACTGCTCGGGCTTCCCTTGCTTGCCCAGGCCCAGTGGTTCTCCCAGAGCCAATCCTCCGATTTCCTGCCCGTCAATGAAGCCTTCCAGAGCCAGGCCTGGCAAGACGGCGAGCGGGTCTACGTCGGCGTCACGATCCACGATGGCTACTATCTCTACCGCCATCAGCTCGACCTGAACCCGAGCGGCGAGCGAGGAGCAGACGCACAGCTCGGCGCCTTGAACATCCCGCAAGGCGAGCACATCACCGACGAGTTCGTCGGTGATGCCTACGTCTTTCGCCACCAGCTGGTGTTCGAGGCGCCCTTCGACGCACCGCAAGATGGCCCGCTCAGTCTCGACTTCCGCTTTCAAGGCTGCGCCGATGCAGGGCTTTGCTATCCGCCGGAAACCATCACCCTCGAAGCAGCACAGACCACGGCGCCCGCCGCTTTCGCTGGCTGGGAAGACGAAACGAACGCCGCCGCCACCGCTTCCAGCGGAAGCAACGCCGAGGCCTTCACGGCGCCGCAAAGCGAGGATGGCCGGTTCAGCGCGCTGATCGGCCAGGCGAGCCTGCCGTTGACGCTCGGCCTTTTCTTCCTGGCCGGTCTGGGGTTGACCTTCACCCCGTGCGTGCTGCCGATGCTACCGATCCTGGCCGCGATCATCGTCGGCCAGAACCCCAGCCGCCCCCGCGCCTTCGTGCTCTCGTCGAGCTACGTGCTGGGCATGGCGGCAACCTACGCCGTCGTGGGCGTGCTGATGGGACTGTTTGGGGCCGGTCTCAACCTGCAGGCGCGGCTCCAGTCGCCGCCGGTGCTGATCGGCTTCGCGGTGCTCTTTACGCTGTTCGCGTTCGCCATGCTGGGGGCCTTCGACCTGCGCCTTTCGCCGCGGCTCGCCGCGACCGTCGAGCGCTGGCAGGCGCGCGCCCAGCAAAGCGGCCCGCTCGGGCTCGCCGTGGCGGGCGCCTTGTCGGTGCTGGTGGTGTCGCCCTGCGTCACCGCGCCCCTGGCGGGGGCGCTGGTGTTCATCTCGAGTACCGGCGACGCCCTGGCCGGCGGCGCGGCACTGCTGGCGCTGGGTCTTGGCATGGGGCTGCCGCTGCTGCTCGCCGGCACCTTCGGTACTACCTTGCTGCCACGCTCCGGCGCCTGGATGAACGGTGTGAAGGTCGCCTTTGCCCTGCTGATGTTCGGCGTGGCGATCTGGATGATCGAGCGTCTGGTCGCGCCGCCGGTGGCGCTGCTGCTCTGGGCGGCGCTGGCCATCAAGGCCGCCCTGGCCCTCGGGGCGCTCACCTCCAGGGCGTCATCGAATGCCGCACGGGCACGCCAGACGCTGGGCGTGATGCTGCTCGCCTGGGGCGTGGCGCTGGTCTTCGGCGCGGCCCAGGGCGCAGGCGATCCGCTGCGGCCGCTACAGGGCTTCACTCCCTCTACTGCCGAGCCGACCCGCGCGCTGGCGTTCGAGACCGTCGACGGTCTCGAGGGGCTCGAGCAGGCGCTTTCGCGCACCGACGGGGGGCTCGCCTTCGTCCATTTCACCGCGCAGTGGTGCATCTCCTGCAAGCTGATGGAGCGCGACGTTTATCCCGACCCGCGCGTTGTCGAGGCGCTCGACGACGTGACGCTCATCGCCGTCGACGTGACCGACACCACGGCGCAGAGCCGCGCGGCATTGCAGGCCTTCGAGCTTTTCGGCCCGCCGAGCCTGCTGTTCTTCGAGGGCGAGCGCGAGGTGCGCGCTGCGCGCATTCAGGGCGAGGTGGACGCCGAGGCGCTCGCCGCCCACCTCGACTCGCTCAAGCGCTACGTTCGCGGCGAACAGGGCGTTTGACCCTCATCGACAGACCGTCGGCGCTCAGGGGCGGCCGATACTGGACAACACGTGGGTTTTTCGGCAAACTCCGCCTCCATAGTGCAAACAGACGTTTTTACGGTCGCCAAGCGCTCAACGTTCGTCAACGTGCAGCTTTCTGTCAATTTTACCGCACGGTTTACTGCGCTCTTGAACGTCCGTTTCAGACGCGATGCGACTCCCTTTGAGCCATTCACCATTACCGGGGCCCACTCCATGGATATTCGCAAGGTCAAAAAACTCATCGAGCTGCTCGAAGAATCCAACATCAGCGAGATCGAGATTCAGGAAGGCGAGGAGTCGGTGCGCATCAGCCGTCATCCCGATGGATCGACCTGGCAGCCCCAGCCCATGCCGCACTACGGCTACGGCGCACCTGCACAGCCCGCACCGGCCGCCGCCGCTCCTGCGGCAAGCGCCGATGCAGCAGCCGAAGCACCGACCACCAGCTTCCGCGGTGAAGCGGTGAACTCGCCGATGGTCGGCACCTTCTACCGCAGCCCGGCGCCGGGTGCGAAGTCCTTCGTCGAAGTGGGCGATACCGTGAAGCGTGGCGATACCGTGTGCATCGTCGAAGCCATGAAAATGATGAACCAGATCGAAGCCGATCGCGACGGCGTGGTAGAGGCCATCCTGGTGGAAGACGGCGAGCCGGTGGAGTTCGACCAGCCCATGGTCGTCATCGCTTAACTCTTTCATTTCAAAACGGGTGGATTCTCCCATGCTGGACAAGGTACTTATCGCGAACCGCGGCGAGATTGCCCTGCGCATTCTACGCGCCTGTAAAGAGCTAGGGATCAAGACCGTCGCGGTGCACTCCAAGGCCGACCGCGACCTGATGCACGTGCGCCTGGCCGACGAAGCGGTCTGCATCGGGCCGGCACCGTCGGCCCAGTCCTACCTCAACATTCCCGCGCTGATCAGCGCCGCGGAAGTCACCGATTCGAGCGCCATACACCCCGGCTACGGCTTCCTGTCCGAGAATGCCAACTTCGCCGAACAGGTCGAGCGCTCGGGCTTCACCTTCATCGGCCCGCGCGCCGAGACCATTCGCCTGATGGGCGACAAGGTCAGCGCGATCGAGGCGATGAAAGCGGCGGGCGTGCCGACCGTTCCCGGCTCCGACGGCCCGCTGGGCGACGACGATGCCACCAACCTCGCCACCGCCCAACGCATCGGCTACCCGGTGATCATCAAGGCCGCTGCCGGCGGCGGCGGTCGCGGCATGCGCGTGGTGCACACCGAAGGGCATCTGCTGTCGGCGATCACCGTGACCCGCACCGAAGCCCACGCCGCCTTCGGCGATGGCACCGTGTACATGGAGAAGTTCCTCGAGAAGCCGCGCCACGTGGAAGTCCAGGTGCTGGCCGATGGCCAGGGCAACGCCATCCACCTCTATGATCGCGACTGCTCGCTGCAGCGTCGTCACCAGAAGGTCCTGGAAGAAGCGCCGGCGCCGGGACTCGACCCCGAGGCCCGTGCCAAGGTGCTCGAAGCCTGCCGCGAGGCGTGCATCGAGATCAACTACCGCGGCGCCGGCACCTTCGAGTTCCTCTACGAGGACGGCGAGTTCTTCTTCATCGAGATGAACACCCGCGTGCAGGTCGAGCACCCGGTCACCGAAATGGTCACCGGCGTTGACATCGTCAAGGAGCAGCTGCGCATCGCCGCCGGGCTTCCGCTGTCGATCCGCCAGGAAGACGTCAAGCTCGACGGTCACGCCTTCGAGTGCCGCATCAACGCCGAGGACGCGCGCACCTTCATGCCCTCGCCTGGCAAGGTCACGCTGTTCCACGCCCCCGGAGGTCTTGGCGTGCGCATGGATTCGCACATGTACACCGGTTACAGCGTACCGCCGCACTACGACTCGCTGATCGGCAAGTTGATCACCTGGGGTGCCAGCCGCGACATCGCGTTGACGCGCATGCGCAATGCGCTCGACGAGCTGCTGGTCGAAGGCATCAAGACCAACATCGATCTGCAGAAGGATCTGGTACGCGACAGCTACTTCCGCCAGGGTGGTGTCAACATCCACTACCTCGAGAAGAAGCTCGCCAGCTGATTCTTTCACGATCACGACCTCGACGGGGTGGCCTGGCCACCCCGTCGGCGTTTTCACCCTCATTTTCGGAGAGTGCCATGCCCTGGCTACAGCTTCGCGCCCACGTCGCGCCGGAACAGGCGGAACCGCTCGAAGAGCTTCTGCTCGAAGAAGGCGCCACCGCCATCGGCCTGCAGGACGCCGAGGACGATCCGGTGTTCGAGCCCGACCGTGGCACCACCCCGCTCTGGCAGGAGACCATCCTCACCGGGCTCTATGACGACCTCGAAGGTATCGATGCGATGCTGTCGCGCATCGAGGCCGCCTGGGCGGAACAGGTTCCCGGCGAGCCCTGCCCCACCATCGAGTACGAGCTGCTCGCCGATCGCGACTGGGAACGCGAATGGATGGACGACTTCGCCCCGCTCAAGATGGGCCAGCGGCTGTGGATCGTGCCCAGCTGGATCGAGCCGCCGGAAGCGGACGCGGTCAACCTCATTCTCGACCCGGGACTTGCCTTCGGCACCGGCACCCACGCCACCACCGCGCTGTGCCTCGAGTGGCTCGACGGCCTGGCCGTCGATGGCGAGCTCGATGGGCAGACGGTGCTGGACGTCGGCTGTGGCTCGGGCATTCTCGCCATTGCCGCGCTGAGACTGGGTGCCGCACGGGCCGACGCCACCGATATCGACCCGCAGGCGCTGCAGGCGAGTCGCGACAACGCCGAGCGCAACCAGATCGCCGCCGACCGGCTAGCGCTCTACTACCCGGAGCAGCTCTCACCCGGCAATGGCTACAGGGTGGTCACCGCCAACATCCTGGCAGGCCCTCTGGTCGAGCTCGCGCCCACCATCGCCGGTTACGTGGCACCGAAGGGCCTCATTGCGCTGTCGGGCATTCTGGCCAACCAGGCCGACGAGGTGACGAAGGCCTACGAAGCCCAGGGCCTGGTCGTCGACGAGCCGGTGCTGCGCGAAGGCTGGGTACGGCTGACCGCACGGCGTCCGGGTTAATCCGGTCATCGGGCTTCACCCTACTTGCAAGTAGGCGTATCATACGCCCCCTTGCGACCCCACCCCCGTTCGACACTTGATCTGCCATGACATTATCGACCCTTGAGCTTGCGACCATCGGGCCTTATCGACTCCAGAGCCCGGTGATGCTGGCGCCGATGGCCGGCGTCACCGACCGTCCCTTTCGGCGGCTCTGCCGGCGGCTGGGCGCGGGCTGGGTGGTGGGCGAAATGGTCACCTCGGACCCGTCGCTGTGGCATACCCGCAAGTCCCGGCTGCGCATGGATCATGCCGGCGAGCCCTCGCCGCGGGTGGTGCAGATCGCCGGCGGCGACGCCGAGATGCTGGCCACCGCCGCCCGACTCAATGCCGAGCTCGGCGCCCAGGTGATCGACATCAACATGGGCTGCCCCGCCAAGAAGGTGTGCAACAAGGCCGCAGGCTCGGCGTTGATGCGCGACGAGGCGCTGGTGGCAGAGATTCTCGAGGCCGTGGTCGGTGCCGTCGACATCCCCGTGACGCTCAAGATTCGCACCGGCTGGTGTGCAAGCTCAAATAACGCCTTGAACGTGGCGCGACTGGCCGAAGACGCCGGCATCCAGGCGCTGGCAATCCATGGTAGACACCGCGAACAGCGCTATACTGGATGTGCCGAGTACGACACCATCGCCGAGGTCAAGTCGCGCCTGTCGATTCCGGTGATCGCCAATGGCGACATCACGTCGCCGGAAAAGGCCGCCTTCGTGCTGCGTCATACCGGCGCCGATGCGCTGATGGTGGGCCGCGGCGCCCAGGGCAATCCCTGGATCTTCGAGCAGATCACCCACTACCTGGCCCACGGCGAGCATCTCGCGCCGCCGTCGCTCGAGACGCGCCACCGGGTTCTCGAGGAGCATCTGCGAGCCCTTCACGCTTTCTATGGCGAGGTGATGGGCGTGCGCATCGCGCGCAAGCACCTGGGCTGGTATCTCGACGAGGATGCGCGCTTCGCGCCCCCCGGCCGCAAGGCATTAAAACAACAATTCAATGCGTTGAGCACGCCCCAGGCACAGCTTGAATGGATCGACGACGCGATGACGCCTGACGCCGCTGCGCGACTGCTAGACAAAGGAAGCCATGCCGCATGAACGAACGTTTTACGATGGAAAGCGCCCCGGTGCTCGACGCGGCCTCCTCGTCCGCCCACGAGCCGCCCCAGCCGCTTCGAGAAGCCGTCGAAGCCGCGATGCGCCGCTACTTCGAGCATCTCGATGGCAGTCAGGCCAGCGACCTGTACGCCATGGTGATGGCCGAAGTGGAGGCGCCGCTTCTGGCCTGCGTCATGGATCACACCGACGGCAACCAGACCCGGGCCGCGGACGTGCTGGGCCTGAACCGCGGCACCCTGCGCAAGAAATTGAAGCAGTATGGACTTATCAGTGACGCCCCTTGAGTGGGGCGTCGTCGTTTTCACCCCTTGAGTTTCACGAGCACTTTATGTCTGACACCCCCCATACCCCCGTTCGCCGCGCGCTGCTGAGCGTCTCCGACAAGACCGGCATCGTCGACTTCGCCAAAGGCCTTCGCGAGCAGGGCGTCGAGCTGCTCTCCACCGGCGGCACCTTCCGGCTTTTGAAGGAGAACGCCATCGAGGTGCAGGAAGTCTCCGAGCACACGGGCTTTCCGGAGATCATGGACGGTCGCGTCAAGACCCTGCATCCCAAGATTCACGGCGGCATCCTCGCCCGGCGCGGCCAGGACGACGCGGTGATGGCCGAGAACGACATCACGCCGATCGACATGGTGGTGGTGAACCTCTACCCCTTCGAGGCGACCGTCGCCAAGGATGACTGCACCCTTGCGGACGCCATCGAGAACATCGACATCGGCGGCCCGACCATGGTGCGCGCCTGCGCCAAGAACCACGCCTACACCACCATCGTCGTCAATACCGCCGACTACGCCCGGGTGCTGGGCGAGATGGCGTCTCAGGATGGCGCGGTAAGCCAGGCCACGCGCTTCGATCTCGCCGTGAAGGCTTTCGAGCATACCGCCGCTTATGACGGTGCCATCGCCAACTACCTGGGTCGCAAGGTCAGCGACAGCAATGCCCGCTTTGCGCGTACCTTCAACCTGCAGCTCGAGAAGAAGCAGGACATGCGCTACGGCGAGAACCCGCACCAGCAGGCGGCCTTCTACGTCGAGCCCGACGCTTTTGATGCAAGTGTCGCCACGGCGGTGATTCGCCAGGGCAAGCCGCTCTCGTTCAACAACGTCGCTGATACCGATGCGGCTTTCGAGACCGTCAAGGCATTCACCGAGACCGCCTGCGTGATCGTCAAGCACGCCAACCCCTGCGGCGTGGCGGTGGGTGAAACGGCCCTTGAGGCCTACGACAAGGCCTTCGCCACCGACCCGACCAGCGCCTTCGGCGGCATCATTGCCTTCAACGTGGCGCTCGACGCCGACACCGCGCGCGCCATCGTTGATCGCCAGTTCGTCGAAGTGATCATCGCCCCGGGCATCGATGATGCAGCCGCCGCCATCGTGGCCGAGAAGAAGAACGTGCGACTGCTGGAAACACCGGCGCTTTCCGGTACGGCCAACGCAGCAGCCCTTGACTTCAAGCGCGTCAACGGCGGTCTGCTGGTCCAGGAGCAGGACCAGGGCATGGTGACGCGAGACGCTCTCACCGTGGTGAGCAAGCGCGCGCCGAGCGAACAGGAGCTCAATGATCTGCTGTTCGCCTGGAAGGTGGCGAAGTTCGTCAAGTCCAACGCCATCGTCTACGCCAAGGCCGGCCAGACCATCGGCGTGGGCGCGGGGCAAATGAGCCGCGTCTACTCCGCCCGGATCGCCGGCATCAAGGCCGAGGACGAAGGCCTGACGGTGCCCGGGTCCGTCATGGCGTCCGACGCCTTCTTCCCCTTCCGCGACGGCATCGACGCGGCGGCGAAAGCGGGCATCACCGCGGTCATCCAGCCCGGCGGCTCCATGCGCGATCAGGAAGTGATCGACGCCGCCGACGAGGCCGGCATCGCCATGGTGTTCACCGGCATGCGCCACTTCCGCCACTGACGGCGTAGCCCGCGGGTAAAGCGCACGCAAGAGAAAGGCCCAGGCAGATGCCTGGGCCTTTCTCGTTTCAATGTCGAAGGGCGATCAACTGCCCAGGTCGAGGCACAGGTACTTGGTCTCCAGGTATTCCTCGATGCCCTGATGGCCGCCCTCGCGGCCAAGCCCCGAGGCCTTCACCCCGCCGAAGGGCGCCATGGCGTTGGAGATCAAGCCGGTATTGATGCCCACCATGCCGTACTCCAGCGCCTCGGCGACCCGCCATACCCGCGCCAGATCCTTCGAGTAGAAATAGGAGGCGAGCCCGTACTGGGTGTCGTTGGCCATCTCGATGGCGCTCTGCTCGTCGTCGAAGGGGAACACAGCCGCCAGCGGCCCGAAGGTCTCCTCCTTGGCGACCTTCATCCGGTCGTTGGCGAAGCTGATCAGCGTCGGCGTGAAGAAGTTGCCGCCCAGCGGATGCGGATGCCCGCCCAGCAGCAGCTCGGCGCCGTGGTCGATGGCATCCTGGACGTGCTCGGTGACCTTCTTGACACCGTTCTCGTCGATCAGCGGGCCGACGTTGACCCCGGCATCCGTGCCATCGCCCACGGTGAGTTCGCTGTTCATCGCCGCCGCGAGCTTTTCGCAGAAGGCGTTGATGACACTCGACTGGACCAGGAAACGGTTGGTGCAGATGCAGGTCTGGCCGGCGTTGCGGAACTTGGCCGCCATGGCACCTTCGACGGCCGCATCGAGATCCGCATCCTCGAAGACGATGAACGGGGCGTTGCCGCCGAGCTCAAGGGAGATCTTCTGAACGTGCTGGGCGGCATTGGCCATCAGCTCGCGCCCCACCTCGGTGGAGCCCGTGAAGGTGATCTTGCGAACCTTGGGAGAGTCGGTCAACGCCTTGGCGATCTCGGCGGCACTGCCCGGCACCACGTTGAAGACGCCGCGCGGAATGCCCGCCCGCTCGGCCAGAAGCGCCAGCGCCGTCGCGGAGAACGGTGTCTGGCTGGCCGGCTTGATGACGATGGTGCAGCCGGCGGCCAGCGCCGCTCCCGCCTTGCGGGTGATCATCGCGGCGGGGAAGTTCCAGGGCGTGATCGCCCCGACCACGCCTACCGGCTGTTTGGTGACCAAGATGCGCTGGCTCGCCTTGGCAGCAGGGATCGTCTCGCCGTAGATACGCCGCGCCTCTTCTGCGAACCAGCGGATGAAGCTTGCCGCGTAAGCGATCTCGCCTTCGGCCTCCTTGACCGGCTTGCCCTGCTCGTGAGTCATCAGTACGGCCAGGTCGTGCTGGTGCTCCATCATCAGGTCATACCACTTGAACAGCAGATCCGAGCGCTCCTGGGCGGTCATCGCGCGCCAGGCGGGCAGCGCCCGGTCGGCGGCATCGATCGCGCGCTCGGTCTCGGCGCGCCCCAGGCGCGGCATGTCGCCCATGGGCTCACCGGTGGCCGGGTTGATTACCTTGATCTGCTCGCCGCTGTCGGCGGCCACCCAGCTGCCGTCGATATAGGCGAAGGGGCAGTACAGCTGTGTCTCGTTGAGCGCTTCCATGACAGTCTCCCAACCGAAAGGTCATCTCGTGGTTCCGTGATCCCTTCATGCTAAGACGAAAAAGCGCGTTTGACCAAATGTTTGCCCGGGCGCCGCCGAGGCGCCTAGTTGATGAGCGTGAGAAACTCCTGGCGCGTCGCCTGATTGCTGCGAAACAGTCCGAGCATCACCGAGGAGGTCATGCTGGAGTTCTGCTTCTCGACGCCACGCATCATCATGCACAGATGACGCGCCTCGATCACCACCGCCACGCCCTTGGCCTGGGTGACCTGCTGGACCGCCTCGGCGATCTCGCGCGTCAGGTTCTCCTGGATCTGCATGCGCCGGGCGTACATGTCCACGATGCGCGCGAACTTGGAAAGCCCCAGTACCTTGCCCGTCGGAAGGTAGGCAATGTGGCACTTGCCGATGAAGGGCAGGAGATGATGCTCGCACATCGAGTAGAGCTCGATGTCCTTGACCAGTACCATTTCGTCGGTCTGGGAATCGAACACCGCGCCGTTGATGATCTCCTCGAGCGACGTTGCATAGCCCGCATTGAGAAACTGCATGGCCTTGGCGGCCCGCGTCGGCGTATCGCGCAGCCCTTCACGATCCGGGTCCTCCCCGAGCGCGGTGATGATGGCACGATAGTGCTGGGCGATGTCGTCGGTCATGATGAGCCTCGTTCAACCTGTAAAGCCGAATAGCGGGTAATGATGAGAACCGCTTATTTTACCTTACCCAGGCTCCAGGTGGCAGGGTAAAGGGCAGGCAATGCGCGTTTTACCCTGAACAATGAGCCACTTGCCCGGTCATGCTAGCCAGCGAGGCTGTTCGAGCTGCATGAGCTGCTGCTCGAGCTGGCGCAGGTGCTGATCCCAGTAGCCGCGGTCGGCAAGCCAGGGGAAGGCACGCGGAAACGCCGGGTCTTCCCAGCGCGACACCAGCCAGGCGACATGGCGAACCAGGCGGTAGGCACGCAGCGGCTCGATCAGCGCGAGCTCGTCGTCGGGAAAGGGGCGGCTCTCTTCGTAGCCTTCCCTCACTTCGCTCAAGGCCGCTCGCCACTCCTGGGCATCCTCGGGCAGCAGCATCCAGATGTCCTGGATCGCCGGCGCCATCAGGCAGTCGTCGAAGTCCACCAGGGTAAAGGCATCGTCATGACCCAAGATGTTGCCCAGATGGCAATCGCCGTGGGTGCGGATGAAGTTCGCGTTCGAAAGCGAATGCCGCCCGAGCGCGGTGAGCAGCCTGTCGATGATCTGGGGATAGACGCGGCGCTGCTGGGAGTCGAGCCATGGGCTCTCCATCACCTGGCTGCGCGCGCGCTCGATATCGCCGCTCAGCTCGAGCGTTCGCCGGTGTGCGAACGCCTTGCGCGACGACTGCGCGTGAAGCCGGCCCAGCACCTCGCCGAGTGCGAACAGGTGGGCCGGATTGTCGAGCTCCGGGGCGCGACCCGAGCAGTGCGGAAAGAGCGTGAAGCGAAACCCTTCGAAGCGGTGCAGCGCCTGGCCTTTTTCATCGCACCAGGGCGCGCCCACCGGAATGCCGGCGTCGGCGAGCTCCAGAAGAAACGCGTGCTCCTCGCCGATGGCGGCATCGCTCAGACGCTCCGGGCGGTAGAATTTCACGACCCAGCGGGCACGGTCGTCGTCCTGGAACATCAGCACGCGGTTTTCGTAGCTGTTGAGCGCGAAGGGTTCGCCGGCAGGATAGAGACCGACGGACTCGACGGCGGACATCACCGCTTCGGGGGAAAGCGCGCTGAATGCATGGGCCATGACGCCCCTCCTGATAAAAGACGCCATTCTACCAGTCTCGCCCACGCGGTGTCCGTGCCGGCGCCCAGAGTTCCACGCGCCGCGCCCCCGCCTTGAGCGCCTGGCGGGCGAGCTCATGGCCGGTGGCGCCGGTCGTCACCACGTCATCGACGATGATCAGGCGCTCGGGAAGGCACTGCGGCACAATGAATGCTCCACGAAGATTCTCCAGGCGTGCCCGGCGATTGAGGGTATGCTGGGCCGGCAGGCGCTTGACGCACCTGCCTTCGAGGCTCGCCAGCCCAAGCCTTCTGGCCAGTTGCCGGGCGAGCCAGTCGGCCTGATTGAAGCCGCGCTCGCGCGCCTTGGCCGGGTGCATCGGCACCCCCATCAGCGCCGCATCGGTAGTATCCGGCGGGCTTGTCAGCATCAGCTCCACCAGCAGCACTCCGGCGCGGGTCGAGGCGTGGTACTTGAAGTCGCGCACCAGCGTCTTGACCGGATCGGTATAGAGAAAGTCCGCAGTGGTTCGGGCCATTGCCGGCGGCTCGATCAGGCAGTGTCCGCAAAGCCGTTCGACGGAGTCGGTCGGGCTTTGGGATCTCGGCTCGGCACACATCGGGCAGGCGCCGGGGTTATGCGGCAGCAGCGTCTGGCACTCGTCGCACCACCCCTTTTCGCTCGCCGGGTTCGACTGGCAGAAAGCGCAGTAGCCGGGCAGCGCTTGCCGGAGCCGTTCCTCTATTCTCCCAAGCCACGTCGTCAGCACGCTATCACCTCTTCGTCAGCGGGATTTCCCGAGCCGTCATCTTGACTTAGCGCAATAAATTGATACCATACGCCTCGTCTTCTGCGGATGTGGTGGAATTGGTAGACACGCTAGATTTAGGTTCTAGTGCCGTAAGGTGTGGGAGTTCGAGTCTCCCCATCCGCACCAAATTCAATGCTTTAGATTGCTTGTCACGACCTAAAGCCTTCCAGATCAAGCCTCTTGTCTTACTTTCTTTGGTCTGGTTTCCCCTGCACTACCCCGTATACCCATCGTTTTTCTGTATGCCCTCTTGTATGCTTAACTTCAGGCATACAACCAGCGACGCTGCATGAAACGTTCTCAGATCAAACGGCGCCCTCTCGCCGATACCGTTCTCGCCTCACTCGAGCCCGAAGAAAAAGCCTACCGTGAACTCGACGGCCTGGGCCTCTACTTGCGTGTGAAGCCGAACGGCTCCAAGTCGTGGGAGTTGAGATACAAGCGACCCAACGGCAAATGGTCGTGGAAAGGCTTGGGCGGGTTTCCTACCGTCTCGGGAAAGGCTGCGCGGCGAACAGCCGAAGACCTACGCCGCCAGCTTTCTGATGGCATCGACATTGCCAACATGAGCGAGCAAGGCGATCTGCCCACGTTTCGCGCGTCTGCCGAAAGCTGGTACCAGCGCAAGCTCGATGTAGGCCGGTCGGAGGGCACGACCTCTCAAATGCGGCGCTACCTCGATGGCGACATACTCCCTCGTATTGGCGATACGCCGCTGGCGAATATCACGCGCGCGGACTGCACCGCCGTTCAGCGCGGCATCGAGGCCCGAGGCGCTCACAATATCGCGGAGAAAGTGCGTAGCTGGGTGAACCAGATATTCAGCGAGGCGATCGCCGAGGGTCTGTGCGAATTGAACCCCGCAAGCGAGCTGCGCCACATTGCTGCCAAGGCTCCCGATACCGTTCATTACCCCCACCTGCTCGAAGTCGAACTGCCCGCATTCCTTGTTGCCATGAGTGCTTCACGTAGCCGCCCGATCACCCAAGCCGCGGTCTGGATGGCTCTGCGCACTGCGTCGCGCCCGGGGATGGTGCGCTTTGCTGAATGGCCGGAAATCTCTTTCGAGGATGGGCTTTGGGTGCTCAACGCGGACAAAATGAAAATGCGTCGGGACCATGTAGTACCGCTATCGACCCAGACACTGGACTCACTAAAAGAGGTCCGGTTGCAAACAGGAAGACAGCGGCTCGTGTTCCCTGGGCAAGGCCCCAAGAATCCGGTGCTGAGCGAGAATACGATTAATCAGGCGATCGCCGGCGTGGGCTATAAAGGCAAGCTGGTGGGTCATGGCGCTCGGCACACAGCCTCTACACTGCTCCGCGAGCACGGCTGGAATAAAGACCTAGTTGAGGCGCAGCTGGCTCACAAGGAAGGCGGTATTGCGGGGGTCTATAACCAAGCGCAGTACATCGAGCGAAGGCGCCGTATGATGCAATGGTATTCTGATTACCTTGATGCGTTGAGGCTAGGCATTAATGAGGAACAAACTTTATTATTAGCAAATAAAGTTGAAAATTAACCTATATTGGGGCATCGATAACTTGAACCTATTAGCTACGTTCGCAACAATAGTATCAGCTATAGCTACAGCTGTAGCAGCAATCGCAGCATGGAAGTCAGCGAATTCATCCAGAGAAGCTGTTAAGCTAAGTAGAAGAAATGAAGAAACTCGACTAAGCCTACAGAAGAAAGAAATTTTGATTAAAAACTTTCAATGTATTGTTAGTGATTTTGCTCAAATACGAGCTTACGGCTTTGAGCGTTGGTTCGCTGAAAGAGGCATTAAAGTCAAAGAATTAGATAAAAATATCTCTCGCAATATCTCAGTAATTCTTTGTCTTGATCCAGAAATTGGTAAAGAATTATCCGAGTGGAAGCAATCTGATATTGACGGTCAAACTTACCCATATATTGTCTCTAATATTCTTGGCACCCTCAACGCTAATTTACACGATAGGCATGCTGTTTTTTTTGAGCAAAAATCTAGGCAATTGATAAAAATTCAAGATAAAATCTTCTCCCTATAAATGGGTACTCTACTTTTCTGCAGCGGATTTTGAATCCGCTGTCACGCATTCAACGGCCGCGCTTGCACCGGGCCTCGGCTGAAAAATCAGCTGCTTGCGACTTCCTATGCTTCTCATGTTCTCAGTGGTCGCACCCAGTCTGCGACCAAACTGCGACCACCCGACCTAGACGGCCCCGCTGGGGCGTGGCTATACTCCGCCCGAATGCACTGTATAAATACACAGCAACAGGGAGGGCCCATTATGTCTAGCACCTACCAGCAGCTCGTCGACCGCGTGAAACGCAAAATCGGCAGCCCCCGCGCCCAAGCGGACAACTGCACCGAGCTCCAGCGCCAGTCAGATGACAACGCCGACGACTGGGCGCGCATGCTCCGCGAGCTCGGCACCGTCGAGAACGTGACGATGATCCCCCTCGACGAGACCGGCGAGCATGTTCGCATACGCTGGAACCCCGAGGAGTCGATGTCATGAGCATGCATCTGACGATGCTGGGCCGCGTTGATCGCGGCGCGCCAGCACTCCCCATTCCCCTAGTGGCTGGTTTCGTCCGCGCCGGCTTTCCCTCCCCTGCTGACGACTACCTCGAGGGTGAGCTCGATCTGGTCGATCACCTGATCCAGCATCCCAGCGCGACCTATTTCCTGCGCGCCAAGGGCGCCTCGATGGAGGGCGTGGGCATCTATAACGGCGACCTGCTCATTGTTGATCGCTCAGTCGAGCCACGGCCCGGGCACATCGTCATCATGAGCGTCGACGGCGAGCTCACATGCAAGACGCTCAGCACGATCGGCAACCGGCCCTACCTGGTGGCCGCCAACCCGGAGTTTCGCCCCATTCCGCTGTTCGGCACAGAGTGCCAGGTGTGGGGTGTGGTGACGCACAACATCCACTCGCTGGCCCCCGGGTTCTCGGTATGATTGCGCTCGTCGACTGCAATAATTTCTACGTGAGCTGCGAGCGGGTGTTCCAGCCACGCCTTGAAGGCCAGCCGGTCGGCGTGTTGTCGAACAATGACGGATGCGTCGTCGCGCGCTCGCAGGAGATCAAAGACCTCGGCATCGCCATGGGCGCGCCCGCCCACCAGATCGATCCACACGTCCGCCGGCAATGCACACTCCTGAGCTCGAACTATGCGCTCTACGGCGACATGAGCCGACGCGTGACCGACGTGCTGGGGCAGCACACGCCCCACGTGGAGGTCTACAGCATCGACGAGTCGTTTCTATCGTTTGACGGGTTCGCGCTCGACACCCTGACGGAGCGCTGCCAGGCGATGCGCGCCCAGGTGCGCAGAGATACCGGCATCCCGGTGAGCGTTGGGCTCAGCACCAGCAAGACGCTGGCAAAGCTGGCCAACCACCGCGCGAAGAAAGAGCCAAGGTTCGCTGGCGTGGCCATCATGGATCCCGGCAGCAATGATACTCGGGCATACCTCGAGCAGTTGCCGGTGAGCGAGGTTTGGGGCGTAGCGCATCGAAGCGCCGCCCGACTGCACACACTGGGCATCGAGACCGCTTGGCAACTGCGCGAGGCATCCCCAAAGCATCTACGCCGGCATTTCAGCGTCGTAATGGAGCGCATCGTCTACGAGCTCCGAGGCGTCGATTGCATCAAGCTCGACGATATGACCGAGCCGAAAAAGCAGATAATGGTGTCGCGCTCATTCGGTAGGCTCACCCAGAACAAAATCGATCTGCAGGAGGCGGTACGAGTGCACGCCGCGCGCGCCGGCGAGAAGCTGCGCAAACAGCAGGGCCTCGCCCAGGCCATCATGGTCTTCGTGCGAACCAACCGGTTTCGCAGCGATCTGCCGAGCTATAGCAAAAGCGTGGTCGTCCCGTTGCCCGGCGCAACGTGCGATAGCCGCGCGCTGATTCGCGCCGCCGGCGCCGGGCTCGAGCAGGTTTTCAAACAGGGGATTTGGTATCAGAAATGCGGCGTCATGCTGATGGATTTATGCGATCACGAGAACGAGCAGTTGGGGCTGCTGGGGGAAGCGGAGAGCGACGAGACGCGCCAGCGGAACGAGCGGCTCATGGCCACCCTAGACCAGCTCAACCGGGAGCACGGAAAGAACACTGTGCGGCTGGGAATGCATCGGCCGGTGAACAGTTGGGAGTTACGATGCGAGCATCGGACGCCCCGATACACCACGCGGTGGGATGAGTTGAAGGAAGTGTCGCTGTAACCATGCCCTCCCTGCGTTGTCGTGACGCAACACTGCTAGACGGGAATTCCCCAGCTACCTTCGAGACGACAACCATGCATTTTTCAATCAGCAGCACTCAAAACGGCCCCTGGGTGATAGAGCGCTATTCCAGTGCTGGCCAGGTGTCCACGATAATGACGGCACGCTTTTTTGACGTAGATTTCTACATCGTCACACTCTGGCGAGACGACCACCTTATCGGCTGCAGGTTCACTGCAGCACCGTTCATCGAGGCTCAAGCGTTGTTGGGTTCATGACCTGCCCGCCCCGGCGGGGACGCCGGGGCATTTTCCGGGCACAAAAAAACCGCCCCATGGCGGCCGCATCATGCCCTCTTTCGATCACCAGGTGATCGCCTCGAGCGCCTCCTCCGTCTCCGCCGCCCGGGCCAGCTTCACCAGCCGCTGCCGCTTACCGGTCAACTGCTGCGCCTCGGCGAACATCGCGGCGTTCTCGAGCACGGCGTGGCACAGCTCCTCGAGCGTCTCGGTGCCGTTGTCGCCGTTACGGCCCAGCAGGATGTTGTCGAGCACCGGCGTGGCAGGGGGCTCACCTTGGGCGCCGGCGGCGCGCCAGGCCAGGTACGCCCGGGCCTGCTCCTCCTGAGCGATCCAGGTCTGTTGCTCCCGCTCAGGGTAGTCGCGCACCAAGGGAGCAGTCTGCTCGTTGTATGCGTCGTTGATCTCCTCGATTTTGGACTGGCGAGCATTGCTAAGGTGCTCAGCTCGCTCCTCGGGGGTGTAGTCGCGCGCGTGCCAGGTTTGACGCCATATGCCATCCGCGTCTTGCTCTGGATCTCCTTGGGTCACGACATCACCATGAGGCAGAGGCGTGTCATGAATTTCAAAAAAACCGGCAGCGTTCAATGCCTCTTCCGTCATTACACGGGGCTGTGACACGCTTGGAGTCAGCGCCCGTGCCCGGAGGCAGGCCTCGGATCGGTCAAGCCCAATGCGCTCCGCCTTACCCTCTTTAACTTGAAGATATTTCACACATTTCTCCATATTTAGTAGACGGTGATAGTCTCGCTAAAAGCCTTTGATACATTGCTAGATGGAAAGCGCCTACCCTCACCCCAAATAACACGCACAACCGCCGGGCCTGGGGCATTACGAACTCCACCCCCACGTGACGCTCCTTGTCCTCCTCCATACTTCCCGCCTATGCTAGGTGTAGTACCTGACCAGCCGCCCGTACCGTTCTCGCCTCCTGACCCGCCTTCTCCGCTTCCCGTTCCGCTCTCCCCCTCTCCGTATATGCCTACCCCGCCTCCTGCAATCCCAGAAGCAGAGACTCGCGCGTCACTCACACCTACCCCCCC
>NZ_JAMZBC010000014.1 GCF_024158715.1 Halomonas sp. 707D7 | reverse complement strand
GCGCCGATGTCCCTCGACCGGAACGCGTCGCCGGTCGGGCCGCTGTGCGGGTAGGCCTCGGAGTTGGCGAAATTGCCCGACGGCCGTGCGCCGCCGCGCTGGGCGGTCAACAGCCAGCCAAGGCCCACGCCGGTGACCAGAAACGGCACCGGGTTCTCCTTGATGGTGGTGCCCAGGTTCGAGAAGAACTCGTTGGCGCCGCCGTGGCGCAGGTAGTCGTAGGAGGCGTTGAGCAGGCGCTGGGGAGAGAAGCGCTCCTCGAGTTCGTTGAGGGTGGTGTCCAGCCGCTCGCGGGAGCGATGGATCTCCTTCTCGATCTCCTCGGAGCTGCGCTGCTCGTCGTGATGGCTCATTTCAACTCCTCCTTGACGTGGCGACGGTGCTCGTCGGCCAGCGCCTTGTCGTCCTTGAGACTCTGCAGGGTGCGCCGGGGCGCCAGGCTCTGCGCCTTGATGCGGTTGAGCCCCGTGCTGAGCATGATCATGCCGATCAGCGCCACCACCGCGCCGACGATCACGGCGGAAAGCCAGGGCGTCATCTCCGGCGGAAGCAGGTCGTTGAGCAGAAACACCGCGGCGGCCAGAAGAACCAGAAAGCCCGCGAAGATCACCGCGCCGGCAATGGCGATGGCCGCGATGGCCGTGAGCGCCTGGTGGGTCTTTTCCGAAACTTCCGCCTTGGCGAGTTCGGCCTCGTTGCGTACTAGGCCGGTGAGTTCGCGGGTGAGCGTCGTCAGAAGCGTACCGACGGACGACCCCTGCGTCGTGCTTTCGTGCTGCGTATCCATGGAAACCTCGTGCGTGCTGACAAGGTGTGGGCGAGTAACCACGTGGGCCTAGCGGATCGGCCGGTCGGGGTCGTCGGGCGTCAGGGAGTCGTTGCCGGTGCGCGGCGATGTCGACGACCGCTCGAGCGCGCCGCCGTAGGCAGGCTGCACGCCGTCGGGCGACGGGTAGCCGGCGTGTTCGGGGCCGGAGGCGCTACGCGCACGTGGAGACTCGCCGCGTTCGTGCCGAGAGGCGTAGCGCGAGCCGGCGGCGTTGAGGTCGGTGGCGTACTCGCTGGCGTGGCCGTGATCGTGGCTGGCCGAGCTTCGCAGAAAGCGCGCCACCAGAAAGCCTGCGGCAATCGCCCCGCCGATGAAGATGGCGGGTTCGCGGCGGCTGTAGCGCTCGGCATCGCGGCACAGGTGCTTGAGGTCCTTGTCGCGCAGCTGGTGCGAGACGCTGTCGGCGTAGTGCGCCGCCTTGCGTGCCTGCTCGGAGAAGAACGGCTGGTGGTGGCGGTCGAACGCCTCGGCGGTGGTGTGCATCACCTCGGTGAAGGTCGCCGCCTGGCGGGAAAACCTCTGGCGCTGGCTATCGTAGAGGTGCTCGGCCTGATGCTCGGCGGCGTCGTAGACATCGCGCGCCGCGGCCTGGCCCTGCTCTTTCAGTCGGTGGGTGTCGAGCCGCTCGTGTTCGTGGCGCTCGCCGTGGGTATCGCGGGAATGCTTGTCCTGGTCGTTCATCAACGGGATCCTCCATGCATCATCCGCCCTGGCCTGCCGGGCAGCATGAACGTTTGGCGTCAATCCAAGACGCCGCCTCTCCCTACGTCGAGTACGAAACCTGACTTTTTTAATTATGGTAATGCATGAAACGACACTGCTATTGATGAACTATAGCGACGCCCGGGTAACTGTCAATTTAAAAACCGCTACATAAAAAACGATTTATAAATAATTAAAAATCAGTTATTTGCATTAAATAGATTTTATATCGAAACTTCCTGACCGACTTTCTTGACCCCTCTTTTTTCATATCGATCATTTTTGATAATTTTTAAGACCCTGTTTAATCCTGCTTAATAGTTCAATCAATTCCGGGGGTTCGCTTGCAAAATCGAGCGCGCCGCTCACGATTAAGCGCACGCCCGGCCTTTATCGCCATGAGCCGGTTTGGCCCTCTCGCGACTCTCGACTAAGGTGAACAGACGGCGGCCCGGAGACGGCCGCCCTTCGTCAGACACAAGGAGTGAAGGCCATGAGCGAGCAACAGCAGCCCCCGCAGCATCAGGACAAGCAGCCCGGCGACGAGCACGCCATGCGCCCGGCGCCCGAGTACATTCGCGAAGGTTATCGCGGCGCCGACAAGCTGCGCGACAAGGTGGCGATTATCACCGGCGGCGACAGCGGCATCGGCCGCGCCGTGGCGGTGCACTACGCCCGCGAAGGGGCGGACAGCGTGATCGCCTACCTGGAGGAGGACAAGGACGCCGAAGAGACCAAGCGCCTGGTGGAGGCCGAAGGCCGGCGCTGCGTGCTGATCAAGGGCGACGTGGGCAAGCCAGGATTTTCCCGCGAGATCGTGCAAAAGGCGCTGGAATCGTTCGGCAAGATCAACGTGGTGATCAACAACGCCGCCGAGCAGTACGACTGGGACGACGTCACCGACATCCCGGACGACCAGCTCCAGCGCACCTTCGAGACCAACCTGTTCAGCCACTTCTACCTGGTCAAGGCGGCCCTGCCGCACCTGGGCGAAGGCGACACCATCATCGCCACCTCGTCGATCAACGCCTTCAAGGGCAACGATACGCTGATCGACTACACCGCCACCAAGGGCGCGATCCAGGGGTTGGTGCGCTCGCTCTCGATGGCGCTGGTGGAGCGCGGCATCCGCGTCAACACCGTGGCTCCGGGGCCGGTGTGGACGCCGCTGATCCCCGCCAGCATGGATGATGAAAAGGTAGCGAACTTCGGCGGCCAGGTCCCCATGAAGCGCGCCGGCCAGCCCAGCGAAATGGGCCCCGCCTACGTCTATCTTGCAAGCGAGGACTCCTCCTACATGAGCGGGCAGACGATCCACCTCAACGGCGGCGTGATCCTGAACACCTGAAGCGACGGGAAGGGAGACATGGGGCGGCCTGCAGGCCGCCCTTTTCATGCAGCGTTGTCGACTGAACCGATCAGGCCCTTTGCCTGGGCGAGCCCACCAGCACGTACTCGAACAGGATCGTCTCGAAGTGCTCCATGGGCATTGGCGACTTCAGCGTCTTGGCGCGCAGCATCGCCCCCTGCCAGCCGGTGAGGACGAAGCTCGCCAGCGCCTCGATGTCGGCGCCGGGGGCGAGCAGTCCCTGGTCCCTGGCGGCGGCGAGACAGCTCACGAAGCGCTGCTCCCAGCGCTGGAACACCTGGTTCAGCGCATCGCGGAACACGTCGCTCTGCCCGGAAAGCTCCTGGCCGAGGTTGCCGATCAAGCAGCCCGTGGTGTGGTCGCACTGCTGCATGTGGGTGCGCCCCTGGGCAAAGTAGCGGCGCAGCCGCTCGAGGGGATCGAGCGCCTCGTCTTCGAGCAGCGCGGTGAGCGACTCGGCGTAGTCGCTGGCGAAGTATTCGATGACCGCCAGCCCGAACTCCTCCTTGCTGGCGAAATAGTGGTAGAACGACCCCTTGGGCACGCCACAGGCGCCGAGCACGGCATTGATTCCCGTGGCGTTGTAGCCGTGCTTTGCGATCAGCTCGGCGCCGGTGATGATCAATTTGTCTCGGGTCGCGATGTTTTTCATGACGTTCGGGCCTGTCGATCGAATGCGGTATTCACACGGTACTTATATCGTGGGGCAAGTCGCCGGGCGCCAGGAGCGGCCGGTTGCACGCTCTTTGCACATTGCTTGCCTAATCACTGCTTATCAGCCGTAGATGCTAGCATACTACGCTTATCCTCTTGCATCTTAGTCTTCACGACGGTCTTCAAGACAGTCTTCACAACGGATGACCTGCGGCAATGACCCTTCTTGAGAAAACGCCGGCGCGCCCATCTGGCCGGGTACGTTTTGGTGCCCTGCTGGCGCTCGTGGTACTGGCGGCAGGCCTGGCGCTGGCCTGGTGGATCATCACCCAACCCCCGCGAATCGAGCGTCGCCCGCCGCCGCCCACGCCTGCGCCGGTGGTCGATGTGACCACCGTCACCGAGCGGGTGCAGGCACCGGTGCTCACCGGCTTCGGTCGCGTCGAGGCGGAAAAGTCCGCGATGCTGGCCAGCCGCGTGGCTGGCCAGCTCGAGCGCTTCGCCCCTGGCGTGGTGCCGGGTGCGGTGGTCGAGCAGGGCGCGCCGCTGGCTTACATCGACCGGGCGGACCTGGAGCTTGCCCTGCGCGACGCCGAGGCCCAGCTGAGCAACGCCCGGGCGGTCGTCGCCCTCGAGCAGGCCGAGCAGGAGCGCGCCCGCGGCGACTACGCCCGCTTTGGTCAGGAGCTTTCCGCCGAGCGCCGGGCGCTGGTGCTGCGCGAGCCCCAGCTGCGCCAGGCCCAGGCCCAGCTTACCCAGGCCGAGGTGGTGCGCGACCAGGCCGCGCTGAACCTGGAGCGCGCCACGCTCACCGCCCCCTGGCGCGCCATGGTGGCCGAGCGCACGGTGGGCGCCGGCAGCCTCTTGAGCCAGGGCACCGAGGTGCTGAGCCTGGTCGGGGTGGAGCAGTTCTGGGTGCGCGCGTCGCTGCCCGGCGATACGCTTTCCTGGCTCGAACCCGGCGACGAGGTGACGTTGACCAGCCAGAGCTGGGCGGCGGACGAGCAGCGTGAGGGCACGCTGGTGTCGATTCTGCCGAGTCTCGAGGAGAACGGCCTGCAGGCCCAGCTTCTGATCGGCGTCGACGACCCGCTGGCGCTCGACGGCGAAGGCCCGTCGCTGCGCCTGGGCGACGTGCTGCGGCTGCGCTACCACACCACCGCCCGGCGCCCGCTGATCGCCCTGCCCTCCGCCGCGCTGCGCCCCGGCGAGCGGGTCTGGTGGCTCGACGACGAGGACCGTTTGCAGAGCAGCACGGTGACGCTCGCCTATCGCGGCGAGGAGCAGGCGCTGGTCAGCGACGGCCTGGAAGAGGGCCAGCGAGTGGTCACCGCCGGCCTCGCCCAGCCCCGGGTGGGCCAGCAGGTACGCCCGCGCTCCCCCGCCGACACCCCGGCCCAGAGCGAGGAGGCCCCATGATGCGCAAGGGCCCGCTCGCCTGGATGGTCGACCACGGCGTGGCGCCGAACCTTCTGATGGTGCTGTTCATCGTCGGCGGCCTGATGGCGTCCCTGGCCATCAAGAAGGAGGTGTTTCCCGACTTCGAGAGCGAGACCGTCCAGGTCTCCATCAGCTACCCTGGCGCCACGCCGGAGGACATCGAGCAGAGCCTGCTGCTGCCGGTGGAGGCGGCGGTCACCAACGTCGAAGGCATCGACGAGCTGACCGCCACCGCCAACGAGGGCAGCGGCGTGGTGTACGCCACGCTGATCGACGGCGTCGACGTAATGCGCGTCTACCAGGAGATCCAGCAGGCAGTGAACGCCATCACTACCTTCCCCAACGCCGCCGACCCGCCCCGCTTCACCCTGGCCGGGTTCTCGCGCGGGGTGATGCGCCTGCAGGTCTACGGCGATGCGAGCCTGGGGGCGCTTCACGACGCCGCCGAGAACGTGCGCGCCGAGCTCCAGGCCACCAGCGGCATCTCCCGGGCGGAGCTCTCGGGCAATCGCGACCGCGAGATTCAGGTGCTGCTCGACGAGGAGGCCATCGAGCGGTTCGGTCTCGATCACCAGCAACTTGCCGCACGCATCGCCGAGGAAGCGCTCGATCTCGCCAGCGGCCAGCTCACCACCGCCGAGGGCGAGTGGCTGATCCGCTACCAGGGCCGGCGCAACAGCGCCGCCGAATTCGCCCGGCTGCCGATCCTCACCACCGCCCAGGGCGCGCCGGTGGAGCTTGGCCAGATCGCCGAGGTGCGCGAGGGCTTCGCCGAGGTCGGCCGCGAGGAGTTCTACAACGGCCAGCGCGGACTCTCCGTGGATGTCTACCAGGTGGGCGACCAGACCCCGACCAGCATCTCCCACGCGGTCAGCGGCGAGCTCGAGCGCCTGCGCGCCGGCCTGCCCGAGGGCATCTTCCTGGACGTTTCCCGCGACAGCTCCGAGGTCTACGAGGACCGCCTGGGGCTTCTGCTCAAGAACGCCTGGATGGGCCTGGCGCTGGTGATGATCCTGATGGCGCTGTTTCTCGAGGCGCGCCTCGCCTTCTGGGTGACGCTGGGCATCCCCACCGCCTTTCTGGGCGCGATGCTGTTTCTGCCCTGGATCGGCGTGTCGCTCAACATGATGTCGATGTTCGCCTTCATCATCGCCCTCGGCATCGTGGTGGACGACGCCATCATGGTCGGCGAGAACATCTACAGCTACCGCGAACAGGGCTACTCGCTGCGCGACGCGGCGGTCAAGGGCGCCCAGGAGATCGCGGTGCCGCTGACTTTCGCGATCCTCTCCAACGTGGTGGCGTTTCTGCCGCTGCTGTTTCTGCCCGGGTTTCTCGGGCTGATCTTCGCCGTGGTGCCGGTGGTGGTCATCACGGTGTTTCTGATCTCCTGGATCGAGGCGCTGTTCATCCTGCCGGCGCACCTGGCACACAGCCGCAAGCCGCGCCAGACCCCGGCCTGGCAGCGCCCGCTCGAGCGCCTGCGCCAGCGCCTGCAGGGCGGGCTTCATGCCTTTACCTACCAGCGCTTCGAACCCTTCCTGCAGCGTGCCCTGAACCAGCGGCTGTTGAGCGTATCCCTGGGTATCGCCCTGCTGCTGGTGGTCATGGCCTGGGCGATGAGCGGGCGGCTGGGCTTCTCGCTGATGCCCCGGGTCGAGTCCGACCAGGTGCAGGCCAGCGTCACCCTGCCGATCGGCAGCCATATCAGCGTCAGCCGCGAGCTCAGCCAGCAGCTGCTCGACGCCGCCGAGACGCTCAGCGAGCGCGAACCCACCCTCGCCTTCGAGAGCACCCGCAGCCGGCTCGACGGCGAAAGCCTGGAGGTGACCCTCGACATCGCCCGGGACAGCCTCGATGCCTGGCCGCCGTCGCGCATCGCCACCGAGTGGCGCGAGCTCGCCGGTGACCTGGTCGGCGCGCAGTCGGTGCGCTTTGCCTCGGACGTGGGCGGGCCCGGCAGCGGCGCCGCCTTGAGCCTGCGGCTTTCCCACCCCAACACCCAGGTGCTCGAAGCCGCCGCCCAGCGCCTGGCCGAGCAGCTCGGCGAGTACGGGCTGACGGACATTGACAGCGGCCTGGGCGACGGCAAGCCGCAGCTCGAGATGCGCCTCTCCGCCGAAGGGCGGGCGCTGGGGCTGACCGGATCGGATCTCGCCCAGGCGCTGCGCGGCCCGCTGCAGGGCGCCACCGCCATCGAGCAGTTCATCGGCCGCCAGGAGGTGAGCGTCGAGGTGCGCCTGCCGGAGCAGGACCGGGCGAGCCTGAACGCGCTCTACCGGCTGCCGGTGCGCACCCCGGAGGGCCTGAGCATTCCGCTCTCCCGGGCGGCGGACATCACCCTGAGCCAGGCCTCCAGCAGCCTTTCACGCATCGACGGACGGCGCATCATCACCGTGACCGCGGACGCCGACGGCGACCAGGCGATCAACCAGGTGCTGGCGACCCTGCAGGAGGACGTCTTCCCGACGCTTGCCAATACCTGGCCGGGGCTCGAGGTCACCCTCGGCGGGCGCCAGCAGGACACCGCCGACAACCTGGCCACCTTGCGAACCGCCATGTGGCTGATGCTCGCCGCGCTCTACGCGCTGCTGGCGATTCCCTTCAGAAGCTACCTGCAGCCGCTATTGGTGATGGCCGCCATTCCCTTCGGACTGGTGGGGGCCGTGGCGGGCCACGTGCTGATGGGCTTCGGGCTGTCGATCATCAGCCTTCTCGGGATGCTGGCGCTCTCCGGGGTGGTGATCAACGACGCGCTGGTGCTGATCGACTACGCCAACCGCAAGCGCCGCGAGGGCATGGCGGCGCGCGAGGCGATCGTCGCCGCCGCCACGCGCCGGCTGCGCCCGATCATGATGACCACGCTCACCACCTTCCTGGGGCTGGCGCCGATGATCCTCGAGACCTCGCGCCAGGCACGCTTCATGATCCCGATGGCAATCTCGCTGGGCTTCGGCATGCTGTTCGCCACCGCCATCCTGCTGATCATCGTGCCCTGCCTCTACCTGGGCCTGGAGAATATGCGCGAGCGGCTGAGCGCGCCGCCGGCGCCGAGCGGTGAAGGAACATCCTCGTGAGCCGCTTGCGCACGCTGGCCGCCTGGCGGCCCTCGACCCTGGGGCTGCGCCTGTTCGTGGTGATCCTGAGCGTCAACGTGGCGATCGCCGCCAGCACGTTCCTGGCGGTCTCCTGGAGCATCGACCGCGGCTTCATCGAGTACCTGAACCAGGCCCAGGAGCGCCGGGCGGCGCTGTTGGCCGACGGGCTGGTGACGCGCTACGACACCCAGGGCGACTGGGAGTGGCTTGCGCGCTCGCCGGAGCGCTGGCCGCGCATCGTGCGCTTCGAGCTGGGCCAGGAGCGTCAGGAGCGCCCTTCGCCGCTGGGCGAGGCGCGCGACTTCGCCCTGCGCGACCCTCAAGGGCGCTTCGTGGTGCGCCCGCGCCCGGTCGGCGAGGAGAGCGACTGGCGCTGGCTCACGCTCTACAGCGAAAGCGCCGGCGGCGGCGTCGAGGAGATCGGCGCGCTCGGCTTTCGCTCGCCCCAGCAGATGATGGAGCGCATGGAGAGCCGCTTTCTGGAGCGCCAGCAGCGCAACCTCTCCATCATCGTGATCTCGCTGGTGCTGGCCTCCCTGCTGCTGGCCGGCGGGCTCTCCTGGTGGCTGGGCGGGCGCACGAGGGCGCTGGCCGGCGCCACTCGCCGCCTCACCCAGGGGGATTACCACATTCGCCTGCGCGCCCGGGGCCGTGACGAGCTCTCGCGCCTGGCCCAGGACTTCAACCGGCTGGCCGAAACCCTGGAGGCGAGCCGCGACGCCCGGGCGCGCTGGGTCTCCGACACCGCTCACGAGCTCAGAACGCCGCTGTCGGTGCTGCGTGGCGAGATCGAGGCGATGCAGGACGGCGTGCGCGCCCTCGACCAGGAGAACCTGGGCTCGCTCGCCCAGGAGGTCGGCCATCTCGAACGGCTGGTGGCGGACCTGCGCCTGCTGTCGCAAAGCGACGCCGGGGCGCTGGACATCCATCTCGCCCCGCTCGATCTGAGCGAGTCCCTCGCCGGGCGCCTGGCGGATGCCGACCGTTGGCTGGCCGACAGCGGGCTGTCGCTTGCCACCGACATCGCCCCCGGGGTGATGATTCGCGGCGACGCCCAGCGCCTTCGCCAGCTGTGGAACAACCTGCTCGACAACACCTGCGCCTACACCACCGCCCCCGGCGCCCTCGAGGTGAGCCTGCGCGTCGAGGCGCACCAGGCGGTGGTAGTATGGCAAGATAGCGCCCCGGGCGTGCCCGAGGGCGAGCTTTCAAGGCTGACCGAGCGCCTCTACCGCGTGGAAGGCTCGCGCAGCCGGGCAAGCGGCGGCAGCGGCCTGGGGCTTTCGATTGCAAGCGCCTTGGCCAGCGCCCACGGCGCCACGCTCACCGCCAGCGCATCGCCGCTCGGCGGGCTGCGCTGGACGCTGCGCTTTGCACTCCTGCCTTCACGCTAGACTCACGAGGCCATGATGTCATCGACCGATACCCCCACTGCGGGCCCGGCCAACGCCACGCTCTTGATCGTCGAGGACGAGCCCAAGATCGCCCGGCTGATGGCCGACTACCTGCAAAGCCACCACTTCGCGCCGACGCTTCTGGACCACGGCGACGCGGTGCTGCCCTGGCTCGAGGAGCACGCCCCGGCGCTGGTACTGCTGGATTTGATGCTGCCGGGGCGCGACGGCCTGACGCTGTGCCGCGAGATCCGCCAGCGCTGGCCACGGCTTCCGGTGATCATGGTGACCGCCAAGGTCGAGGAGGTCGACCGGCTGCTGGGCCTGGAGATGGGCGCCGACGATTACATCTGCAAGCCCTTCAGCCCGCGGGAAGTGGTGGCACGGGTGAAAGCGGTGCTGCGCCGCAGCCAGGCCGCCCTGCAGGCCCCGGAGCCCGTCGCCGCCCCGGTGGTACTCAACGACGATGGCTGGCAAGCCCTGGCCGGCGACCGGGACCTGGGCCTGACCGCGGTGGAGTTCCAGCTTCTGCGGGTGATGATGAACGCCCCCGGGCGCATCTTCAGCCGCGAGCAGCTGATGGATCACATGTACCGCGACAACCGCATCGTCTCCGAGCGCACCGTGGACAGCCACATCAAGAAGCTGCGCAAGAAGATCACCGAAGCCCTGCCGGAGCAGGAGATCATCCGCTCGGTCTACGGCGTGGGCTACAAGTACCAGCCCGAGGGGTAGGCCACTGAACGCCTGGGAGCGCCCATGAAAGCGCTGATCGTGGAAGACAACGACAACCTGGCCCGCTCGATCGCCACCACCCTGGCGCAGGCGGGCTTTCGCATCGAGATGGCCAACGATGGCCTGGCGGCGGACCACGCCCTGACCCAGGGCGGGTTCGACTTGCTGGTGCTCGATCTCGGCCTTCCGGAGCTCGATGGCATCAGCCTGCTGCGCAGGCTTCGCCAGCGCCACGATACCGTGGCGGTGCTGATCATCTCCGCCCGGGACAGCCTGGACCAGCGCATCCTGGGGCTCGAGGAGGGCGCCGACGACTACCTGTGCAAGCCGTTTTCGCTGGACGAGGTGGCCGCCCGGGCGCGGGCGCTGGTGCGTCGGGCCAAGCACTTCGGCGGCGACACCCTGCAGTGCGGCCCGCTCGAGTTCCTGCCGGACGCCCGCGAGCTGCGCCTGGACGGCGCGCCCGTGACGCTTCACCGCCGCGAGCTGGAGGTGATCGAGTACCTGATGATCAACCAGAACCGGCTGGTGAGTAAGGACCAGATCATCCAACGCCTCTCGACGCTGGACGAGCCGGTCACCTACGCCGCCGTCGAGACCTACGTCTCGCGCATCCGCAAGAAGATCGGCCGCGAGTTCGGCCTCAAGACGGTGCGCGGGCTGGGCTACTATCTCGACTGCAAGAAATAGACGACGCCATGCCCCTGTTCAAGCGCCCCTTCTCGATACGCGCCCGCCTGCTGATCTGGATCGGGCTGCCCTTCACCGGGCTCGCCCTGCTGGCGCTGGGCTCGAGCTACCTGCTGCTGACCCGCCAGATCAACGAAACCTTCGACGACCTGCTCTACAATGCCGCCCAGCGACTGGAGCGGCGTATCTACACCGCCGGTGGCGAGCTGCACATCAACATGCACTACTTCAGTATCAGCACGCTGGGCAGCCGGGGAGAAGGCAAGATCTTCTACCGCATCCGCGAGGTGGATGGGCCGATGATCGCCGGGTTTCCGGGCCTTGGCGACCCGCCGGGGCCACTGGACGAGCCGCTGTTCTACGACGTCGACTACGCCGGTAACGCGCTGCGCGCCGTGGCCCTCACCTTTCCCTACCAGCGCGGCCGAACGCAAACCACCCTCGAGGTGATCGTGGCGGAGTCGAAGGAGGCGCGTTACACCCTGGCCAACGACTTCATGCTCACCCTGAGCAGCCTCATGGCCGTCACCGGCCTGCTGGCGATGACCCTGGCGCTGTTCGCCATCCATCGCGGCCTCGCGCCGCTGAACGCGATCAGGCAGGCCCTGCGCCGGCGTTCGCCCAACGACCTGCGCCCCCTCGAGGAGAACGCGCCGAAGGAGATCCAGCCGCTGATCGCCAGCATCAACCAGCTCATGCAGCGCATGCGGCGCAGCATCGAAAGCACCCAGCAGCTCAATGCCGACGTTTCCCACCAGCTGCGAACGCCGATCTCGGAGCTGCGCGCGCTGACCGAGCTCTCCCTCAAGGCGACCCGGGAACCGGATACCCGCGCCAATCTGGTCGCGATGCAGCGCACCGCCGAGCACGCGAGCCACACGGTGCAGCAGCTTCTCAAGTACGCCAAGACCCGCCACGAGCTGTTCGACGACGCCCGCCTCGAAGCGGTGGATCTCGCCGAGCTCTGCCGCCAGGCGTGCGCCAAGACCGCCACGCGCATCTACCAGAAGGGGCAGGAGCTCTCCTTCGACGAAAGCGCCCTCGCCCCGGGGCAAGGTGCGCTGCCCCGGGTGCTGGGCGATCCCATCACGCTCTCCTGGCTTTTGGTCAACCTGATCGACAACGCCAGCGTCCACGCCGGCGGCGCGACGCCCTACCGAGGCAGTATCGATATCACCCTGACCCGCGAGGCGGAGCGTATCGTGCTGGCGGTCAGCGACAGCGGCGTCGGCATCGACGAGGGCAAGCGGGAGCGGTTGACCCAGCGCTTTGTTCGCGACAACCCCCACGCCCCGGGAAGCGGGCTGGGCCTGGCCATCGTCGAGCAGATCGCCACCGCCCATGCCGCGACCCTGCGCCTGGCCAACCGTCCCGGCGGCGGGTTCAGGGTGGCGGTGGCGTTTCCGGCGCCCCGAGAGAGCTTGCCAGACGCACCATCCAGGGCGTCATGAAGATCAGGATCAACAGGCGCAGCACGTGGTGGGAGACGACGTAGACCGGGTCGATCCCCATCACCGTGGCGATCACCGCCATCTCCCCCACCCCGCCGGGAATCAGCGCCAGCAGCACCGCGGTGAACCCGAGCGAGGTGAATGAGGCCACGAGCCACGCCATCAGCATCGCCGCCGCCAGGGCGAACAGCGCGTAGGCGATGCCGAAGCGCCCCACGCTCAGGACCTGACGCCAGGGGGTTCCGGAAAAGCGCGCCCCGACGGAAGAGCCGAGGATCATGAACGCCAGCAGCACCGGCCAGGCGGGCAAGGAGAACCCGACCCCGGCGTTGGTCATGATCGCCCCGGCCACCATGGGCCCGAGAAATTCCGGCAGCGGCGCGCGACACCGCCGCAGCACCCACCAGCAAAGAGGCGCCAGCATCAACGCGGCGATATCGGAAAGCGCGAGCCAATGGGTGTCGCTTTCGAGGGTGACCTCGTCGACGAACAGGCTCGCCAGAAGGGCCGCGCCGGAGACCACGGTCACCAGGCGAAGTGAATGGGAAATGGCGATCCAGCGAAGATCCCCTCGGGCGGGCTCCGCCAGCACCAGGGCCGAGTTCATGCTGCCGGGGTAGGCGCAGAACATGGCGCTGATGCGCCCGACCTTGGCTTGGGTGAAGATCCAGTAGCCCCCGGCCAGCATCATCACCATGTAGAGCAGCATGGCGATGACGCTCGGGTACCACCGAACGAGCCCGAGAAGCTCCTGGGCCTGGATACGGCTGCCGATGAACAGCCCGAGCAGCGCGATGGCGACGACGTGAACGCGCTTGTCCACCCCGGTCCTGACGCCCGCGATCGAGGCGCTCATGACCAGAAACAGCGCTCCCAGCATCCAGGCCAGCGGCAGCGAAAAAAGGGTGGCGATCGCGCCACCCAAGCTACCCAGACACAGCGTCTTCAGCGTTTTCGACATGGCCTACGCCCGGGCCGCGCGGTAGGCCTTGAAGCGGTTCATCAGCGGCTGGCCGAACAGGGAAAGCAGCAGCAGCGCGAGGATGCCGAGCGCCACCGGCCGACCGAACAGGTAGGTGAAGTCGCCACCGCTGATCTGGTAGGAGTGCAGCAGCGATTTCTCGGCAAGCGAACCAAGTAACAGCCCGATGACCGCTGCCGGCACCGAATAGCCGTAGTGACGCAGGATCCAGCCGATCACCGCGAAGATCAACACCGTGACCGGGCCGGTCATGTTGCCGGTCAACCCGAAGGAGCCCATCACCGCCAGCACCAGCACCGACGGAATCAAGTAGCGCATGGGGACCTTGACGATGTTCGCCAGCACCGGGATGAACAAGAGCCCCACCACGATCAGCAGGAACACCTGGGCGAAGTTGGCGAAGATGATGGCGTAGACCACGTCGGTCTGCTCGCGGATGAACTGCGGCCCGCCGGTGATGTTGTGCATGGCGAAGGCCGCGAGCATCACCGCGGTGGCGCCGCCGCCGGGAATGCCCAGGGCCAGCAAGGTGGCCATGGAACCCGCTTCCGATGTGCTGTTGGCGGATTCCGAGGCGACCACGCCCTTGGGGTTGCCCTTGCCAAACGACGCCGGGTCCTCGTCGCGACGCTTGGCCTCGACGTAGGAGAGCAGGTTCGACACCGACGAGCCGACCCCGGGCACGGCGCCGACGAACACGCCGATCAACCCGCCGCGCAGCATCACGCCCGGGTAGCGAAACGCCATCTTGCACCCGGCCAGGATCTCGCCGATGCGCACCTTGCGCGAGTCTTCGGATTCGACGATGAAGCCCTTGTTGGCCAGCTTGAACAGCTCCGAGGCGGCGAACATGCCCATCATCGCGGGGATGACCGGGATGCCGTCGAGCAGGTAGGTCTGGCCCATGGTGCCCCGGGCAAGGCCGATCTCGCTGAAGCCGATGGTGCCCGCCAGAAGCCCGACGAAGCCGACCATCAGCCCTTTGAGCACCTGCTCGCCCTTGAGGCTCGCGATCAAGGTCATGCCCCAGAGAATGACGATGAACATCTCGGCAGGCCCGAGCTTCAACACCATGACCGACAGCGGCTGGATCATGATGAACAGGATCACGTAGCCGAGCAGCACCCCCACCACGGAGGAGGCCAGCGCCACCCCCAGGGCCTGGTTGTGCTGGCCGTTGCGCGCCATCGGGTAGCCGTCGAAGGCGGTGGCGATCGCCGACGACGTGCCGGGGATGTTCATCAGGATCGCGGGAATGCCCGCCCCGAAGGAGCCGCCGGTGAAGATGGCGGTCAGAAACAGCATGGCCTGGACGAAGTCCATGTACATGGTGATGGGCAGGAAGATCGCCATGGCCATGGAGATCTGAAGCCCGGGGGTGGCGCCGAAGATGAGGCCCAGCACGATGCCGGGCACGACCACCATCCACGGGTCGAAACTGGAAAACAGCAGAACCATGCTCTGCTGGACCGCGTCAAAATCGATCATGTCGGTTCCTTAGCTGGGCAGCAGCAGCAGGGTCATGGGGTACGGCAGCATCTGGGAGAAGAAGAACGCCGTGCCGAGGCCGAAGGCGACGCTGAACCCTGCCAGCAGCAGCCAGTTGCGCTCCCCCTTGAGCACCAGAAACAGCGCGATGAACGCCACCGTGGCGATATCGAATCCCAGGGTCTCGAGCGAGAGCACGTAGGCGGCGAACAGTCCCACCACGGGCAGCGTGCGGTAAAGCGGCTCCTCTTCGCTGCTGGCGCGAAGCAGGGTGCCGTGCTTCAGGCGCAGCACGAACTCGAGGGCGATGATGGCCAGTACCAGCAGTGACAGCGGCAGGATCAAGAGCAGGTTCTGGACCTGGGAAGAGACGCTGATCGCATCCATCAAATACCAAAGCGTGAAGCACGCCAGCGCCATGAGGACCAGAAGGTCCCCATAGTCGCGTCGTTGTACGGACATGGGAGTTCTCCAGCCCGGCCCCTACCGGGGGCCGGACGTCAGACGGGATTATTTCAGAAGGTGGGCGTACTGCTCGAAGACGTCGAAGTTCTCGCGCATCAGCTCGTTGGCGCGGTCCGGTCCGATCCATACGCCGCCCATTTCGTTGCGCTCGAGGTGATCCTGCACTTCCTTGCGCGCCAGCGCGCTCTGGATGGCATTGGTCAGCGTCTCGAAACGCTCCGGAAATTCGCGCTCCATTTCGCTGGTCACGGCGAAGCCGCGCATGGAGCCCTGGAGAATGGGCACTTCCACGCCGGTGGGCTCGAGGGCTTCGTTGATCGGCGGGACGTCCCACTGATCGATGCGCTCGTCGCTGACGATGGCCAGCGGCGTCAGGAACTCGCGAATGCCTTCGCTGCCCTGGGCGCTGATGGAGACGAAGTCCACCTGGCCGCCGGCCACCGCCGAGCGGGCCTCGCCACCGCTGTTGTAGGTCACGAGGTTCAGGTTTTCCTGGGGAATGCCGGCCTGGTCGAGCAGCAGGCGCACCATCAGGTGGCCGGCGGAGCCCTGTACCACGGCGCCGCGCACCTGCTTGTCGCCTTCGCGCAGGGCGTCGAGCAGCGACGGCAGATCCTCGTAGCCGCTGTCGCGGTTGGCGGCGATCAAATCCAGGTCGAACCACTGGAAGTTGATGTAGTTGAAGTCATCGACGCTGAAGTTGGCGCCACCGGTCAGAATCGAGTTGGTGAGGTAGGGCGCGAAGGTGGAGGCATAGACGGTGTAGCCGTCGTCGGGCATGTTCAGCACGTAGTTGGAGGCCACCTGGGTGCCGGCACCGGGGCGGTTGGTCACCTGGACCGGCACGCCGATCTCCTCGGAGAGGTAGCCGGACATCAGCCGCGCCAGGCGATCGGCGCTGCCTCCGGTGCCGAAGCCCACGATCATGTTGATCGGGCGCTCCGGATAGTCGTCGGCCACGGCGGGCAGCGCCATCGAAAGAGTCGCCAGGGCGACGGTGGCACCGACCAGCAGCGACTTCATCTTCATGCCGAAAGGCGAAGAGCTTGGAGCGAAAACGTTCGGGGTGGAAACGTTCTGGGTAGAAAAGATCTTGAGCATAGCGGTCTCGCTTTTTATAGGTTTATCTTTTTTTTAGGAACAGGGCACGCCCTGTGGAGTGCACACGCTATGGCATGAAGCTTTCACCAACCTTGCACGGCGGCAAAAGCCAACTAAAGTCTAACCCCCGCCGCCGGCCTCGCGCTTCAAGAACGCCATCGCCGCCTTCATCGCCCCGCGGCGCAGCAGAAAACTGCCGATATGACCGCGTCCGCGCTGCAGGTAGAGCTCTGCAGGCACGCCTTGATCCTGGAGGGCAAGATAGAAATTTCGCGCCTGGTCCACGGGCACCAGCCGGTCCCGGTTGCCATGGAAGATGAAAAACGGCGGTGCCTGGGGCGTGACGTAGTGGATCGGCGAGGCCTGCACGTAGGCCTCGGGCCGCTCCTGGCGGGTGCCGCCCAGCAGGCCGACCACGAGCGGCCCATCGTCGAACTTCGTCAGATTGCCTGGCAGCCCTCCCACCGCCACCGCCTTGAGCCGGGTATGGTCGCCACCGTAGGGCTCGGCCAGCGGCCCGGTCTGGCTTGCCAGGGCCAGCAGGCTCACCAGGTGCGCGCCGGAGGAGTATCCGACCCCGACGATTCGGTCGGTATCGATGCGAAACCGGTCGGCGTTGGCATGAATCCACGCCATGGCCTGCTGCAGATCCTGAAGCTGTGCGGGAAAGCGGTAGCGCGGCGCGAAGCGGTAGGCCACGTTCACCGTCACGTAGCCTTGGCCGGCGAGCTGGCGGGCGATGCCCTCCATGTCGTCGGGACTTCGCCGGCGCCAGCCGCCACCGTGCACGATCAGCGCCGCCGGGCGAAGCGCGCCCGCCGGGGTCGCCGGCAGGCGTACCCGGACCTCCAGCGGCGCGGGCCAGTCCATGGGGGTATAGCGCTCGGCGGCCAGAGCGGTGGATGAGACCGGCGGCGCCGGGCGTACCTGACCAAGGGCCGGCTCGCCAGGGCTTGCCAGGTGCATCGCCCCACAGCCGCTCAGCATCAGCGAAAGCCCGCCGAGCCCGAGACAGCGGCGAACCGCGTGAACGACCTGCATCGATGACTCCTTGTTCTGGGTGGATACGACCCGTCGTGCGGGCCTTCGATAAGATCACGGTTGTTGCACAGTTTCTGCAATGACTTTACACCGACGCCTTCGATACTGAGGCTGCTTACGTCATTCACTGTATCGATCCACGAGGTACGCCATGAAAAACGTCATTCGCAAACTCGCCGCCCCTGCCCTGCTCGCCGCCGTGCTCGCTCCCGTCGCCCTGACCGCCCAGGCAGGCCCGCACGCCGACGAAGATCGTGCCCAGATGCGCGAGCACCGGCAAGAGCAGCGCCAGGAAGTCTACCAGCGCGCCGGCATCGACGAAGAGAAGCAGCAGGCGCTGGATGAAGCCAACACCGAGTTCTTCGAGGCCATGAAGTCGCTGCGCGACGACCATCACGCCCGGGTCGCCGAGATCCTGACCGATGAAGAGCAGCAGGCAGTGCGGGACGCGATGCAGGAAGTTCGCGGCGAGCATCGCGAGCACAAGCGCGCCGAGCGAGGCCAGCAAGAGTCCAATACCGAAGGCGAAGCGCTCACGCAGTAAGCACGCGTTTCACGTCCACCTTCGCATCGGTTTCACGTTGACCGCATCGAACGAACACCCGGCCATTGGCCGGGTGTTCGCGCTGGAAGGGGCATCGAGGTGCCGAGGCGGGCCTAGAAGAAGCCCATGGGATTGATGTCGTAGCTGATCAACAGGTTCTTGGTCTGCTGGTAGTGCTCGAGGGCCATCTTGTGGGTCTCGCGGCCGACGCCGGACTTCTTGTAGCCGCCGAAGGCGGCGTGGGCCGGGTACTGGTGGTAGCAGTTGGTCCACACCCGCCCGGCCTGGATGCCGCGGCCCATGCGAAACGCCACGTTGATGTCGCGACTCCAGACGCCGGCACCGAGGCCGAACTCGGTGTCGTTGGCGATCGCCAGCGCCTCCTCCTCGTCCTTGAAGGTGGTGACCGACACCACCGGGCCGAAGATCTCCTCCTGGAAGATGCGCATCTTGTTGTTGCCCTTGAGGATCGTCGGCTCGATGTAGTAACCGCTGCCGAAATCGCCCTCGATGCTCGCCTTGTTGCCGCCGGTCAAGAACTCGGCACCCTCGTCGCGTGCCACGTCCATGTAGGACATGATCTTGTCGAACTGCTCTTGCGATGCCTGGGCGCCGACCTGCACCTCGGTATCCAGCGGGTTTCCACGCTTGATCGCCTTGGTGCGCTCGAGCACCTTCGCCATGAAGTCGTCGTACATGCTCTCCTGCACCAGTGCGCGAGACGGGCAGGTACAGACCTCGCCCTGATTCAGGAAGGCCAGTACCAGCCCCTCGACCGCCTTGTCGATGAAGGCGGGCTCGGCGTTCATGATGTCGGCGAAGTAGATGTTCGGCGACTTGCCGCCAAGCTCCACCGTGGAGGGGATGATGTTCTCGGCGGCGCACTTCAAGATGTGCGAGCCCACCGGGGTGGAGCCGGTGAAGGCGATCTTGGCGATGCGCTTGCTGGTGGCGAGACTCTGGCCGATCTCCTCGCCGAAGCCGTTGACGATGTTGACCACCCCGGGCGGGATCAGGTCGCCGATCACCTTCATCAGCACCAGCACCGAGGCCGGCGTCTGCTCGGCGGGCTTCAACACCACGCAGTTGCCGGCGGCGAGCGCCGGCGCCAATTTCCACACCGCCATCAGGATCGGGAAGTTCCAGGGAATGATCTGCCCCACCACGCCGAGCGGCTCGTGGAAGTGATAGGCCACGGTGTTGGCGTCGATGTCCGCGACGCTGCCTTCCTGGGCGCGGATGCATCCGGCGAAGTAGCGAAAGTGATCAACGGCCAGCGGAATATCGGCGTTGAGCGTCTCGCGTACCGCCTTGCCGTTGTCCCAGGTTTCCGCGACCGCCAGAAGCTCCAGGTTCTGCTCGATGCGATCGGCGATCTTGAGCAGGAGGTTGCTGCGCTCGGCGGCGGAGGTCTTGCCCCAGGCGGGGGCCGCCTGGTGCGCGGCGTCCAGGGCCTTCTCCAGGTCCTCGTCGGTGGAGCGTGCCACTTCGCAGAATACCTGGCCGTTCACCGGACTCAGGTTGTCGAAGTACTGCCCCTTCACCGGGGCCACGAACTCGCCGCCAATGTAGTTGCCGTAGCGTTTTTCGAAGGTGACCACGGCGTTCGCTTCACCGGGATTTGCATAGATCATGATGAGCCTCCTGGAGAGTGTCTTGTTGTGAACCGCTCATCCAGTGTTGGTCACCCGGCGTGCAAGCGACATTAGCCAAACGTCGAAATCGCTCGAGCAGGCACGAAAAAAGGCGGCCGAAGCCGCCTTTGAGGGTAGACCGGCGCGCTAGCGCACGATCATCACCGATACCTTGGCATGATGCACCACGTGCTCGGCGTTGGGGCCGAGCACGTAGTCGGCGAACTTGCGCTTGGTATGCGAGGCCATCACGATCAGGTCGGCATCGAGCTTCTTGCCGACCTTGATGATCGCCTCCCAGGGCGAGCCGTCGACGATCACGTTCTGGGCCTGGATGCCGTCGGGCACCTGAGCCTCGGTGAAATCGATCAACGCCTGCTTCATGGCCAGGTGGGCCTTTTCCGAGAAGTCCTTCGGAAAGTAGGCGCCGACCATCGGCATCGTGAACTCCGGCAGCACGCTGACCAGATGAAGCGAGGCGCCGAAGGTCTGGCACAGCGTCGTCGCCACCGGCAGCGCCTTCTTCCAGGAACTCTCTTCATTGAGATCCACGGGCAGCAGAATCTTCTGGTACATGCGCACTCTCCTCAGGCCTGGGCCGTGGTCGCCTCTTCCTTGCGACGGCGGCTACGCTGCATCAACACCACCAGTGCGAAAAGCCCAAGCGCCGGCAGCCACATCCACTCCTTCGTCCAGCGATCCACCGGGGCGAGTACCTCGACGATCTCCTGGTCGAAGTCGAGTCCCAGCTCCGCAGCAGGGCTACCGAACTCGACGAAATCGACCAGCGTCTGGTCGCCGTCGGTGTAGAGCTCGAGCCCCAGGTTCTGCATGCGCTCTTCACCGGTCTCCCCCTCGGGTACCGGCACCAGCAGGTAGGTGGTCATGGGCGAACCGAAGGCGTCTTCACCGGCGATCTGGATACGCAGGTTGCTGCCTTCGTCGACCTGACCCAGAGCCTCGGCGAACTGCGCCGGCGGCACGGAATCGTAGGGGTCGTGGAGACGATCCATCCAGAAACCCGGGCGGAACAGCGTGAAGGCGACCAGCAGCAGCAGGATCGACTCGTACCAGCGGTTGCGGGTCAGGAAGTACCCTTGGGTGCCGGCGGCGAAGATCAGCATGGCGATGGTGGCCACGATGAAGATCACCACTCCCTGGACGAAGGTGACGTCGATCAGCAGAAGATCCGTGTTGAAGATGAACAGAAACGGCAGTGCGGCGGTGCGCAGGCTGTAGTAGAACGCCTGGAAGCCGGTGCGGATCGGATCGCCCCCGGAGACCGCCGCCGCGGCGAAGGAGGCCAGGCCCACCGGTGGCGTCACGTCGGCCATGATGCCGAAGTAGAACACGAACAGGTGCACCGCGATCAGCGGCACGATCAGGCCGTTCTGCTGGCCGAGCATCACGATCACCGGCGCCATCAGCGCGGAGACGACGATGTAGTTGGCGGTGGTGGGAAGCCCCATGCCGAGGATCAGGCTGAGCACGGCGGTGAGCAGCAGGATGACCATCAGGTTGCCGCCGGAGAGGATCTCGACCACGTCCGCCAGCACCAGGCCGACGCCGGTCTGGGAGACCGCGCCGACCACGATGCCCGCCGTGGCCGTGGCGATGCCGATGCCGATCATGTTGCGCGCGCCGGTCACCAGGCCGTCCCACAGGTCCATGATGCCTTCCTTGACGTCGTCGGCCAGGCGGCTACGGCCTCGAAAGTAGGCGATGATCGGGCGCTGGGTCAGCATGACGAAGATCATGAACACCGTGGCCCAGAACGCGGACAGCCCCGGCGACAGCCGCTCGACCATCAAGCACCACACCAGCACGACCACCGGCAGGATGTAGTGCAGCCCCACCATGACCGTCGGGCGGGTTTGCGGCAGGGTCACCACCTTGGAGCGGGGATCGTCGATCTCGAGTTCCGGATAGCGGGCGCTGACTTTCAAAAGCCCCACGTAGATGACGGCCAGGCCGAGGGAAATGATCCAGGGGGCCGACTCGCCGAGCACCGGCTTGAGCCAGCCAAGGCCATAGTAGACCGCCACGGACAGCCCCATGATGAGCAGCAGCCCGGTCAGGAAACCGATCACCTTGTTCAGAAGCGGCCGTGGCGGGTTGCTCGAGGGCAGCCCTTGCATGCCGGCCTTGAGCGCTTCGAGGTGCACGATGTAGAGCAGCGCGATATAGGAGATCAGCGCGGGCAGAAAGGCGTGCTTGATGACTTCGACGTAGGGAATGCCCACGTACTCGACCATCAGAAAGGCCGCGGCGCCCATGACCGGCGGCATGATCTGGCCGTTGACCGAGGAGGAGACCTCCACGGCGCCGGCTTTTTCGGCGCTGAAGCCCACACGCTTCATCATCGGAATGGTGAAGGTACCGGTAGTCACGGTATTGGCGATGGACGAGCCGGAAATCAGCCCGGTCAGCCCCGAGGCCACCACGGCGGCCTTGGCAGGCCCGCCCTTCAGGTGGCCGAGCATCGAGAACGCCACCTTGATGAAGTAGTTGCCCGCCCCGGCCTTGTCCAGCAGCGCGCCGAACAGCACGAACAGGAACACGAAGCTCGTGGAGACCCCCAGCGCGATACCGAACACCCCTTGGGTGCCGAGCCACTGGTGGTTGATCAACCCGCCGAGGCTCACGCCGCGGTGAGCGAGAATGCCGGGCATGTAGGGCCCGAACAGGGAATAGGCGATGAAGATGGCGGCGATCACCATCAAGGGCGGCCCCAGCGCCCGCCGGGTCGCCTCCAGCAGCATGACGATACCGACTATCGCGACCACGATGTCCTGGGTGATGGGGCGCCCGGAGCGTCCGGCGAGATCGTCATAGAACACGAAGAGATAGGCGCCGCAGAAGGCTGCCACGGCGGCAAAGAGCCAGTCCTGTAGCGGGATACGATCACGGGGGGAGCGCTTGAATGCCGGGTAGGCCATGAAGGCCAGAAACAGCGCGAACGCCAGGTGGATCGAGCGCGCTTCCGTGGCGCTGAACACGCCAAAGCCCACCAGATAAGGCAGCGGCGAGGCGATCCAGAGCTGAAACAGCGACCAGGCAGCGGCGATACTCACCAGTAGCTTCCCGGGCGCCCCCAGAGGTTTTCTCGCGCCGGTATCGCTGGAGGCGACCATGTCCTCCAGGTCGGCCTCCGCGGCCGGGGTCTTCTTCTCGTCTTGCATACGCTAGCCCTTTGAGGTCGGCGCCGGCGAGCGGTACGTGCTACCACCGCTTGCCAGTTATGGTTACCAGTACATTCAACGAAAGCGCGGACACCCAGGGCGCCCGCGCTTCGCGTTTTACTCTATAACGCCAGGGTTGTCACCTTGGCGCTGGTTGTCCGCTTACTCGATCCAGCCACGCTCACGGTAGTAGCGTTCGGCACCGGCGTGCAGCGGCGCGGTCAGACCGTCGGCGATCATGTCTTCCTCGTTCAGGTTCTCGAACGCCGGGTGCAGACGCTTGAAGCGGTCGAAGTTCTCGAACACCGCCTTGACGGTTTCGTAGATGACCTCTTCGTCGACGTTGGTGGACGACACGAAGGTCGCCGCCACACCGAAGGTCTCGACGTCTTCGTCGTTGCCGCGATACAGACCGCCCGGGATCACGGAGCGGGTGTAGTACGGATACTCTTCGATCAGGCCATCGATCTCGTCACCGGTGACCGAGACCAGCTTGGCGTCGATGGTGGTGGTGGCTTCCTGGATGGAGCCGTTGGGGTGGCC
The DNA here is from genome assembly GCF_024158715.1 of Halomonas sp. 707D7. Lineage (GTDB taxonomy): Bacteria > Pseudomonadota > Gammaproteobacteria > Pseudomonadales > Halomonadaceae > Vreelandella. Next base: position 12,986 of record NZ_JAMZBC010000014.1, on the reverse strand, counting down.
GACCACGTAGACCATGGCGTCGATGTTGTTGTCGGAGAGCGCCGAGGCCTGTTCGGCGGCGTCGAGCTGGGACGCCAGCGCGAAGGTGCTCTCGTCCCAGCCGAAGGCGTCCATGACGACGTCCATGGTATTGCGCTGACCGGAACCGGGGTTGCCGATGTTGATGCGCTTGCCCGGGAAGTCGCTGATGTTCTCGATGCCGGCATCGGCGCGGGCGACGACGGTCAGCGGCTCGCCGTGCATGGTGAAGACCGAGCGCATCTCTTCCCACGGGCCCTCGCCCTCGAAGTTGCCTTCACCGTTGTAGGCACGGTACTGGACGTCGGACTGCACCACGCCCATGTCCAGGTCGCCGCTCTTCATGCCGTTGACGTTGGCCACGGAACCACCGGTGGACGGCGCGTTGCAGCGGATGTTGTGCTCTTCGCTGCCGCGGTTGACCATGCGGCAGACCGATTGGCCGACCACGTAGTAGACACCGGTCTGACCGCCGGTGCCGATGGTGATGTAGCGTTCCTGGGCCACGGCCGGAGCGGCGAAGCTCGCCGCGGCGATCAGCGCGCCGGAGACGGCAGCGGTGGAGAATACATGGCGTTTCATGGACACACCTCGTTATCATTTGTGAGCGTTATGCGCTTTGAACCACCCGTTGTATCGATCCCCTGGGTGATGATGTCCAAAACGTTACAAGACAGTCTGTTAACTCGTCTATTAACTCCGCCGGCTAGGGCGAAGGATGTTACTTTAGCGAAAAAAACGCCGCTTGGCGAAGTATGCGTAATGCCACCCGCCAGCGCATGGGCGGCGCTTGCCCCCGAGCGTATCTCCATCGTCTCGTTCACTATAGAGGCTATTTTCACCGGCGAGCGTTTAGCCGCCCGGCGCCTTTAAACGTTGTAGCCGAGCACGCCGGGCAGCCACAGCGCGATACTCGGAAACAGCGCCACCAGCGCCATCGCGCAAGCCATGGCGAGCACGAACACCAGCGCCCAGCCCAGGGTATGCTCGAGGCGAATCTTGGCCACTTCCGTGGTCACCATCAAATTCACCGCCACCGGTGGGGTGAACTGGCCGATGGCGATGTTCATGGCCAGCAGGATGCCGAACCATACCGGGTTCCATTCGAAGTGCTGCATCACCGGAATCAGGATCGGCATCAGGATCAGGTAGATCGAGACCGCATCAAGCAGCATGCCGGCGATCAACACCGCCAGCATCACCAGTACCAGTAGCAGCGCGCCGTTGTCGGTGAGCCCGATCATCCACTGTGCCAGATGGCGGAAGGTACCGAGCATGGTACCTGCCCAGGCGAACACGCCGGCAAGCGCAATGATCAGCATCACCACGCCGGAAATGATCGCCGCCTCGCCCAGCAGCGCCCAGAGATCGCGTAGCGAAAGCTCCCGGGTCAGGAACAGGCCGACCAGCGTGCCGTAGGCCACCGCCACCACCGCCGCCTCGGTCGGTGTGAACAGCCCCGAGCGCAGCCCGCCGAGGATCAGGACCGGGGCGAACAGCGCCGGCAGCGCCTGCTTGAACGCCACGCCCACGCTCGGCCGCTCGGTATCCTCCACCGGCGCGCCGCCCTCCCAGCCGTAGCGCCGGGCCAAAAGCATCGCCGGCACCAGCAGCGAAAGCCCGGCCAGGATGCCGGGAAAGAGCCCGGCGGCGAACAGCGCGCGAAGATCCACCCCGGGCACCACGATGGAGTAGAGGATCAATGCCACCGACGGCGGAATGAGAATGGCGGTGGAGGCGGACGCGGCGATCAAGGTGGCGGAAAACGGCTTCGGGTAGCCCGCCTTGGTCATGCTCGACAGCATCACCATGGCGACCGCCGCGGCATCCGCAGGCCCGGAGCCGGACATGCCGCCCATGATCATGCACACCAGCACCGCCACCAGGGCGAGCCCGCCGTGGCGCGGGCCGATCAGCGCCTGGGCGAAGCGCACCAGGCGCAGCGCCACGCCGGAGCGCTCGAAGATCAGCCCGGTCAGGATGAACAGCGGAATCGCGATCAAGGGGTACTTGGCGATGCTGTTGTAGGTGTTGGTGCCGAAGGTAGCGAGCATCTCAGGCGAAAGCCCCGACACGATACCGATCGAGCCCGCCAGCGCCAGCGAGAACGCCACCGGGACGCCGGCGATCAGAAGCCCCGCGAAGGCGAGGATCATCCACAAATCAGGGGTCATCACGCAGTCTCCCGTTCAGCCGTTCGCGGGTCTGCTGGACGAGGCGCCAGACCATCAGCGCCGAGAGCACCGGCAGCCACACCAGGTACCACCACTGGGGCAGGCCGAGCCCGGGCGAGAGCGACTCCCACTGGTACTCCTCAAAGGCGAGCTTGCCGCCGTACCAGGTGATCAGGCCCAGCACGACCAGCCCGCAAAGCCCCTGGAACAGGATCAGTGCGCCGCGCAAGCGAGCGGGCAGCCTGCGCTCCAGAAAGCTGATGCGAATGTGGCGGTTGCGCCTGAGCGCCACGCTCGCCCCGGCGAAGGTCAACACCACCAGAAGAAACACCGAGAACTCCTCGGTGAACGAAAACGAGCCGCCGGTGAGATAGCGGGTCACCACGTTGCCCAGGCTGATGAGCGAGATGACGATCAGCGACGCCGCCCCCAGCCAGCGCTCGAGGCGCGCATCGGAATACTCTTGCATGTTGGCCTCAATCGACAAGGCGGCCGGCACGGGCCGGCCGCCGATGGGACACCGCGCCTAGCGCGCGTCGATGGCCGACTGGGCGGCTTCAATGAGATCTTCACCGATGCGCGAGGCCCACTTCTCGTGAACGCTCATGGTCGCCTCGACGAAGGCCTGGTACTCGGCCTCATCGAGCTCGGTGACGGTGACGCCACGCTCCTCGATGGCGGCCAGGCGCTCGCTCTCCTGCTCGCGGGTCATCGCGATTTCCCAGGCGCCGGCCTCTCGCGCAGTCTCACGCAGCATGGTCTGCTCTTCGGGGCTCAGCGACCCCCAGACCTGCTGGCTCACCGCGAACACCAGGGGGTCGTTCATGTAGTTCCAGCGGGTCAGGTACTCCTGGCCCACCTGGTCGATCCGCGCCACGTCGAACACCGACAGCGGGTTCTCCTGGCCATCCACGGCGCCGGTGGTGAGCGCGGGCTGGGCGTCGGTCCAGCTCATCTGGGTGGGGTCGGCGCCGAGGGCCGCAAAGGTGTCTTGAAACAGCGGCGAGCCGACCACGCGGATCTTGAGCCCCTCGAGATCCTCCGGCGCGCTGATCGGCCCGTTGGAGTTCGAAATCTGGCGAAAGCCGTTCTCGCCCCAGGCAAGCGGCATGATGCCACGCCGGGCGATCGCCTCGAACACCAGCTCGCCGGCCTCGCCCTGAGTGATCGCGTCTACCGCGGCGGTATCCGGGATGAAGAACGGCAGCGAAAATAGATTGAGTTCCGGCACCTGGGGCGACCAGTTGATGGTCGAGCCCACGGCGGCATCGATCAGCCCGGAGCGCATGGCGGAGAACTCCCGGGTCTGGTCGCCGGAGACGAGCTGGGCGTTGGGGTAGACTCGCAGGGTCAGCTCGCCGCCGCTGCGCTCCTCCAGAAGCTCCGCCCACTTCTCGGCGGCCTGCCCCCAGGGGAAGGCGTCCGACAGCACGGTGGAAACGGACAGTTCGCGCGCCTGGGCGGAGGCCGTAAGCGTCAAGAGGGCGGCGCCCGCAAGGCCCAGGGCGGCGTGGGAAAGGTGGCGTGTCAGCGTCATGGTGCGTCCTTTTATGCGTGTCTTTTTTATCTGATTTTTATAGTGGCCGGCACCGCCATGGGCAGCGCCGCGCTTTGCCCATTGTAGGCACTTGCCGGGCGAAAGGAAGAGAGCCCGGCTGATATGATGGGCGAATCACTTTGTCACCTTCTACTCACCAAGGGATCTTGCCGTGCCGCTACGCGATCTGCTTCTGGGCCTTCTGGTCATCGCCATCTGGGCGCTCAACATCGTCGTCATCAAGGTAGGCGTCGTCGAGCTTCCACCGCTTTTGATGACCACCTTGCGCTTTGCCCTGGTGGCCCTGCTGCTGGTGCCCTTCCATCCGGTGCCTCGTGCCCAATGGCCGTTTCTGCTGCTGCTCTCCTTCACCTTCGGCACGCTGCACTTCGCCCTGCTGTTCATTGGCCTTGGCCAGTCCGAGGCGGGCACCGGGGCGCTTCTGGTGCAGATGGGCACGCCTTTCGCCACGATCCTGGCGGTGATCTTTCTCAATGAAAAACTCGGGCCCAAGCGCCTGGTGGGCCTTCTGCTGTCGTTCGCGGGCGTGGTGGTGCTGGCCGGAGGCCCCACGCTGCCCGCGCCGCTGCCGCTTGGCATCCTGCTGTTGAGCGCGCTGGGCTGGGCGGTGTCGCAGCTTCTGATCAAGCGCGGCCCTCACATCCCCCCGCTGGCGCTGGCAGGCTGGATCGCGCTTCTCGCCCTTCCCCAGGTCGCGCTCGGCTCCTGGCTGTTCGAGAGCGGCCAGTGGCAGGCGATTCGCACGGCGGGGCTCGCCGGCTGGGGAGCCGTGTTCTACACCGCGGTGATGTCGTCGATCGTTGCCTACGGCATCTGGTACGCGCTACTGCGCCGCCACCCGGTCAACAAGGTCGTACCGATGACGCTGTTGGTGCCGGTACTGGCGGTAGGGTTGGGAGCGCTTCTGATGGGCGACAGCCTGGGCGTGCACAAGCTGGCCGGGGGCGGGCTGGTAGTCGCCGGGATCGGGCTGATCCTGATTCGTTTTAGAAAGCGTCGGTTGGCGCAGTGATTTGAGCCATCCTCACGCAGGGTTCGAAGGGCCGCATTCCAGTCGAGTGCAGGCTTTTTCATGAGTCATTTCTTTTCGATTCAGACTAAAGACATGACACAGAATTATGAACATAACCTTGGTGTGCAGTGTAAAGCCTCGTGCCCTCTTCTTTGACGGCTTGCGCTTCGGCGTTCAATGTCCAGGCAGACACTAGCGTTAACGGCATCAAAAGCAACCCGGCCAGTGTCGCCAGAAGACCGGTGCGAGGGAGTAATATCATCAGGGGCCAAACTTCTCGGGGAAGTAGGAAAGTGGCGGTACCAGGCCCAGCCATTCTTCTTTCAAACGCTCGCCTTCGGCACGTTGCTCGGGGGTAACGTGCTCTCTATAGATATCGAGGTCTTGATCTGAATAGCTTCCAGGTATCTCTTCCTGAATGGCCAACAATATTGCCCACCCTTTTGCAGGATCTGGTTCTAATGCCGCTCGACACAAGGCTTCGAAATCTTTGAGCATGGGCACTATATTGCAGGCGGCTATCCATCGACGCCCATTGATATGGCCTGCTTCGGAGGAGGCTTCTCGCCACTCTCTAGATTCTTGGTAACGTTCTAAATGACTCAAGACAACAGCCAAATTGTTCATACCTGGCGCATACCCTGCCTCGGCTGCCTGGCGAAACCATTCTTCTGCTACTTCTAATTGCTCTGTATTAAGTTCGAAAGAATTACCTTCATCACGCGCCCTCTCACCCAGTAAATTCATGGCCCAAGCATTACCTGCCTCAGCTGCGCGATGCAGCCAATTGAGCACTTCTTCTTCATCAGGCTCTTTCACGTAGTAATAGATGTAATAGAGCGCCGCCATGGCCTCTGGGTCCCCATTTTCTGCTCTAGGAAGCGTAAGCTCAAGCGCCGCCTGCGGCCAGTCATCGCCGTTTTCTGGGCAAACGTCGCCCAGCTCGCAGGCCCCGCCATCGAACAGGCGCAGCATGGCGTAGGGGTCGCCGTGTTGGGCAGCCTGGTAATACCAGTCCAGCGCGGCCTGGTTCATATTGCCCATTACCAATCGGCGGTTGGCTTCACCCAAGTAGTACATTGTCTCCGCATCGCCTTCTCCAGCAGCTTGCTCAAGAAATGGAATAGCTGAATCTACTTTTCTAATGCCATAAAGCCGCATTCCTTCTTCTTTGGCGGCCTGAGCCTTTTCGTCCAATGCCCAGGCTGGTGATAGCGTTAACGGCATCAAGAGCAAGCTAGCTAGTGTTGCCAGAAGGCCGGTGCGGAGGAATAACACCATCAGGGGCCAAACTTCTCGGGGAAGTAGGAAAGTGGCGGTTCCAGGCCCAGCCAATCGTCTTTCATGCGCTCGCCTTCAGCGCGTTGTTCGGGGGTTAGGCTATCGTGATACGCACGCAATGCGTTTTCGGACGACGTGCCAGGCACTTCTTCGTGAATAGCTAGAAAGATGGCCCATCCTTCAGCAGGATCTGGCTCGGGCGCTCCACGGCAGAGTTCACGACCGCCTTCGTTGGGTGCGATATTACAAGCAGCCAGCCAGCCACGTCCGTTCATATGGCCTGCCTCGGAAGCCTTGGTCATCCACTGCCATGCTTTCTCAGGGTGATCCAGATGATTCAATACAGAAGCGAGGTTATTCATGCCCGGCGCATACCCCGCTTCAGCCGCCCGGCGAAACCACACCTCCGCCGCCTCCAGACGCTCTGTATCGCTACTGTAAGCATCCTCATCATCGCGTGCGCGTTTGCCCAGCATGTTCATGGCCCAGGCGTTGCCCGCCTCGGCGGCACGATTCAACCACGTCAGCGCTTCTTCTTCGTCAGGGTCTTCCACGTAGTAATAGATGTAATACAACGCCGCCATGGCCTCCGAATCGCCGGCTTCTGCCTGAGGCAGCGTGAGTTCGAGTGCTGCCTGCGGCCAGTCATCGCCGTTTTCCGGACAGACATGACCCAGCTCGCAGGCGCCGCCATCGAACAGGCGTAGCATGGCGTAGGGCTCGCCGTGTTGGGCGGCCTGGTAATACCAGTCCAGTGCGGCCTGTGAAAGACCTCGGCTAAGCAATCGATTCGCTTCGCCCAAATAATACATCGCTTCCGCATCGCCACTTTCGGCGGCAATTTCAAGTGGCGGCTGCATCCTTTCCCACTGGTGAATACCCCATAACCGCATTCCTTCCTCTTTGGCGCCTTGCGCTTCGTCATCCAAGGCCCAAGCAGACGGCAAAATTAGCGGTACTAAAAGCAAGCTGGTCAGTGCAGTTAAAAGGGTTATTCGCATGAGATTATCCTTGATCGATTACTTACTCAGTTGCACACACTTGGGTGGCTAAACCTGCTAAATAACGGCGATAGTTCCGTTTTGCAATCGGCACATCCGTATTATCCGTGCCTGAAGACCGCGCCATGAAAAAGTCCAGGTCACGTTTACGACGCCAGTACGCATACCAAGGGTCATCATGCCATTGCTGGCCGTTCTCGTTCATTCGTATAAGTGCCTTGGCGAACAGGTACTGCGAGGGAGTGGGATCTTCCTGACTAAAACGACATAGCGTGCCGTAAACGCCCGTTGTTACGCCCTCCACGATCCATCCCAAACAGTTGGCAATGGCGATTTGCTGGAAGTCTAATGCCTCTTCGGAATTGAATGACTCTACACTGCCGCGGCTTCTACCTATGCCTGGGGTTTCAATTTCGAACGCTCGAGGTTCGCTGATTAGCAGATGTAGCAAAGCCCCCAGCGCCTCGGGCGTTAGTTGCTGAACCCAGCCACGCATTTGATCCTGCCGTGGATCGTTGGTAATAACATAAGCAATCGGCCCCGCATTCTGCCCGCCCGTCATGGCACGGTAGATCTGCTCGATGCCGGCCTTGCCGCGTGCGGCGAGAAGCCCTACGTTCAGCAACGTCGTAGCGGCGAGATAGCCGAGAAAGCCGAGGGTTTCGTAAGCTTCTTCGTCGATCCACTCGGGCTGAACGTAGTTGTTGCCTACCATGGCGCGGTGAAGCATGGTGAGCCATAAATCGAGGCTATCCACATCCAGATCAATGGCCAGCGACCCGCCAACGCCTTTGCCAACGACCAGGCGAGCACTCATGACGAGCGTGAATTTACCGCCCTGCATGCGTAAAAGAAAACCGGCCTTCGCCCCTATACCGATGGAGGCCTCTACCCCCAATTTGGCATTACCGAAGCTGCGCCACCCCGTGAGTGATCGGCTCGTCCCCTGAATGGCAAGGTCTGATAACGAGGCGCGTGTCGGCAGCAGACGCTGTAAATTTTCCGGTGATTCCCAATGCAAGGCGCAGCGTGTCTCGATGCCCATGACGATAAATCCGCCTACATTTAGGAAGCTGCTTTATTAGGGTTGTTAGCAAATTTAGTCGCATTATTTTATTTCAGCGGTGAAGCTTACATTGGTGTTAGATTAGCCATCAGGCTTATCAATACCCCGCCACGTCATAAACCGATACCCACCAACGAGCTGTGAGGGCTGCCGGTTTCGATAAGCCATTTCTTCGGGCTGCTTGTCATGCAAACCGTAGGCAAACAAAAGCCCTACGGGCTCAGGTAGCTCGGGGGGCGACTCTTCTCTCGTCCACTGGTACCAGCTATTGGCTAATTGCGAGTGATAGCGAAGCGTTGCACGCGCATGTAAATAGGTATTTCTGTCGGATGAGCGTTCGCGGCGGCGTATATCTGCGGCCTCATCATCCACATCTTCGAGCCAGCCCCAGGCTTGCTTTAATGTAGATAATGCTGCGTCCACTTCAGCGCGCTCTGCCGTTTGAATCGACCACTCTTCTTGGGATCCTGACACAGAGGCTACGAGCGAACCAATGGTGCGATGGTAATAACGGTTAGGCAAGACATCCTCGCGCGCTTCCAGCGCGGCAAGGGTATCCTGATAGTCGCGGTAACGTTGTGCTAACCAGGCCAGATAAACCAGGGTATGAGAGCGGAAGTTCTCATCCGTAGGATTATGCCGAGAAGTAGTCAGCCGCTGGTAGTGGCGTGCCAAGGCGGGTAACGAATACCCTTCGATTTCATCGTTCAGCTCGAACATTTGAGCAGTAAACTCGTTCTGTTCTTTCAACGTATCCAACGGCGGAAAAGGGACACCAGCGATAGTGGCACGACGGTACATACGGTGCAGGGCCGCACGCGAAAGTTCTACGCTGGCTTTCTGTTCGTCGGCGGCCAGGCCACCGCCAATATCTTCGCTAATACCTGGGCACAGCTCTTCATGCCACTGCGGATTTTCCCCTCCTAGCGGACGGCAACGGCGATAAAAGCGCCGCTCATGGGCAGCAATTAGATGCAATACTCGTTGGCAACCTGGATGTAGCTCTCCGCCATCATCGAGCACCGGGCTTAACGGGTGAAACCAATCCAGCAGACCCATTTCGGCGTGGGTACGGTCCACACAGTCCAGCAAGCCTACAAAAACCACCTCCACATCACTGTCCTGATAAACAAAACGTTCGCCACTCTGATCGCACACTTCATCCAGTAGCCGTCGTACAAAGGCTTTTGCCATGGCGGCCCCAAAATCGAAGCCAAAGACAGAGACACGTATACGGTCCAGCGGTAGCTCACTGTTTTGCTTGACGTCAGCCACGCTGCTTTGGAAATCGCGGACAGCGGAGGAGAGACGGGTGTGACTTCCGCTCATCAACAGATCCGCGGCAACGGGAGTGTCACGGATAGGCGCATAGGCCTCAATACCTGTGCGTACAACACCATCTCGGGCCGCCTTGACCCAATTCAACGGTTGAGTGATTGACACCTTGAACGAGCGCGTAAAAACCTCGTACCACCGCCCCGAACCACCCCCAGAGAGCACTTCTTTTGCGGCATCCGTGGCACTGGAACGCAGCTGTCCTTCACCCGTACCGACTGCTTCACTAGGAACGCGGTTTGCAGCACCCACCACATCGTCAGAGAGACTAGAATCAAAGGAGGTTCCAAGACCGGAGTAGTAATGCCTATTAAATTTATGAGCAATGGTACTGTGGGCTCTTTCTGGATAAGCGCTATATAAACGACCGATATTACTTACTTTTCCGCTTTGTATATCTTGCTCAAGATTTCTGCTAATGCCTTCAAAAAAGAAACCAATATCAAGTATCTGGTTGCAGTCAGCTCCTAAATACTCATTTGAAGTAATACCGTTATTCACGCTCAATGCTTGGACGCACTCTAGAGTACTCTGGTCAATCATTTTGAACCTCTTCTCGAAGCTTCTCAGACAGAGGAGATTGGAGGTCAGGGCTCCAAGCAAACTCGACTTGGTTATCTGGGAGAAAATGTACGTGCAGATACTGGTCCTCTCGCTTATGTTCTGGCATGGGAAGTTCTACGCTATGCCTTTCCTCCTTGATCCCTTGGCGTGACTGTTCTCCCGTCATGCTTAGAATCCAAACTACCTCAACAGAATCTCCTTTAAAGGACCAACAGCAAGTAGTTCCACCTCCTGTATATAAACCTCCAGAATAGGCGGATAGATTCCCCCCCCAATTACCATCAACCCAAAAACTACCAATAGGCCTCTCAGTAAGATTGTGACCCATCAAAGAACCTCTCTTTGATGGGCTAAAAAACATGCTCCAAGCTAACCACATCACCACCAAACCAGCCAATAAAAACTTAAGCCAAGAAGGTAGAAGTCGCATATAACGGCTTATTGACCAGCGAACTAACATGATAACAAGCTCCCTTTTTTCACAAACAATCCCGTGCAAAAATTATGATCAAGCATATTCAATCTTCTTATATTAACTGTTCAGAGAGTGGAGATTGCATACCTGGACTCCAAGCGAGTTCAATTTGATTATCTGGAAGAAAATGTACGTGCAGGTACTGGTCTTCTCGCCTATATTCTGGCATGAGAACTTCTACACTATGCCTTTCCTCCTTGATCCCTTCGCGTGACTGCTCTTCTGTCACACTGAGAATCCAAACTACTTCGATAGATTTTCCTTTAAAGGACCAACAGCAAGTAGTCCCGCCATTCCCCCCATAATTACCACCTACAAAGTACCTACCTAGAGGTCGATCAGTATGATTGTGACCCACTAAGCTTCCATTCTTTGACGTATTAAAAAAAATGACCCAAGCCAGCCACAAAACTACCAAGGCAGTCAACAACATCTGAAGCCAGACAGGTATCAAACGCATATAACGACTTATTGCCCAGCGAGCTATCATGGCTCGTCCTGCTGATAGGTAGTTACTAGTACCTCCGCTAGCTTGGCTTCACCACCTGTCGCGCGCTGCAAGAGGCGCTGCATTTCCTCTGGTGCCCAAGCGTCACTCCCTTGGCTTAATTGCACATAGACAAAGGTTCGCTTGTCGGCAATAGCGGTCAAACCATAGTGGTTGGCTTGCATAAGCGCTTTTGCTACATGACGGGGACGCTCACAATGGCATATTCCTTCAAATAACGCCGGTGCAAAATCGACCAGTTCTGCCGTTAATTGCATGACTTCCGGCTCACCGTGCAGGGCTTGCCAACGAGCCTCATCGACGACCAGCTGCCATTGAGTGACGCACTTTGTTGGCGCTTGCCCTTCAAGGGCTACCCACCCCATTGCTGTATCTCGATACCACCAGCGGCTGATCCTCGAAAACAGTGCGTTTGCTGAATTCTCGAGCGCATCTTCATGCAACTGAGTAATGACATCAGGAAGATAGAAACGAAGAAGCGAGCGCTGTTTTTGTGGGTTTTCAACTACCATGGCCGGGGCTAGATGGCTAGCCAGCTCGGCCCCTGCCAGTGGAGTCTCTATCCAACTGAGCAAAGCGCATGCCATGCCCTCAAGCTGATTCAATTTATCTTGCTGATCACAAGGGATGCTCAACAACCAGGGGCCTTCGCGCTGTAGATGGGGCTGGTTTTCATCCTTAATGAGCGACCAGTAATGGTCCTTGTCAGCTATCTCGTTGAACAGGGTCGTGCGAGTCGTTCCCGATAGCAGCGCCATTTCTATCAATGCATAGCGCTTGATGGCCGGTACTTGTGATGGTGAAAGGGGCTCCCAAGAAGGAAGGCTTCCGGTACTCATGCTTGCTCTCCGGGTATGGCACTCTGCCCTTCCGCCAACGCTTTTTTCCAGCACTCTTCGCATACCTCGGGGAGTTTGAAAGTGGTCTCGAGTAATGCCTCTTGCAAGAGCTGATCGACTCGCTCATGCACTTCCGCCATGGCCCGCCCCGGTAGCAACGGCCCTTGTACCGCCTGCCCGCTCCCATTACCCGGGCTGCCACCCGAGTTGATCTTCACCTGCGGGCCGACGATGGTGACGCCGCTGGGGTCGAGCTTGAGGAAGCTGCCGCCCGCGTTCAGGGTGATTTCGCTGCCGGCTTCCAGTACCACCTTGTGACCCGCCTTCACGTGCAGCTCCCGGCCGCTTTCGGTCAGCCAGGCCTGGCCGGTCTTGACGTGCAGGGTGCCGTCGACCTGAAGGTGCTGATCGCCCTCGGTGCGCTCGAAGCGATTGCCGTGCACCGTGTGATGATCATCGTTATCGATCTCGCTGAGCCGGTCGTGGTGCACCTTGAGGAAGCTGTCGTTGCGGATCTCCTCGGTGCGATCGTTGAGCGTCAGCAGTTCCAGGTCCTTCTGGGCGTGAAGCCAGATCTGCTCTTCGCCGGCTTCGTCCTCGAAGCGCAGTTCGTTGAAGCCGTCCGCCTTGTGACTCTGGGTGCGGATGGCGGTGCGCGTCTTGTGCTCCGGCAGTGCGTAGGGCGGCGTGTTTACCGCATGGTACGTTCGCCCGGTGACCAGCGGCTGGTCCGGGTCGCCTTCCAGGAACGAGACGATGACTTCGTGGCCGATGCGCGGAATGGCGATGCTGCCGTAGCCGCCGCCGGCCCAGCCCTGGGAGACGCGTACCCAGCAGCTCGCGGTGTCGTTGGGTTCGGCGTAGCGGTCCCAGGGGAACTGCACCTTGACCCGGCCGTGCTCGTCGCAGTGGATCTCTTCGCCTTCCGGGCCGACCACGAAGGCGACCTGGGGGCCGTCGACGCGTGGTTTGGGGTTGGGGGTGGCGCGCCAGGGGGTGTCCCCCGGGATGAGGGTGACCTGGTTGGCGTAGCGGGTCATGGCGCCGGTGTCGCTGCTGATGCTGTCTTCTTCCAGCGCCTGGGGCTGTTCACCGGTGTGCTCCACCGCCACCACCTGCCAGTCGCGGTTGAGGCTCTGGGTGTCGTGGTCGGTG
>NZ_JAMZBC010000013.1 GCF_024158715.1 Halomonas sp. 707D7 | reverse complement strand
CCACCCCGCCCCAGAAATAGAGCCCGCGCACCCGCGGCAGCGCCGGCTCGCCCTGCGGCTTCTTCTTGCCCATGAGTCCCGCCATGCGCGCCTTCAGCCCCTTGTGGGCCACCACGGTCTTGGGTGTGGTCGAGGGCGTGGCCAGAAGCTCGTCATAGAGGCGCTGCAGATTCTCGACCGCGTTCTGCTGGGCGGCATCGAACTGGAAGTCGTCGCGCTGAATGTCGCGTCGATAGCGCTGAAGGGGCGTGGGCGGATGGGCGGGACTTGCCTTTGCCGAGGCGACAGTCGATGACATTCAATACTCTCCCGGTCGATGGCGCGGCCAAGGCGGCCAGTGCGTGAAGGCGGCTAATTATACGCGCGTTAAGCAATGAGCGCATCGGCGCATTGACCCGAGCCGCCGACAGGCGCCTATAATGCAGTAGGGTTCGCCAGCACGCTCAGCGATACGCCGGAACAGCGTCAATCACTTTCAGGGAGAAGACTGTGGAAGCAAACTCACCATTCATCTATGCACTCGTCGGCCTGGTCGTCGGTTTTCTCATCGGCCTTGCGTGCTACCGGCTAATGAGCCGGGGTGAGCGTCACCGGGCATCGCTCAAGCAGACGCTGCTCGAGCGCGAGCACCAGATCGCCGAGCTCAAGAAGGCGATGGGCGGCCACTTCGGCAACGTGCGCGACTGCCTGAACGGCATTCGTCGCCAGGCCGACGAGCTCGAGAGGCAGATGCAAAAAGATGCCGGTCAGTGGCAGCTCGCCCACCGCCCGACTCCCGCGCAGGACGATGCCCCCAAGGCCGGCACACCTCATGCCACGCCCGGCGCCAGCGACTCCCCGGCCATGCCGCGCGACTACGCCGATGGCAAGGGCGGCACGCTCTCCGAAGACTTTGGCCTCAAGAACAATGCCGCGAACAAGAGCGACGTTGCCCAGCCGCCGCGTTATTGAGCGAAAAGCAGTGAACCCGGCCAACTTGGCAGCCTGAATCCCCCCGAGTCGACCGACGAAGCGAGGCCCGCCTCGCTTCGCGGTGCTCAAGCCGGGTTGTCGATATCCACGAAGCGATGGGCAACGCCGTACTCGTCGGCAAGCCACTCGCCCAGCGCCTGCACCCCGTAGCGCTCGGTGGCGTGATGCCCGGCAGCGATGTAGTGGATACCCATCTCGCGCGCCAGGTGCGTGGTGCGCTCGGAAATCTCGCCAGAGACGAACACCTCAGCGCCGGCCTCGAAAGCCTGGGTGATCATGTCCTGCGCCCCACCGGTACACCAGGCGATGCGCTCGACGTGCGAAATGCCCGGCGCCTCGATCACCGTAGGCGTGCGCTCGAGCGCCACGCCCACCTGCTCGGCCAACGCCTCGAGAGACTGCGTCTGGGCAAGCCTTCCGGACCACAAGAGCCCTTCGCCCAGCTCGCCGTCCAGGCACCCCTCCACCTTCCAGCCCAGGCGCCTGGCGAGTTCGGCGTTGTTGCCGAGCTCGGCGTGGGCGTCCAGCGGCAGATGGTAGGCCAGCAGGTTGATGTCGTGATCCATCAGCGTCTTGATGCGCCGGTGCTTCATGCCGGTGATCGCCACCGGCTCGTTCTTCCAGAAATAGCCGTGGTGCACCAGCACCAGGTCCGCCTGCCAGGCCACGGCCTCGTCGAGCAGCGCCTGATTGGCGGTCACCCCGGTCATCACGCGCGAGACGCTGTCCCGCCCCTGCACCTGCAGGCCGTTGATGGTGTAGTCCTTGAAGCGGGCAGAGCGAAGCTGGTGGTCGCACGCCTTTACGAGCTGGTCGCGATGGATCACGCGTCCTCCTTGTAACGGTTTGACGGCTGAGGAACTTATCGAAAAAGTGTTACCATGGCGCCTAGTGTAAAGCTCGCGCCGCGTTATCGCGAACCCGGCCACCTCTGTGACTGCCTACGGCTGAGGATACCCTGCATGCACCGTTTCGTGCTGCCTTATATATGGCCAATCGTTACCGGAATCCTGGTGGCGGCACTGCTGCTGCTGGCCTTTCCCGACCTGCTCCCCAACCCGTTTCGCGACGATCCGCCGGCCACCGTCTCTGCGCCGGGCACCTTGGTGACCACCGGGGACACCTCCGACCCCGCCATCAACCGCCCACGCCCCGAGATTCGCCAGGCCGCCCCTCTGAATCGCGACCAGGGCCCGGCGAGCTACGCCGACGCGGTGAGCCAGGCAGCGCCGGCGGTGGTCAACATCTACTCGTCGCGCATCGTCGAGCGTGACCAGCATCCACTGATGTCGGACCCGTTCTTCCAGCAGTTCTTCAGCGGTGACGACGCCACCGCCCACCAGCGCATGCTCTCGAGCCTGGGCTCCGGGGTCATCGTCAGCCAGGACGGCTACGTGCTGACCAACCACCACGTGATCAACGATGCCGACCAGATCCAGGTGGCGCTGCGCGACGGGCGCGAGACGCTGGCCGAAGTGGTCGGCACCGACCCGGAGAGCGACCTGGCCGTGCTGCGCATCGACCTCGACGACCTGCCGGTGATCGAGCTGACCGATTCACGCAACGTGGCGGTGGGCGACGTGGCGCTGGCCATCGGCAACCCGTTCGGTGTCGGCCAGACGGTGACCATGGGTATCATCAGCGCCACCGGACGCAGCCACCTGGGTCTCAACGCCTACGAGGACTTCATCCAGACCGATGCGGCGATCAACCCGGGCAACTCCGGAGGCGCCTTGGTCAACGCCGAAGGCGCGCTGGTCGGCATCAACACGGCGATCTTCTCGCGCTCCGGCGGCTCCCAGGGCATCGGCTTCGCGATTCCCGCCAACCTCGCGCACAGCGTTCTTGACGAACTGGTCACCCGGGGCCGGGTGATTCGCGGCTGGCTGGGCATCGAGGCCCAGGCCCTGTCGCGCGAGCTTGCCGCCTCCTTCGGGCTACGCACCCCCCAGGGGGTGATCGTGGCCGGCGTGGTCAGCGACGGGCCGGCGGAGCGTGCCGGCCTTCAGCCCGGCGACGTGCTGCTCTCCATCGACAACCAGGCGATTCTCGATGCCCGCTCGACCATGAGCGACATCGCCTCCATCGCGCCCGGTACCGAACTCCCGCTGACCGTGGTGCGCAACGGCGAGCGCATCCAGATGACGCTGGAAGTCGGCGAGCGCCCCACCCCGACCGAAATGACCCTTGATCGACGCAGCGACTCCTGACGAGGCACGCGCCGCCACCTCGACCCGAATGGCGGCGTCTTCGAGGTGGAGGCGCTTGCCTCCACCTGCCAGGAATCAATCGCGAATGCGGTATTCGGCGGAGCGGGCGTGGGCGGTGAGCGATTCGCCGCGGGCGAGGACCGAGGCGGTACGACCCAGCGTCGAGGCGCCTTCGGCGGAGCAGTGAATGAGCGACGAGCGCTTCTGGAAGTCGTAGACGCCGAGCGGCGAGGAGAAGCGCGCGGTGCCGGAGGTCGGCAGCACGTGATTCGGTCCGGCGCAGTAGTCGCCCAGCGCCTCGGCGGTGTAGCGACCCATGAAGATGGCGCCAGCGTGGCGCACCTCGGGTACCAGCCGCTCGGGCTCGGCCACCGAAAGCTCCAGGTGCTCGGGGGCGATGCGATTGACCAGCGTAAGCGCCTCGGCCTCGTCGGCACACTGGATCAATGCGCCGCGCCGTGAAAGCGACGCCCGCACGATCGCCTCGCGATCGAGCGTCGGCAGCAGACGCTCGATGGCCGCCTGCACTGCCTCAAGATGCTCGCCGTCCCAGCTGACCAGGATCGCCTGGGCATCCTCGTCGTGCTCGGCCTGGGAGAAGAGATCCATCGCCAGCCACTCCGGATCGGTCTGGCCATCGGAGACCACCAGGATTTCCGACGGTCCGGCGATCATGTCGATGCCGACCTGGCCGAACACCGCCCGCTTGGCAGTCGCCACGTAGATGTTGCCGGGACCCACGATCTTGTCGACCCGCGGCACGCTTTCGGTCCCGTACGCCAGTGCCGCCACCGCCTGGGCGCCGCCGAGGGTGAAGACGTGATCGACCCCGGCCAGGTGCGCGGCGGCCAGTACCAGCTCGTTGACCACGCCATCGGGCGTCGGCACCACCATGACGATCTCGCCGACCCCGGCCACATGGGCGGGAATGGCGTTCATCAACACCGACGATGGGTAGGCCGCCTTGCCGCCGGGCACGTAGATACCGGCGCGATCCAGCGGCGTCACCTTCTGCCCCAGCACCGTGCCGTCGGGCTCCTCGTACTGCCAGGAGGTGGGCTTCTGGCGCTCGTGGTAGCGGCGAATACGCTCGGCGGCGCTTTCGAGTGCCGTACGCTGCTCGTCGGGAAGCCCCTTGAAGGCCGCCTCGAGCCGCTGCGGCGACAGGCAAAGCTCCTCCATGCTGCTCGCCTCGAGGCGGTCGAAGCGACGGGTCGCCTCGATCACCGCCGCGTCACCGCGGCGCTTGACGTCCTCGAGAATGGCCGCGACCCGGGACTGCACGTCATCGTTCGAGACGCCCTCCCAGGCGAGCAGGTCGTCGAGGCGGCGCTCGAAGTCGGTATCGGCGGTGGATAGCCGATGGATCGTGACCGGGTTGTCGCTCATCGTTGACCTCTCATCCCTTCGCAAGCTCGGCCTTGCGGTGTTTGACGGCGCTGTCGAGTCGCGCCAGCAGCGGCTTGATGCGCTCGTGCTTCATGGTCATGGCCGCCTTGTTGACCACCAGGCGCGTGCTGATCTCGGCGATCAGCTCGCGCGGCTCCATCCCGTTGGCGCGCAGGGTGTTGCCGGTATCGACGATGTCGACGATCTCGTCGGCCAGATTCATTAAGGGGGCAAGTTCCATCGCCCCATACAGCTTGATCACCTCGGCCTGGATGCCCTGCTCGGCATAGTAGCGCCTTGCCACGTTGACGAACTTGGTGGCCACCCGGCGGCGCGCCTTGAGCGGAGTCTGGCCGGTGACACCGGCGGTCATCAGCCGGCAGCGGGCGATATCCAGATCGACCGGCTCGTAGAGCCCTTCGGCACCGTGCTCGAGCAGCACGTCCTTGCCGGCGATGCCGAGATCCGCCGCGCCGAGCTGCACGTAGGTGGGCACGTCAGTGGCGCGAATCACCACCAGCTTCACGTCCGGCAAGTTGGTGTCGAACAAGAGCTTGCGGCTCTTGCCGAGATCCTCCGCCGGCGTGATGCCGGCGTCGGCCAGAAGCGGCAGCGTTTCTTCGAGAATGCGCCCCTTGGAGAGCGCCAGAATCAGTTGCTTGCTCATGGTTTGGGCCCATGGTTGTTCGCGTGGCTAGCCGGGAATACGACGAATCTTCGCCCCCAGCAACTGCATTTTTTCTTCGATGCACTCGTAGCCGCGATCGATGTGGTAGATGCGATCCACCAGCGTTTCCCCGTCGGCCATCATGGCGGCGATGACCAGCGACGCCGATGCGCGAAGGTCGGTGGCCATGACCGGCGCCCCCGACAGGCGCTCGACGCCGGTGATCAGCGCGGCGTTGCCCTCGACGACGATGTTCGCGCCCATGCGGTTGAGCTCCTGCACGTGCATGAAGCGGTTCTCGAAGATGGTCTCCACCACCCGCGAGTGGCCTTCGGCCACCGCGTTCATGGCCACGAACTGCGCCTGCATGTCGGTGGGAAACGCCGGATACGGGGCGGTGCGGATGTTGACCGCCTTGGGGCGCTTGCCGTGCATGTCGAGCGCGATCCAGTCCTCGCCACAGGTGATGTCGGCGCCGGCCTCCTCGAGCTTGGCGAGCACCGCCTCGAGAATGTCGGCGCGGGTGCGGGTCACCTTCACCCGACCGCCGGTCATCGCCGCCGCCACCAGAAACGTGCCGGTCTCGATGCGATCCGGCATCACGTCGTGCTCGCAACCGTGCAGCGACTCGACGCCGTCGATGACGATGGTGTCGGTGCCGTGGCCCTTGATCTTCGCACCCATCTTGATCAGGCACTCGGCCAGGTCCACCACCTCGGGCTCGCGGGCGGCGTTTTCGAGCACCGTCCTGCCCTCGGCGAGCGTTGCCGCCATCAAGAGGTTCTCGGTGCCGGTCACGGTCACGGTATCGAAGTAAATGGTCGCGCCCTTGAGCCGCCCGTCGACGCTGGCGCGAATGTAGCCGCCCTCGACGCGAATCGTCGCGCCCATGGCCTCGAGCCCGCGAATGTGCAGGTCGACCGGGCGCGAGCCGATGGCGCAGCCGCCGGGCAGCGACACGTCCGCCTTGCCGAAGTGGGCAAGCAGGGGGCCGAGCACCAGGATCGAGGCGCGCATCTTCTTGACCAGCTCGTAGGGAGCGTGGCACCGGGTGACCTGGGAGCCGTCGAGCTGGATGCTCAAGCGCTCGCCCATCACCGGCTCCACGCCCATCCGCCCGAGCAGCTCCAGCGTGGTGGTGATGTCCTGCAGATGGGGAAGGTTGCCGATGACCACCGGGCCATTGGAGAGAAGGCTGGCACAGAGAATGGGCAGGGCCGCGTTCTTCGCCCCGCTCGCCCACACTTCGCCGTCCGCCGAGCCGTTGCCGGTAATCAGGAGTTTATCCATCACGCGCCCCTCACCGGGCGTTTTCCGGCGCGTCTTGCCACTGCGCCGGGGTGAAGGTTTTGATGCTGATCGCATGGAGCGCGCCGGAGGCGATCTCGTCGCTCAGCGCCTGGTAGACCAGCTGCTGGCGCTTGACCGGCGAGAGCCCGTCGAAGGCCTCCCCCACCGCGATGACTTGAAAGTTGCACCCCTCCCCCTGGATATGGAAGTCACATCCGTCGATGCGGGATTCAAGCAGCGCTTTTACCTCGTTGGGTTGCATGAGACGGCAAGCTCCTGTGGGGTCGTCCGTGAATGTAAGAAAAAAGGCAGGCGACATGATAAAGAAAAGCGCCCCGCTTGGCGATGCCGAGCTGGCGGGCGTCGCTCAATGGGGCAGAGCGTGGCGTGGGTCGAGGATCAGGGCCTCGAGTTCGGCGAACGCGGCGAGCCGCATCAGGGGGGAAGAGAGCGCGATACGCTCGACGGGAAGCGCCCGGCGCTCGCAGCCGCGAAGCCATTCGAACAGCACGCTGAGTGCTGCGCTGCTGGCGCTCGTTACGCCGGTGAAGTCGAAGGTGACCGAGGGGGCCTGCGCGTTTTCGAGCCACTCGACGCCCGCAGCGGCCACCGGGGCCGCTGCGTGAATGCTCATGTCGCCCTCGACGAACAGCGTGTCGTCACGCTGGGAAAGCGACACGCCGGACGTGTTGACCAGCTCGATCACGCATCGCCTCCGCGCTCGAGTTCCTCGACACCCACTTCCGGCGACCAGGTGCGAATCACCGCATCGTAGTCGCGGTTGTTCTGGCGCATGGCCTGGTCGAACTGGTTGCGGAAGGTCAGGCCCAGGTTGATGCCGTTGACGATCACGTTGACCACGCGCCACTCGCCGTTGGAGAGGCGCAGGCTGTAGCTCACCGGGTAGACCTGGCCGTTGGTGGCGACCACTTCCATGTCGACGCTCGCCTGATCCTCGTAGCGCTGGCCACGCTGGTTGTCGAGCACGCGCAGCGTGTCGTAGTCGAAGGTGACCAGCCCGCGGGTGTAGGTGTCGATCAGGGTGCGACGGAAGACGTCGGCGAAGCGGCTGCGCTGCTCGGGCGTGGCGTTCTGGAAGTAGCTGCCCATCACGCTCGCGCCGATGTAGCGAAAGTCCGCCACGTCGTTGAGGCTCTCGTCGACGATCGCCTTGAGTTCGTCGATATTGCTGGCGTAGTAATCCTCGCGCCCGTCGATACGCTCCATGAAGCCGGTGACGTTCTCGCGGATCATCGCCTCCGGCGACTGGCTCTGGGCACTGGCACCGATCGGCAGCATCAAAAGCACGGTGGCATAGAGCGCCATCACCCAGTAGTTCAGCGGGTTGTTCAGCTTACGCATGGTGTCCACCTCTTTACTCAACAGTTGAAGAAAGTCGCCGTGCAAGGCTTGGTACTTGGTAGTAGTAGTATAGGGCTGCGTCAGTTGTTAGCCATACTGGATACGAACTGCTGGATGAGCTCCTCGAGCACCAGCGCCGACTGGGTATCGCGAATCGTGTCGCCATCGGCGAGCATCTCCGGCGCGCCGCCCACGCTCAGGCCGATGTACTGTTCGCCCAGAAGCCCTGCGGTCAGGATCGCGGCGGTGGTGTCCTGGGTGAGCTCGCCTTCGAGGTCCGAGTCCAGGCTCATCACCACGCGGGCATCGTACCAGTCGGTATCGAGGTCGATGGATTCCACGCGCCCCACCGTCACGCCGGCCATGGTGACCCGCGCGCGCGGCTTGAGGCCGCCGATATTGGCGAAATTGGCCTCCAGCTGAAAGGTCTGGGTCGGCGTCGAAAGCGACAGACCGCTGACGCGAAGCCCAAGGAAGACGAGTCCGACGATACCCGCCAGCATGAACAGGCCGACGCCGAACTCCATGGTTTTACTACGTTTCATGAACGCGCTCCAGCTATCAAAGGCCGCCGAACATCACGGCGGTCAGTACGAAATCGAGCCCCAGCACCGCCAGGGACGAGTAGACCACGGTACGGGTCGTTGCGCGGGAAATGCCTTCCGACGTGGGCACCAGATCATACCCCTGAAAGACCGCGATCCAGGTGACCACCACGGCGAACACCAGACTCTTGATCATGCCGTTGCCGACGTCGCTTGCGAACGCCACGCTCGCCTGCATGTTGCTCCAGTAGGAGCCTTCGAAGACGCCGAGCCACTCGACGCCGACGAGATAGCCGCCCCAGATGCCCACCACGCTGAACCCCACGGTGAGGATCGGCAGCGCCACGAAACCGGCCCAGAGCCTCGGGGCCACCACCCGCTTGAGCGGATCGACTCCGATCATCTCCATGCTGGTGAGCTGCTCGGTGGCCTTCATCAGCCCGATCTCTGCGGTTAGGGCAGAACCCGCGCGCCCGGCGAACAGCAGCGCCGCCACCACCGGCGCGAGCTCGCGCAGAAGCGACAGCGCCACCATCTGACCCAGCGCCTGCTCGGCGCCGAAATCGACCAGAATAGTATAGCCCTGCAGCGCCAGCACCATGCCGATGAAAAGCCCCGACACCAGCACGATGGCCAGCGACAGCACGCCGACGAAGTGCATCTGGCGAAGCCACAGCGCGAAGCCTTCTCGCGAGGGAATCCCGACACTCGACTGGAGCAGAAACGCCCCGGCCCGGCCGAGCGACTCCACGGTATCGCACCCCTTGCGGCCGAGCCTCGTCACCTGGGCGGCGCTTCTCTTGAGTAGTGACGGCATCATTTCGCCCCTTGTGGCCGCGCCGGGCCCAGCATGTCGCGGTAGAACTCGTCCGCCGGGTAGTGAAACGGCACCGGCCCGTCGGGCTCGCCGTGAATGAACTGGCTCACCCGCGGGTCCTGGTTGGCATCCAGTGTCTGGGGCGTGCCGTGGGCCACCACCTGGCCGTCGGCGATGAGGTAGAGATAATCGGCAATGCTCAGGGTCTCCTTGATGTCGTGGGAGACCACCAGCGAGGTCAGCCGCAGCGCCTCGCTCAGGCGCTTGATGAGCTGGACGAGCACGCCCATGGAGATCGGGTCCTGGCCCACGAAGGGTTCGTCGAAAAGCACCAGCTCCGGGTCCAGCGCAATGGCGCGTGCCAGCGCCACGCGCCGGGCCATGCCGCCGGAGAGCTCGGCAGGGCTCAACGCCCGCGCCCCGCGAAGCCCCACCGACTGCAATTTCAGGAGCACCAGGTCGCGGATCATCGCCTCGGGCAGGTCGGTGTGCACGCGAAGCGGAAACGCCACGTTCTCGAACACGTTCAAATCCGAGAACAGTGCGCCGCTCTGAAACAGCATGCCCATGCGCTTTCTCAGCGCGAACAGCGCCTTGCGCGAAAGCCGATGGACGTCCTGCCCGTCGATGAGCACGCGGCCGCGATCGGGCGTGAGCTGGCCGCCGATGAGCTTCAAGAGCGTCGTCTTGCCGGTGCCGCTCGGGCCCATGATCGCGGTCACCTGGCCACGCGGGATGCGCATGTCGATGCCGCGAAAGATGTCGTGCTCTCCGCGCGAGAAGTGCAGATCCTCGATTTCGATGAAGGGGGTGTCTGTCATGGGTGCATAACCCTCCTTGGGGCAGGCAGCGTGCATGCTGCCGACGCCTGGGCGGGCTTTTCAAGGCCGGCAATTGTGAAACAGTGTTTTCGAAATAGTAACGAACATCGTGCCCCAACGCCAGCCATCCCCACGGGTGGCAACGCTAAAACCTTGCTTCACAACTCTTTGTTCGATATCGAGCGGTCGTCAGGCGGTAAAGATCCCGTACCTACTCGGGCGCGTGAAATGCTATTCTAGGCGCTCGACGACGTCATTTTCAGAGAGGCCCATCTATGCCAGCGTCCTCCGGCCTTAGCAGCGCCTTGCGTGAAAGCGCGCTGCGCACGCTGCACATCGAGCAGGCCGCCATCAACGATCTCAAGGAGAAGCTCGACGAAGGCTTCGACCGCGCCTGCTCTCTCATTCTAGCCTGCCAGGGCCGCGTGGTCGTGACCGGCATGGGCAAGTCCGGCCATATCGCCGGCAAGCTCGCCGCCACGCTCGCCAGTACCGGCACGCCCGCCTTCTTCGTCCACCCGGGCGAGGCGAGCCACGGCGATCTGGGCATGATCACCAAGACCGACGTGGTGCTGGCGCTGTCCAACTCCGGCGAGACTGCCGAAGTCACCGCCCTTCTGCCGCTATTGAAGCGCCTGGGCGTGCCCTTGATCAGCATGACCGGCCGGCCGGGCTCGACGCTCGGCACCCACGCCGATGCCCACCTCGACAGCGGCGTGGCGCGCGAGGCCTGCCCGCTGGATCTGGCGCCGACCAGCTCGACCACGGCCGCCCTTGCGCTGGGCGACGCGCTGGCCGTGGCCCTTCTCGAGGCGCGCGGCTTCACCGCCGAGGACTTCGCCCTCTCCCACCCTGGCGGCAGTCTCGGCAAGCGGCTCTTGCTGCGCGTGAAGGATCTGATGCACAGCGGCGAGCGCCTGCCCAAGGTGCCTCTTGGCAGCCCCTTGCGCGACGCGCTGCTCGAGATCACCCGCCAGGGGCTCGGCTTCACCTGCGTGGTGGACGACGACGGGCGCCTCGCCGGCGTCTACACCGACGGCGACCTGCGCCGCACCCTGGACGAGTACCACGACCTGCGCAGCGTCAGCGTCGATGCGGTGATGACGCGTCCGGGCAAGCGCATTCGCCCGGACGTGCTCGCCGCCGAAGCGGTTCGCCTCATGGAAGATAGCCGCATCACGGCCCTGGCCGTGGTCGACGAACACGAGCGCCCCATCGGCGCCCTGCACATGCACGACCTGCTTTCGAGCGGCGTGATCTGACCTACGCTGATAGACCGTTTTCAATGGAGTAACCATGGCCCTACCCGATGCCCTGCACGACCGAATTCGCAACGTGCGCCTGCTGGCCGTCGATGTCGACGGCGTGATGACCGATGGACGCCTCTACTTCCAGGCCGACGGGGTCGAGATCAAGGCGTTCCACGTCCAGGACGGCCACGGCCTCAAGCTTCTGAAGCGCGCGGGCTTTCACGTGGCGGTGATCACCGGGCGCGACTCGCCCATGGTCAGCCAGCGGGCGGCGGCGCTGGGTATCACCCACGTCTTCCAGGGCGTCGAGGACAAGCTCGCCACGCTCAAGGGACTGTGCCAGCGCCTCGACCTGTCCCTCGATCAGGTCGCCTACTGCGGCGACGACCTGCCGGATCTGGCTGTGATTCGCCGCGTCGGGGTCGGCATCACCGTGCCCAACGCACCGGACTACATGCACACCCACGCCGGCTGGATCACCGATGCGCTCGGCGGCCATGGCGCGGTGCGCGAGATCTGCGATACGCTCTTGATGACCCAGGGTCACTGGGATGCGGTCATGGACACGTACCTCTAGAGGTTCACGCCTATGTCGAGACGCTTGAAGAAACGCCTCTGGATGCCGGCGCTGGTCGTTGCACTCGGCGCCCTGCTCGTCTGGCTCGACCCGCGCGGCCCCGACTTCGACGACGTCGATCCCGAGGCCCAGGCGCAGGAGCCCGGGCACGTGCTGGAAAATGCCGAGCTCACGCTGTTCGGCGAGTCCGGCACGATCGACCAGTCGCTGGTCACCCCGCACCTGGTGCATACGCCCCAGCAGGCGCTGACCGAGGCCGACGACCCGCGCGCCACGCTGTTCGATTCGGAGCAGCGCCAGTGGCTGGCCCAGGCCGACCACGGCATACTGCAGACCGATCGCCAGTCGCTCGTGCTGGAGGGCTCGGCCCGGCTGCTGGCGCCGGACGAAGGCTGGCAGCTCGACACCGAGCGGCTACACTACGATGGCCTCGAGCGTCACGCCTACACCGAAACGCCGGCGCTGCTGCAGCAGCCGCCCCAGCGCATGAGCGCCGATCGCATGGACGTCTGGCTCGACGAGAGCCGGGTACGCATGTCCGACAACGTGCGCGGCGAACACCCGCCCGTCAGCCCAACGCCCTAGGAGTCGTTATGCACCCACCGTTTCGCGCCGCCCTGTTTCGCGCCGCCTTGCTGGCAGTGGCCATGCCGCTGACCGCCGTTGCCCAGAACAACCAGGCGCCCGTCGAGGTCGAGGCCGACCAGCTCGACCTGGACCAGCGCGCCGGCACCGCCGTCTATACCGGCAACGTCGACATTCGCCAGGGCGAAATGCAGATTCGCGGCAACCGCGTCGAAATCCAGCGCAACGAGGCCGGCGAGCTTTCCCAGGCCATCGCCACCGGCGAGCGCGCCTACCTTCGCAACCAGCTCGAGAACGAAGACGGCCCCATGGAGGGCTGGGCACGCCGCATCGTCTATCACGTCGGCGAGCGCCGGGTCGAGCTGATCGACCAGGCCGAGCTTACACAGCGCGGCGACCGCTTTCGCGGCGGCCGGCTCGAGTACTTCATCGACCGCGAAGTCGTCCAGGCCCGCTCCGAGGTGAGCGGCAGCGACAACCAGCGTATCCGCATGACCCTCCAGCCCGCCCAATAGGAGGCCGCCGTGTCGAATACCCCAAGCGCAGCGGTCAAGACGCTGCACGCCCGGCACTTGGCGAAGAGCTACAAGCGCCGCCGGGTGGTCAAGGATATCAACCTGGAAATCGCTCAGGGCAGCGTGGTCGGCCTGCTCGGCCCCAACGGGGCGGGCAAGACCACCTCGTTCTACATGATCGTGGGGCTGGTCAAGGCCGACGCGGGAACGGTGGGCATCGACGAGCGGGACCTGACCCGCGCGCCGATGCATGAGCGCGCCACCGCCGGGATCGGCTATCTGCCCCAGGAAGCATCGATCTTCCGTAAGCTCTCGGTGGCCGACAACATCCTGGCGATTCTCGAGACCCGCAAGGAGCTGGATCGCCACGCTCGCGAAGAGCGCCTCGAGCAGCTGCTCGAAGACTTCCACATCACTCACATTCGCGACAACCTGGGCATGAGCCTCTCCGGCGGCGAGCGGCGGCGCGTCGAGATCGCCCGGTCGCTGGCCACCGACCCGGCCTTCATCCTGCTCGACGAACCCTTCGCCGGCGTCGACCCGATCTCGGTGGGCGAGATCAAGTCGATCATCCTGGCGCTCAAGTCCCGCCACATCGGCGTGCTGATCACCGACCACAACGTCCGCGAGACCCTGGACATCTGCGACATCGCCTACATCGTCGGCGACGGTCACATCATCGCCAGCGGCAACGCCGAGGCGATCCTCAACGACCAGAAGGTCCGCGAGGTCTACCTGGGCGCCGACTTCCGCCTCTAAGCCGATGCCACTCATAAAGTTCCGCTCGATGGCATGTTTATTGCACTTGCGCCGGACACGAACTCGCACTAGGGTGGAGCTTTACGAGTAACGAGTGGTTCTTCGATGGTCATGAAAGCGTCTCTACAGCTGCGCATCGGTACGCAGCTGACCATGACACCTCAATTGCAGCAGGCGATCGCCCTGCTGCAGCTTTCCACCCTGGACCTCCGTCAAGAAATCCAGCAGGCACTCGATTCCAACCCGCTGCTGGAACAGGAAGACGAATTCGGCGAGCAGAGCGTGACCGAAACGCCGGAAAGCGACTGGGAGGAGAGCATTCCCAGCGAGCTCTCTATCGACAGCGAGTGGTCCGATACCTACCAGGACATGGCCGCCGGCAGCGGCGCCTCGGAAGGTCCGGACTTCGACCGTCAGGCGGCAGGCCAAAGCCTTCATGGCCACCTGCTCTGGCAGCTGGCGATGACTGATTCCTCCGAGCGCGATCACGCCGTGGCCGAAAGCCTGATCGATGCCCTCGATGCCAACGGCTACCTCACCCAGCCGCTGAACGACATTCGCGAAGGCCTCAGAGCCCAGGGCCTTGAGGGGTTGAGCCTGCGCGAGGTGGAGAACGTGCTGCTGCGATTGCAGCAGTTCGAGCCCACCGGTGTCTTTGCCCGCGATCTGCGCGAGTGCCTGATGCTCCAGCTCGCCACGCTCCCGGACGACACCCCGCTGCTGGTACCTGCCAGGCGCCTGGTGCGCCAGTTCCTCGAGGCGCTCGGCAAGGACGACAAGCGCCTGCTCAAGCGCCGGCTCGGCCTCGACGACGAACAGCTCGACGACGTCATCCGCCTGATTCGAAGCCTCGACCCACGCCCGGGCAGCGCCTTCGGGGCCACCAACGACAGCTACATCACCCCGGATCTTGTCGTGCGCCACGACCAGGAGGGCTGGCACCTGGAGCTCAATCCGGACGCCTTGCCGCGCCTGCGCGTGCAGCCGGATTACGCCAGCCTCATCAAGCGCGCCGACAAGAGCCAGGACAACCAGTTCCTCAAGGACCACCTCCAGGAGGCGCGCTGGCTGATCAAGAGCCTGTCGAGCCGCAACGACACCCTGCTGCGCGTCGGCCGCGAGATCATCGCCCGCCAGATCGGCTTTCTCGAGCACGGCGAGGAAGCCATGAAGCCCCTGATCCTGGCCGACATCGCCGAGGCCGTCGAAATGCACGAGTCGACCATCTCGCGGGTCACCACCCAGAAGTACATCCATACCCCGCGCGGCGTGTTCGAGCTCAAGTACTTCTTCTCGAGCCAGGTGAGCGGTCAGGATGGGGGCGACAGCCACTCGAGCACGGCGATTCGCGCGCGCCTGAAGAAGCTCATCCAGGAGGAGACGCCGGGCAAGCCGCTCTCGGACAGTCGGCTGGTGTCGCTGCTCGAGGAAGGCGGCATCAACGTGGCACGGCGGACGGTGGCCAAATACCGCGAGGCGATGGGCATTCCGTCGTCGAGCGAGCGGCGCCGACTGCGCTGAGTTGAAACTTGCCGCCGGGGCTTTGCAACGGCGCAAAAAGGGTTACAATCGAAGTACAGCCCTCGATAAGGAGCACGTCGATGCAAGTAAACATCACCGGTCATCATCTGGAACTGACTGACGCCTTGCGTGACTACGTCAACGAGAAACTCGACCGTATTGAACGCCATTACGACAACATCACCACCGTTCAAGTGACCTTATCCATCGAAAAGGAGCGCCAACAGGCTGCCTGCACGCTGCACGCCGCTGGTGCCGACCTCCACGCCGTCGCCGAGGATAGCGACATGTATGCCGCGATCGACGCTCTGGCCGACAAGCTCGACCGTCAACTGGTCAAACACAAGGAAAAAGCACAAGCTCGCGCCCAGGGCGCTGGCGTGCGTTAAATCGATGACGTTGGAAACCATACTCCCCCCGGAGCGCGTGCTGTTCGACGTGCCCGGGGGCAGCAAGAAGCGGGTGCTCGAGTTCTTCAGCACCTTCATCGCCCAGAACACTCCGAGCCTGGATAGCCAGGAAGTCTTCAGCCGACTGATCGGGCGCGAGCGCCTGGGCAGTACCGGTATCGGCAACGGCGTGGCCATTCCCCACGCCAGAAGCCCGCACTGCAGCGCTCCCATCGCCGGTTTCCTGAAGCTCGCGGAACCCGTCGATTTCGATGCCATCGATGGCGACCCGGTGGATCTGGTGTTCGTGCTGCTGGTGCCCGAAGAAGCCGACGATACGCATCTGGCGCTGCTCGGCCAGGTCGCCACGATCATGAACGATGCCTCTACCCGCGCCCAGTTTCGCAAGTGCGAGAGCCAGCGCGAACTGCTCGAACTGGTCATTGCCCGAATTCGCGAGCAGGGAGACGGCTAGCGCCCGCGACCCGGACACGCCCACCGAAGAGAGATGCCATGCAACTAGTCATCATCAGCGGCCGCTCCGGGTCGGGAAAATCCATCGCCCTGCAGGCGCTGGAAGATCTGGGCTACTATGCCATCGACAATCTGCCGGCGATGCTGCTGGGCTCGCTGGTGGAAGAGCTCGGCCAGCAGGGTGAACGCACGCACCTGGCGGTGAGCATTGATGCCCGCAACCTTCCCGCGGCGCTCGAACGCTTTCCGACGCTTCTGCGCGACATCAAGGTCGGCAATACCCACGTCCAGGTGATCTACCTGACCACCGATGCGCGCATCCTACTCGAGCGCTACTCCGCCACCCGGCGCCGCCATCCTCTGACCCGCGACACCGACATGACGCTGGAAGAGGCGATCGCCAAGGAAGAGCAGACGCTGTTCGGCATACGCGAGCTTGCCGATCTGATGATCGATACCTCGCGGCTGACGGTGCACGACCTGCGCCGGCGCATCACCGACGAGGTTGCCCACCAGCGTCAGGACCAGCTGACGCTGACCTTCGAGTCCTTCGGCTACAAGCGCGGCGTGCCGCTGGATGCCGATATCGTCTTCGACATTCGCTGCCTGCCCAACCCCTACTGGGATCCGACGCTGCGCCCTTTTACCGGCCGAGACGCCGAGATCGCGACGTTTCTGGAAGGCTACCCCGTGGTCGAGCAGATGCGCCAGGACATCCAGGCGTGGCTAGAGAAGTGGCTGCCGGTCTATCAAAACAGTCAGCGAAGCTACATGACCGTCGCCATCGGCTGCACCGGCGGCCAGCATCGTTCGGTGTACCTGGTCGAGCGCCTGGCCCAGCGGCTCGCCGCTTCACAGCGAAACGTCCAGGTTCGCCACCGCGAACTCGGGCTGCATTACAGCGCCGCGACGGCGTTGCCCACGCCATGAGTGGCAGGCGGCGCGCGATCACCGCCCCCACGACTTCATCAAGACACCGCTCGGAAAAGGAACCAGGGTGCCAGAAAGACGCTTGACACTGACCAATCAACGCGGGCTCCATGCACGCGCCGCCACCAAGCTAGTCACCTGCGCTCAGCAGTTCGAGTCGCAGGTTCACGTCTACAAGCAGGCTCAAAAGGCCGACGCCGCCAACATCATGTCGCTTCTGATGCTCGCCGCCCCCTGCGGCACTACGCTGACCGTGGAAGCCCTGGGCCGCGATGCGGAGGCAGCGCTCGACTCGATCCAGGCGCTGTTCGAGGCGCGCTTCGACGAAGACGCCTGAGCGGTCGCCGAAGATAGCAACGACATTTTCTCACCGAGCCCTTCATGCAACTGATCCAGACCGGAAAGTACTCGCGGGTCCATTTCGACGCCGCCCGTGATCTCTTCATCAAGACCTTCCAGCCCAAGCGGTTCGATCGACTGCGCTACCTTCTGCGCATTCGCCCCTACCCGGGACGCAACTTCTCGCTCGTCGCCGCGCGTCTCGAGGCGCTGGGCATCGCCACGCCGACCATCGTCGAGGCGCGTCCCTACCGGCTGGTCACGAAGAACATCCACGGCGTCGCCCTCAGAGAGCGTATCCTCGACTCGCCAGCCCTTCAGGACCAGTACCTCGACGCCCTGATCGCTTTCGATCGTCACGGCATCCACTGTCGCGGCCTGCACACCGGCAACTTCCTGGTGCGTGACGAGACGCTGTTCGCCATCGACCTCGACGCCTACAAGCTGCCCCGCCTGGTGCGCTACTCGCGTCGCGAATACCTCGACTGCCTGAGCCGGTCGCTGGCCGGCGACGAGGCGTTCCTGTTCACGCGCCTGCTCGACCGGCTGGGGCTCGACGAACAGTACCGCCCGCGCCCCTGAGCGAGCCCCAAAAAAAGCCCGCGAACCGGTCGCGGGCATGGCGTGGATCCTGGCTCAGCTGCCGGCCACGGTCATCGCGTCGATCAGCCAGCTGCCGGTGTGAATGCTGCCCCGCGTATCGACATCGTCGCCCAGCCCCTGCAGGCCTGCGAACATGGTCTTGAGGTTGCCGGCGATGGTGAACTCCTCGACCGGGTACTGGATCTCGCCGTTCTCGACCCAGAAGCCCGCCGCGCCGCGTGAATAATCACCGGTCACGCCGTTCACGCCCTGGCCCATCAGCTCCGTGACCAGCACTCCGCGCCCCATTCTCTTGAGCAGAGCCTCCAGAGTCTCCAGCGGCGCCTCGAGGCGAATGTTGCGCGCCCCGCCGGCGTTGCCGGTGGTGCTCATGCCAAGGCGCCGCGCGCTGTAGGAGGAGAGCATGTAGCTGGCGATGCGCCCATCCTCGATGAAGCGGTTGTCACGGGTCTGCACACCCTCGCCATCAAAGGGCGAGCTCGCCTGGGCGCCGATCTCCATCGGCCGCTCCCCGAGGCCGAACCACTCGGGAAACAGCGGCTGGCCGAGGCTGTCGCACAGAAACGACGCCTCGCGGTAGAGCGCCCCGCCCGCCAGCGCCCCCATCAAGTGGCCGACGAGTCCGGCGGCCAAGGAAGGGTCGAAGAGTACCGGGAAGGTGCCGGTCGGCGGGCGCTTGGCGCCGAGCCGGCGCAGGGTGCGCCGCGCGGCCTCGCGACCCACGCTCGCGGGGTCTCTGAGCGCGTGCGGGTCGCGGGCGCTGGTGTAGTCGTAATCGCGCTGCATGCCGCCCTCGTCCTGGGCGATCAGCATGCAGGAAAGCGAGTGGCTGCTGCCCTTCTGGGTACCGAGAAAGCCGTGGCTGTTGGCGTAGACGCGCACGCCCTCGCCGCTGGAGAGCGACGCCCCTTCCGACTGGTGGATGCCCGCCACTTCACGCCCGGCCTGCTCGCAGGCCAGCGCCAGCTCGATGGCCCGCTCGGTATCCAGCGCCCAGGGGTGATGCACCTTCAAGTCGGGAAGGTCGGTGGCCATTTTCGATGCCTCGGCAAGCCCTGCCGCCGGGTCCTCGCCGGTGTAGCGAGCGATCGCCAGCGCCTTCTCGACCACCGCCTTGATCGAGGCAGAGCTCGCGTCCGAAGAGGAGGCGCTGCCCTTGCGCTTGCCGACGTACAGCGTGACCGCGATGCCCTGGTCGCGGGAGAGCTCGACGGTCTCCACCTCGCCCAGGCGCACGCTCACGCCCAGCCCCTGGTCGACGCTGGCGCCGACCTCCGCTTCGCTGGCGCCGAGCTTGCGCGCCAGGGCCAGTGCTTCCTGCGCACGTGCGGCCAGCTCTTTTTCCTGGGCGGCCGCGTCGAATGCCTGTGCCATCATCGTCTCCTTGTCGCCAGTGTCGCCGGCGCATCAATGTGGTGGTCGCAGCTGGTATACTAGCCAACGACATATCTATTTAGTGAGTGCCCGTATGCCTAGAAGACGCCCCGCCCCCGCCGAGTTCGAGGAGTCACCGGAAGAGTCGCTGCGCCCCAGCAAGTCCCAGCTCAAGCGCGAGATGCACGAGCTCCAGGCGCTCGGCGAAACGCTGATCGCCATGAAACCCGAGGAGCGCGCCCGCTTTCCGCTCTCGGACGACATGCTCGCCGCCATCGACGAGACCGCGCGCATCCGCTCCCACGAAGGGCGCCGGCGTCACATGCAGTACGTCGGCAAGTTGATTCGTAAAGAGGACCTGGTCGCCATCCAGGCCGTCTTCGACACGATCGAGGCCGAGAAGACCCAGCGCGACCATGCCTTTCACCGTCTCGAGAAGTGGCGCGACCGGCTCGTCACCGAAGGCGACCCGGCGGTGGACGCTTTCCTGGCCGAGTATCCGAGCGCCGATCGTCAGCTGATCCGCCAGCTGGTGCGCAACGCCCAGAAGGAGCGCGACCAGCAGAAACCGCCGGCCAGCGCCCGCAAGCTCTTCAAGCACCTGCGCGACACTCTCGAGCTCTGAGCCCGGTTCACGACTGCGTGCCGCCCACGGTCAGCTCGTCGAGCTTGAGCGTGGGCTGGCCGACGCCGACCGGCACGCCCTGCCCCTCCTTGCCGCACACGCCGACCCCGGTATCCATCGCCAGGTCGTGGCCGATCATCGATACCCGCCCCATTGCTTCCGGGCCGTTGCCGATCAGCGTCGCGCCCTTGACCGGTGCGGTGATGCGCCCCTCCTCGATCAGGTAGGCCTCGCTTGCCGAAAAGACGAACTTGCCCGAGGTGATGTCCACCTGGCCGCCGCCGAAGCTGACCGCGTAGAGGCCGCGCTTGACGCTCTTGATGATGTCCTCCGGCGCGTCCTGGCCCGCCAGCATCACGGTGTTGGTCATGCGCGGCATCGGCAGGTGCGCAAACGACTCGCGCCGGGCATTGCCGGTCGGCGCCATGTTCATCAGCCGGGCGTTGAGCTTGTCCTGCATGTAGCCGGTGAGGATGCCGTCCTCGATCAAGGGGGTGTACTGGCCCGGCGTGCCTTCGTCGTCGACGCTCAGCGAGCCGCGCCCGTCGCGAATGGTCGCATCGTCCACCACCGTGACCCCGGGGGCAGCCACGCGCTGGCCCATGCGCCCGGCGAAGGCGGAGCTGCCCTTGCGGTTGAAGTCGCCTTCGAGCCCATGGCCCACCGCCTCGTGAAGCAGGATGCCTGGCCAACCCGCGCCCAGCACCACCGGCAGTTGCCCCGCCGGGGCGTCCACCGCGTCGAGGTTGACCAGTGCCTGGCGCACCGCCTCGCGGGCGTAGCGCTCGGGCGCCCCTTGCGCCTTGAGCTCGGCCATCGAATAGCGCCCGCCGCCGCCGGCCCCGCCGCGCTCGCGGCGGCCGTTACGAGCGGCGATGACGCTGACGTTGAAGCGCACCAGCGGGCGAATGTCCGCGGCCAGCGTCCCGTCGCTTGCGCGCACCAGCACCACTTCATAGGTGCCCGAGAGCGAGGCGCTGACCTGGCTCACGCCCGGGTCCGCCGCCCGCGCGACGCGGTCGGCCTCCTGCAGCATGGCGACCTTCTCCTCGGCGGTGAGCCCGGCGAGCGTGTCGATGCCGGCGTAGAAGCGCTCGGCGCTGACCACCTCCACCACCTGGCCCGGCAGCGTCTTGCCGCTTCGCACGATGCCCGCAGCGGTGCGCCCGGTGTCCATCAGCGCGTTGGCGCTGATCTGGTTGGAGTAGGCGAAGCCGGTCTTCTCGCCGGCGAGCGAGCGCACGCCCACGCCGCCGTCGATGTTGTAGCTGGCCTCCTTGACGCGACCATCCTCCAGCACCCAGCCCTCCTGCCAGGTGCGCTGGAAGTAGAGATCCGCATAGTCGATACCCGCCCCCAGGGCGTAGCCGAGTCCCTTGTCCAGCGCCGCGACGTCGAGGCCGCTGGGCGTCAGCAGAATGGAAACGGCGGTGTCTAAATCGCTTGAATGTGCGCTCATTAAGGACCTTCTAGAGTGACCCGCGGCGAGGTCCAGGGGCCTTGCACGCGAAAGTATAGAGTCGTTGCTCGATTGAGCGATTCGCCGAACAGCTGGTCGGCGACCAGCAGCGCCCCACCGACGATGGGCGCGCCCACGGCGATGGCGGCGATCGGCAGCGTCTGGCTGACGGGCAGTGTGACGCCCAGACGCTGGTCGAGTTCACGCTGTAACAGATTGACGCTTCCGGTCAAGGATAACGTGGCGGCCGGCGCCTCGATTTGCAAGGGCCCGCGCAGGGTCAATCGCCCGCCGGTCACGTCGGCGCTGCCGTGCACGCGGTCGAAAGCGGTACCCTGGCCGGTCACGTCGGAAAAATCCAGCCGCAGCCGGCGCAGGATATTGTCGAAGTTGAGAAGCCCGACGAGGCGTGCCGACGTGGAGTTCATCGACAAAAAGCGCCCGTCGCGAAGGTCGGTTTCGAGAAAGCCCGTGGCCTGGGCCAGATCGAGCTGCCACGGGGCGCCGGGCCACTCGAGACGCGCGTTGGCGCTGCTGGCGCGACTGCGAATCGCCACCGGCTGGCCCAGCTGCTCCAGCGCCGTGCCCAGGTCCCCGCCGCGCACCGAGACGTCCGCCCGGGTACGGTTGGCCTGCCAGGAGAGATCGCCGCGCAGCGAAAGCTGGCCCAAGGTCAGGCCCATCGGCGAGACCACGAAGCGGTCGCCATCGCTTTGCCAGTAGGCGGTCAGCGGCCCGACCCGGCTCTCCTGCAGGGTCACCTGCGCCAGGCGCAGGCGCCCATCCGGCACCTGGGCAAGCCACGCCGGCGCCTGAGCCGGTTCGTAGCGAGCGGTCTCGACCGCCTCCATCCAGGAGGCCGGGGCCTCGGCGCGCGGCGCCTGTGACAAGAAGCGGTCGAGATCGAGCGAGGCGATGGTTACGTCGAGCGGGCGCCGGGCATCCGGGTGATAGCTCAGCCGGCCCGAGACGAGATCGCCACTGACCCGGGCATCGAGCGACTGCTCCTCCAGGCGCGCCGCAAGCCCCAGCTCGCCCAGGCAGTGGCCTTCGAGGCTCAGACAGGGGGTATCGAACATCAGCGATACCGGTGCGCCAAACCATGGAAGCGCCGTCGATACCTCGCCCGTCTCGTTGCCGAGCGGCGCCAGAGCGCGCTGCCACTCGCCGACATCCAGGCGCGCGACATCGGCATCGATGCGCAGTCCATCGCCGCTCGCCGCGCTCGAAGTCGCTGCTCGGCCGACGGCAATGGCGCCTTCGAGCGCATCGCCGACCAGTAGATCGGCCTCGATCACCTGCCCGAGCCGCGCCTGGAGCCGGCCACCATCGATATCCGCTTCCAGGCGCAGCGGCCAGGCGTCGCCCCGGGGCTTGGCGAACGGCGCGGGCAGATGGCTCTCCACCCCGACGAGATCGCTTTGCAGGCGCAGCGACGCCGCAGGCTCTAGGCGCACGCGAGCGCTCCAGCCCGCGCGGCCGTCGATCAGATTGGCGGCCTCGTCGGCGTCCACGCCCGCAAGCTCGAAGAGCGCGGCGCTGTCGAGCACCCCGGAGAGCGCGATGCCCTCTCGCGGCACGTCGAACTCGGCGGCGATGGGGCCATCGAGCAGCCGACCCCGAGCGCTGCCCAGCAGCGCGAACGCCTCGCCGCGCTGCTGCCAGGCGAGATCGCCCTCGACGTCGCGCAGCGGCGCCTGGGCAAGGCCCGCGTAGCTGACCCGCGAAAGCCGCGGCCGGGCGTTGAGCTCGACCTCGACGTCTTCCGGAGCGTCGAGGTCCACCGTCACGGCGATGTCACCGTCGATGCCACCGCTGGCGTGAACGTCATCGAGAAAGTCGGTCTCGACGTCGGGAATCGCACGGATGAAATCGATCAGGCCATCGGCGTCGCTTACGAGCTTGCCGCTGACGCCGAGTACCTCATCCTGCATGCGCACCTGCCCGTCGAGGGCCTCCACGCCCCGGCTACGCGCACGGTCGACCTCGGCCTTTAGCACCTCGTTTTGCCAGGTCAGGCGGCCCTCGACCTCCTCGATCAAGGGCCAGCCGTCGGCGATGGGCAAGTAGCCGCGCTCGATCTCGAGCGCCAGGTTGACGGTAGGCGGGTTCTGCTCGCGATCACCGCCGATGGGCAGCCCCAGGCGCAGCGAACCATGCGGCACGAAGCCGCCGACGTCCGTGGAAAGCCACTCGCGAACGCCCTCGTTCAAGGTCTTCATCGGCAGCCACTGGGTCAAGGGCGTCTCGATGGCGTCCACGTCGGCGAAGTCGAGGTTGAGGCCGAACTGGCCGCGCCGCTCGCCGGTCACCAGCCCGAACCCGCCCTCGATGCGGGCACCGTCCCAGACGACGTCCAGGTCGCGCCCGCTGACCATGGTGCGCGGGCCGTCGTAGACCCACTCGACCCGCCCCTGGGCGTGGCTCAACTGCATGGGCGCCTCGAACACTCGCGGAAAGTAGAGCTCGCTCGGCCCGGCGCTACTGAAGCTCACCCGCCCGCGCGAATCCCGCGCCTGGACCCAGGCGTCGAGCGGACCGCCGCCGGGCGCCTCTTCCCAGGGCTGTACCGCCAGGCTGGTCAGCGCCGCATCCACGCCCCAGCGGCCGTCGCGCTGGCCCAGGCGCAGGCCCTGAACCTGACCGCTGGGCGCCAGGGTCTGCAGCACCCGAGTCACCGACTCCGGCAGAAAGGCGTACTCTCGCCAGGCGGTGAGCGAGGCGAGCTCGAAGGGGCTGGTACGCAGCTCCCACTGCCCCGGCTGGTGGGCGAAGTACCAGTGGCGCGGCAGCGCCGGGCCTTCGCTCACGTCGTCCGGCTGCGCCCACTCGACGCTTTCGGCGTTGGCACTGAGCCACGCCTGTCCGCCTACGCCATCGCGCTCCCACTGGCCGTTGGCCTCGATATCGCGCAGTACCGCGTACTGCGACTGCTGGCGCAGGATCAGCTGAGGAATGCCCAGCCCCGCGCGCACCTCGCTCAGCTGCCCGTCGAGCCACTCGCCCCACAGGCGCACCGCCCCGCCCGCCTGCTCGATATGCGGCATGTGATCGGCGCGAAACACGTCGCCCAGCGCCACCAGGTGATCGAGCTGAAGTTCGAGCTGGACCGTCGCGAAAAAGTCGCCGGGATCGTCGCGACCGGGCTGCATCTCCGCCTGGACGATCAGCGCGGGCTGGGCATTGGCCTGCTCCAGCGTGCTCGCCTCCAGCACGTTCACCGCCCCCTCGAAGCGAGCGAGCTCGTCGCTTCCACCCAGCAGCAGCCGGGGCGCGTTCAGGGTCAGGGACTCCTCGAGCCCGTGCAGGCTAAAGTTGGTATCGCGCACCCACAGGCGCTGCTTGAGCAGAATCTCGGTCCAGCGGTCGATGCGATCGAGATCGACCTCGGGCTCCGGTGCCATAAGCAGCGGAAGCGTCGCGGGCTCGGGCCAGCCCCAGGTGGTCTCGTCTTTCTGATAGAGGTGAAAATCGATGCCCGACAGGCGGGCATCGCTGAAGATCGGCGCCCACGCCTTGAGCGATGCCCAGGTATCCAGACGTAAATAGGCGCTGTCGAGAGAGACCAGCGGCGCCCGCCCGGACTCGGCGTGAAGTCCTTCGAGACGCAGCACCAGGTCATGGCGCTCGATGCCGAGAGACAGGTGCTCGAGGCTCACCGGCGCGCCGATGCGCGACTCGAGCAAGTCCTCGATCTGGGGAACCCAGTGGCCGGCCTGGGCGAACAGCAGCCGGATCACCAGCGACAGCACGGCGACCAGGCCCAGGAGCGCGGCGCAGGCGACCAGCGTCCAGCGAAAGAGAAGAGCGGGTAGCGTCATTACATCAGCACGATGTCGTACTGCTCCTGGGAGTAGTTCTGCTCGACCTGAAAGCGAATGGTCTTGTTGATGAATGCCTCGAGATCCGCCACCGCCGCGGACTCCTCGTCGAGCAGCCGATCGACCACCGGCTGGGAGGCCAGTACCCGGTAGGTGTCGGCGCTGTAGGCGCGCTCTTCACGCAGGATTTCGCGAAAGATCTCGTAGCAGATGGTTTCCGGGGTCTTGAGCGTACCGCGACCGTGGCAGGTCGAGCACGCCTCGCACAGGGTCTGCTCCAGACTCTCGCGGGTGCGCTTGCGGGTCAGCTGGACCAGGCCGAGCTCGGTGACGCCGGTGCACTTGGTCTTGGCATGGTCGCGTTCGAGCGCCTTTTCCAGCACCCGCAGGACCTGGCGCTGGTGCTCGACGTCGACCATGTCGATGAAGTCGATGATGATGATGCCGCCGAGGTTTCTCAGACGCAGCTGGCGGGCGATGGCGGTCGCCGCTTCCAGGTTGGTCTTGAAGATGGTCTCCTCGAGGTTGCGATGGCCGACGTAGCCGCCGGTATTGACGTCGATGGTGGTCATCGCCTCGGTCGGGTCGATCACCAGATACCCCCCGGACTTGAGCTGCACCTTGCGCGCCAGGGCCTTCTGGATCTCGTCCTCGACGCTGTAGAGATCGAAGATCGGCCGCTCGCCGGGGTAGTACTCGATGCGATCCACCGCGTAGGGCATGAACTCCTCGGCGAACTCCACGAGCTTGACGAAGTTCTCGCGGGAGTCGATGCGCACCTTCTCGATGTCGTCGCGCATCACGTCGCGCAGGGTACGCATGAACAGCGGCAGGTCGTCGTAGATCACGCTCGGCGGCGCGGCGCTGATCTTGCGCTCGCTCACCTTGCGCCAGATGCGCAGCAGGAAGTACATGTCGCTTGCGAACTCTTCCTCGCCCACGCCTTCGGCGGCGGTGCGCACGATGAAGCCGCCGTTCACCTCCAGGGTCTGGGCGGCGATGCTCGTGTCGAGCAGTTGCTTCAACCGCTCGCGCTCGGCCTCGTCCTCGATGCGCTGGGAAACGCCGTGGTTGGGCGAGTCCGGCATGTAGACGAGGTAGCGGGAGGGGATCGACAGGTGCGTCGTGAGCCTGGCCCCCTTGGTGCCGATCGGGTCCTTGGTGACCTGCACCACCAGCGACTGGCCCTCGTGCAGGAGCTGGCCGATGGTCTGCTGCTCGTCGCTCGGCGTATTGGCGGGCATCACCTCGTGGGCATGGATGAACGCCGCACGCTCGAGGCCAATATCGACAAAGGCAGCCTGCATGCCAGGCAGCACCCGCACCACCTTGCCTTTGTAGATATTGCCCACGATGCCGCGCCGGCGCGAGCGCTCGATCAAGGCTTCCTGCAGCACCCCGTTCTCGACCAGCGCGACGCGCGTCTCCATGGGCGTCAGGTTGATAAGGACTTCACCGCTCATGCACTCTTCCTTCTGGGCTCGATTGCGTCAAAGACTCCGTATTGACGCTACTTTACAGGCGAGCCGACCAAACGGACACACCTTGCTTGGAAAGTAGCTGCGCCGTTTCGAAAAGCGGCAACCCCACCACCGCCGAGTGGCTGCCGTGGATCCGTTCGACGAACACCGAGGCCAACCCCTGGATCGCATAGCCGCCGGCCTTGTCCTGGGGTTCACCGGTCCGCCAGTAGCGGCGGATCTCGTCCTCCTCGATCACCCGCATGTGGACCGTGGTGGTGACCATGCAGGCGCAGGCCCCGCGCGGGCCGATCACCGCCACCCCGGTCAGCACCTCATGGCTGCGCCCGGAGAGTGCGGCCAGCATCGCGTGGGCGTCGGCCTCATCCAAGGGCTTGCCCAGAATGCGCCCGTCAAGCACCACGGCGGTGTCCGAACCCAGCACCGGAAGCGTCGTGTGACTAACGGCGGCGCTTGCCTTGGCGCGCGCCAGGCGCTCGACGTAGGCCGCGGCGCGCTCGCCGGGCAGCGGCGTTTCGTCGACGTTCGTGGCGACGACCTCGACCGGCACGCCGATCGAATCCAGCAGCGCACGGCGCCTTGGCGAGGCGGAGGCCAGGCAGAGCACGGGAGAGGGTTGTCCGTTCGAACCTTGCTGGGACATGCCGGCGTCATCCTTGGCGGCCATGGTCGTCAGGTTCGCGCCGCGCGACGCTCGAGCGCCACCAGCATGGTGGCAAGCCAGGGCCACAGCAGCGCGCTGATCAGCGAGGGAATCAGAAACGACAGGTGAATGGAGAACACGCCGGTGAGCACGCGCAGCCACTGCTCGATGAGCTGGATCAACCCCAGCAGCACCAGCACCAGCACCGCCTGCTGGACCAGCGAGTAGGCGCGAAAGCGGGGATAGACCAGCGCGCAGAGAAAGGCCAGCAGCGAGAACACCAGCGCGTGCTGGCCCAGTACGCTGCCGTCGATCAGGTCGATCAGAAGCCCGATCACGAAGCCGTGGAACACGCCGACCCGGTCGGGTACGCGCATGCACCAGTAGATCAGCATCAGGCCGATCCAGTCCGGGCGGTACATCTGCCAGCCATCGGCCAGCGGCATCACCTGCAGACACAGCGCCAGCACCAGGCTCAGCCAGATGAACAGCAGTGGAATCACCGGCGCCTTGGGCATCAGGGCACCTCCTGAAGCGAGGCCGGCGCCTCGTCGGCCAGACGCTCGGCGGCGTGGATCGCGGCGGCGGAAATCGACATGGCGTTGTTCCAGAGCGGCGTTCCCTGCGCTTCCACGGCGGGCGGGAAGAGCAGCAGGAAGTGGCGCGAGCGGGTGAGCTGCGCAGTGGGTTCGGCGCTGACGCGCGCGAAGGGCTGGCCCGGGTCGTGATACACCTCGGTGACCCGCGCCACCGGGTAGCCCGGCGGGAACCGGCCGGCAAGGCCCGAGGTGGTCAGAAGATCGCCCTCGCGAATGTCGGCGGTGTCCGGCACGTGCAGCACGCTCACGCTGTCATAGCGCCCGGTACCCTGGACGATGAAGCGCAGCCCGTTGCGATTGACCTGCACCGGCAGCGCGTGGCTGGCATCCGCCATCAGCAGCACCCGGCTCGAGTAGGCCGACACCGCCGTGACCTGGCCGACGAGACCGAAGGCA
The DNA here is from genome assembly GCF_024158715.1 of Halomonas sp. 707D7. GTDB lineage: Bacteria > Pseudomonadota > Gammaproteobacteria > Pseudomonadales > Halomonadaceae > Vreelandella. The sequence continues at coordinate 9,433 of NZ_JAMZBC010000013.1, read as the reverse complement.
TCGATCACCGGCTGGCCGACGTAGGCGCCGTTGCGGTGCCCCCGATCCACCACCATCTGGTGGCTGAACGGGTCGTTGTCGAGCGACAGAAGCTCCGCGGACATGTAGGGAATGTCGTGGCGCTCGGCGGCATCGAGCAGCTCGCGCAGCTGGGCGTTCTCGGCGGTCAGGTTCGCCAGGCGCTGGCCTCGGTGGGAGAGCGTCAGGATCTGTTCACGCAGGCGGCGGTTCTCGTCCACCAGGGCCTGCTGGTCCGAGAACACCAGCGCCCCCCAGTTGAGCAGATCGCTCGGCAGGCTGACGACCCACTGGATGGGCGCCACCACCATGGTCATATGGGCACGCACGTCTTCCATGCGAGTGAAGCGCTGGTCGACGAACATCAAGGCACTCGCCACCAGCACGCAAAAGAAGAGACGATAGCCCGGCAAGGGGCCATGCGAAAAGAGCGGTTTAATAGGCAATTCCCCCGCAGCAAACCGCCAGGATCAGTCGCTGGAAAGCAGCTCGAAGGTATGCTGGTCGATCATTTCGAGCGCCTTGCCGCCGCCGCGCGCCACACAGGTCAGCGGATCTTCCGCGACGATCACGGGAAGCCCGGTCTCTTCGGCGATCAGCTTGTCCAGGTCACGCAGAAGCGCCCCGCCACCGGTCAGCACCAGGCCACGCTCGGCGATGTCCGAGGCGAGCTCCGGGGGTGACTGCTCGAGTGCGCTCTTGACCGCGGCGACGATCGAGCCGAGAGTCTCCTGCAGCGCTTCGAGGATCTCGTGGGAGTTGAGCGTGAAGCTTCGCGGGATGCCTTCGGCCAGGTTGCGCCCGCGCACGTCGATCTCTCTGAGCTCGCCGCCGGGGTAGGCACAGCCGATCTCTTCCTTGATGCGCTCGGCGGTGGCTTCACCGATGAGGCTTCCGTAGTGGCGACGCACGTAGGCGGTGATCGCCTCGTCGAAACGGTCGCCGCCGACGCGGATGGATTCGGAGTAGACCACGCCGTTGAGCGAGATGATGGCGATCTCGGTGGTGCCGCCGCCGATGTCGACGACCATCGACCCCTGGGCTTCCTCGACCGGCAGCCCCGCGCCGATCGCCGCCGCCATGGGCTCCTCGATCAGGAAGACTTCCCGTGCACCCGCGCCTTCGGCGGATTCACGAATCGCGCGCCGCTCGACCTGGGTGGACATGCAGGGTACGCACACCAGCACGCGCGGGCTGGGCGTCAGGAACGTGCTCTGATGAACCTTGCGGATGAAGTGCTGGAGCATCTGCTCGGTGACGGTGAAGTCGGCGATGACGCCATCCTTCATCGGCCGGATCGCCGTGATGTTGCCGGGGGTGCGGCCGAGCATGCGCTTGGCATCGGCGCCCACCGAGGCGACGCTTCGCATGTTGCCGGACTGGCGAATGGCGACCACGGAAGGCTCGTCGAGAACGATACCGCGACCGCGAACATAAATCAGTGTGTTGGCCGTACCCAGGTCGATCGACAGATCGCTGGAAAACAGCCCCCTCAAGCGTTTGAACATGGATGTTGTTACCTAGTGCAGACCGGGAACCCTGTGCGGATGCAAACGGTATCACCGCAACCCGCCGGCAGCAAGCGCGAGTCGCTCCCCTGCCCGCGGCGGCCATTGTATGGTACCTTTTGCGGCTATTTTCCACGTCTGCCCCGTCAGACGAATTCAAGATGACCGTATGTATACCGCTCGTTGCGACATACGTTCCCTTACGCTTGCGAGGATACCTTGATCATGGCGCTTGAAGAATCCCATGTGCGCCGGGCCGCCCACCTGGCCCGACTCGCCATCAGCGACGACCAGGCCAACCGCTTCGTGGACGACTTGAGCCGGATCCTGGAGATGGTCGACCAGCTTCAACAGGTCAATACCGATAACGTCGCCCCTCTTGCCCACCCGCTCGATGCCACCCAGCGCCTGCGCGCCGACGAGGTCACCGAAACCGACCGGCGCGAGCAGTACCAGCGCTGCGCGCCGGCCACCGAGGAGGGGCTCTACCTCGTGCCTCGCGTGGTCGAATAAGCGATGCGCACACCCTCCTTCCTGGCTTTTTTACATTCGTCCCGAACGGAGCTTTTGGGTCATGCATGATCAAACCGTCACCCAGCTGGCCGCCGCCCTGAAAAGCGGCGAGCTCTCGAGCCGCGAGATCACCGCGCACTACCTGCAGCGCATCGAGCGCCTCGATGGCAAGCTCAACAGCTTCATCAGCGTGACCGCCGAGCGCGCGCTCAACGCCGCCGAGGCCGCCGACAAGGCTCGCGCCGATGGCAACGCCCACGCGCTCGCCGGCATTCCGCTGGCGCTCAAGGACATCTTCTGTACCCAGGGCGTGAAGACCAGCTGCGGCTCGAAGATGCTCGACAACTTCGTCGCCCCTTACGACGCCACCGTGGTGGAGAAGCTCGCGGCCGCGCATACCGTGAGCCTGGGCAAGACCAACATGGACGAGTTCGCCATGGGCTCCTCCAACGAGAACAGCCACTATGGCCCGGTGAAGAACCCCTGGGATCTCAAGGCCGTGCCCGGCGGAAGCTCCGGCGGCAGCGCCGCCGCCGTGGCGGCGGGACTGGTGCCGGCCGCACTGGGAACCGACACCGGCGGCTCGATCCGCCAGCCGGCGGCGTTCTGCGGCATCACCGGCCTCAAGCCCACCTACGGGCGCGTCTCGCGCTACGGCATGATCGCCTACGCCTCGAGCCTCGACCAGGCCGGCCCCATGGCGCGTTCGGCCTCCGACTGCGCGCACCTGATGAACGTCATCGCCGGCCACGACGTGCGTGACTCTACCAGCGCCGCCCGGGGCGTGCCGGACTACACCGAGAGCCTCGACGCACCGCTGTCCGGGCTCAAGATCGGCCTGCCCAAGGAGTATTTCGGTGACGGCCTCGATGCCGACGTCGAGCGCGCCGTGCGCGAGGCGGTCAAGGTGTACGAGTCGCTGGGTGCCACCGTGCGCGAGGTCAGCCTGCCGCATACCCACTACGCCATCCCGGCCTACTACGTCATCGCCCCGGCGGAGGCCTCGTCGAACCTGTCACGCTTCGATGGCGTGCGCTTCGGCCACCGCTGCGAGGACCCCAAGGACCTGATCGACCTCTACACCCGCACCCGCCAGGAGGGCTTCGGCGAGGAGGTCAAGCGACGCATCCTGATCGGCACCCACACGCTCTCGGAAGGATTCTTCGATGCCTACTACATTAAGGCGCAGAAGGTGCGCCGCCTGATCCGCCAGGACTTCCTGGACGCCTTCGAGGACGTCGACGTGCTGATGGGCCCGGCAGCCCCCACCACCGCGTTCGACCTGGGCGCCAAGAAGGACCCGGTGTCGATGTACCTGCAGGATATCTACACCATCGCCGTGAACCTCGCGGGCATTCCCGGCATCAGCGTGCCGGCGGGCTTCGCCCATGGCCGCCCGGTGGGCCTGCAGATCCTCGGCACCCACTTCGCCGAGGCGCAGCTTCTGAACGTCGCCCACCAGTTCCAGCAAGCCACCGACTGGCACCGTCACCTTCCCGCACTCGCCGAGGAGAACGCCTGATGCAATGGGAAACCGTAATTGGGCTCGAGGTCCACGTTCAGCTCGCTACCCGCTCGAAGATCTTCTCCGGCTCGTCCACCGCCTTCGGAAGCGAACCCAACACCCAGGCGAGCGCGGTGGACCTGGGCCTGCCCGGCTCGCTTCCCGTGCTCAACGAGCAGGCGGTGGCGATGGCGGTGCAGTTCGGCCTCGCGGTACACGCCGAGATTCCGGAAGTCTCGGTGTTCGATCGCAAGAACTACTTCTACCCGGACCTGCCCAAGGGCTACCAGACCAGCCAGATGTATCACCCGATCGTCGGCGCCGGCGAGGTCGAGATCACTCTGGACGACGACGTCACCAAGCGCATCCGCATCCACCACGCCCACCTGGAGGAGGACGCCGGCAAGTCGTTGCACGAGGACTTCCAGGGCATGACCGGCATCGATCTCAACCGTGCCGGCACCCCGCTTCTGGAGATCGTCTCCGAGCCGGACATGCGCAGCGCCAAGGAAGCCGCGGCGTACCTGAAGGCGATCCACTCGATCGTCACCTACCTGGGCATCTCCGACGGCAACATGGCGGAAGGCTCGATGCGCTGCGACGTCAACGTCTCGGTGCGCCCCAAGGGCCAGGAGGCGTTTGGCACCCGCGCCGAGATCAAGAACGTCAACTCGTTTCGCTTCGTCGAGCGCGCCATCGCCTTCGAGGTCGAACGCCAGATCGAGCTGATCGAGGATGGCGGCAAGGTGGTCCAGGAGACGCGCCTGTTCGACCCGGAGCGCGACGAGACGCGCAGCATGCGCACCAAGGAAGAAGCCAACGACTACCGCTATTTCCCTTGCCCGGACCTTCTGCCGGTGGTGCTCGACCAGGCCTACCTCGACCACCTGAAGACCCTGCTGCCGGAGCTGCCCGCGGACAAGCGCGCGCGCTTTCAGAGCGAGCTCGGGCTTTCGGCCTATGACGCCAACGTGCTCGCGACAAGCCGCGAGATGGCGGAGTTCTTCGAAGAGGCGTACCAGGTGTGCGGCGATGCCAAGCAGGCCGCCAACTGGGTGCAGGGCGAGCTTTCCGGCGCCCTGAACCGCGAGAGCCTCGCCATTCACCAGAGTCCGGTCTCCGCCCAGCAGCTCGGCGGGCTGATCGGGCGCGTGGTCGACGGCACCATCAACGGCAAGGCCGCCAAGGAGGTCTTCCAGGCGTTGTGGAACGGCCAGGGCGGCAGCGCCGACGAGGTGATCGAGTCCAAGGGCCTGAAGCAGGTGACCGACAGCGGCGCCATCGAGGCGATGATCGACCAGGTGATCGCCGAAAGTCCCGCCCAGGTCGCCCAGTACCGCGACGCGGAGCCGGACAAGCGCGGCAAGATGATCGGCTACTTCGTCGGCCAGGTGATGAAGGCCTCGCGCGGCACCGCCAACCCGCAACAGGTCAACGGCCTGCTGAAGCAGAAGCTCGACGCCCTGCTTTGACCCCCCTCGCCGCCCGTCAGCCGGGCGGCGACCCTCTCCTAGCCCAGCATCGAAGGCTCGGTGAAGCGCACCAGCCGAGCGCAGCCGGCGGCCCACACGTCACCGTCGAGCTCGGCGACCGCCGCGGTCGCAAACCCCACCCCCGGGCTTCGCGCCCCGTCCACCAGCCGCCCGGTCAGCATTCCCACCAGCGGCATGTGGCTGACCAGCACGATGCAGCCCTCCTGCTGTTCGAGCAGCCAGTCGCACACCGCCTGCGGATCATCGTCCGGCGTGATGCCCTCGAGGGTACGCACCGGCTGCCCCAGCGCCTGGCCGACCAGCGTCGCGGTCTGCTGGGCGCGCACGAAGGGGCTTGCGTAGAGCGCAAGCGGCGTGTGCCGATAGTCGATGGCGAGCCACTCGCCCATGCGCGCCGCTTCGCGCTCGCCGCGCGGGGTCAGGGTGCGCGTCGCATCCACCCGGCCGGGGCCGGCTTCGCCGTGGCGCATGATCACAAGTCTCGAGGCGCTAGTCATGGCGCACCTTTTCGCCTCGATGCGCCTTGAGGACCGCCTCCCGGGGCAGCACGAACTCGACATCGCTGCTCTGCTCGCCCGCCATCAAGAGCCCGGCCATCTCCTTGGCGGCCACGCCTTCGAACAGCACCTTCTTCAAGCCTTCGGCGAGCGGCATGTAGACGTTCATCTCTCGCGCCTTGTCGCACACGAGCCGGACGGTATTGACCCCTTCCGCCACCTGACCGAGGGCCTCGACGGCCTCGTCGAGGCTTCGCCCCTCGCCCATGGCGTAGCCGACCCGGTAGTTGCGCGAAAGCTTCGACGAACAGGTGACGATCAAGTCCCCCACGCCGGCCAGTCCCAGAAAGGTCATCGGGTTGGCGCCCTGGGCGACGGCGAAGCGGCCCATCTCGGCCAGCGCCCGGGTCATCAGCATGCTGCGAGTGTTCTCGCCCATGCCGAGGGCGGCCGCCATGCCGGCGGAGATGGCGTAGATGTTCTTGAGCGCCCCGCCAAGCTCTACCCCGTGGCGGTCGTCGCTGGCGTAGACGCGAAAGTAGCTGCACCCCAGCGCCTTCTGCACCCGGGTACGGGTGTCGGGGTCGGCACTGGCGATTACCGTGGCGGTGAGCTGCTTGTCGGCGATCTCGGAGGCGAGATTGGGGCCGGCGATCACGCCGACATGATCGAAGCCGGTGACCTCATCGAGCACCTGGCTCATGAGCAGAAAGCCCTCCTGCTCGATGCCCTTGGTGGTGCTGACCAGGATCTGCTGCGGCGAAAGCCAGGGCTTTGCCTGCTCGACCACCTGGCGAAACGCCTTCGAGGGAATCGCCACCAGCACGATGGCCGCGCCCTCCACCGCGTGGCGGATATCGGTGGTGGCCTCGACACGTTCGTTGATCGCGTAGTCCGGCAGGTAGCGGCCGTTGCGTCGCTCCCGATTGATCTGCTCGACCAGCGCGTGGTCGCGCATCCATTGACGCACCGTCGCGCCGTTGTCGGCGGCGATGCTGGCAAGCGCGGTACCGAAGCTCCCTCCACCGAGAACGGCGACGTTGCTCTGCTCCAAGGCCATGGTGTTTTCCTGAGTCTCTGGACGATGGCGGCTACTTTACCATCAATGGCGTGGCGCACGAGGACGCCACCGGCGGTTTTGACACTCGCCAACGAAAACGGCCCGCCGGCAGGCCGGCGGGCCGTGGTATCAACGCATCACGTTCAGGCGGTCAGCACGCTGTTGAGGCGCTTGACGTAGGCCGCCGGGTCGTCCAGGTGGCCGCCCTCGGCGATGATCGCCTGGTCGAGCAGGATATGCGCCAGCTGGCCGAAGCGATCACCGTCGCTCGCCTCCAGGCGATCGACCAGCGCGTGCTCCGGGTTGAGCTCGAGAATCGGCTTGACCTCCGGCAGCGGCTGGCCGGCGGCTTCCATGATGCGGCGCATCTGGTAGCCCATCTCGTGCTCCGGCAGCACCACGCAGGCGGGCGAGTCGGTCAGGCGATGGGTGATCTTGACGTCCTGCACGCCGTCACCGAGCGCCTCCTTCACGCGCTTGACCAGCTCCTCCTTGGCCTTGGCGGTCTCCTCCTGGGCCTTCTTCTCCTCCTCGTTCTCGACGTCGCCGAGATCGAGTTCGCCCTTGGCCACGTCGGCGAACGTCTTGCCGTCGAACTCGGTGAGGTGGGTCATCAGCCATTCGTCGATGCGATCGGAGAGCAGCAGCACCTCGATGCCCTTCTTGCGGAAGATCTCCAGGTGGGGGCTGTTCTTCGCCGCGTTGAAGCTGTCCGCCACCACGTAGTAGATCTTCTGCTGGCCTTCCTTCATGCGCTCGATGTAGCCGGCCAGCGACTGCTCCTGGGCGGCGGTATCGGTATGGGTGGAAGCAAAGCGCAAAAGCTCGGCGATCTTCTCGCGGTTGGCCGGGTCTTCGCCGGGGCCTTCCTTCAGCACGCTTCCGAAGGTATTCCAGAACGCCTTGTACTGCTCGTCGTCCTTGGAGAGCTTCTTGAGCATGTCCAGCGCCCGCTTGGTCAGCGCGCCCTTGATCTTCTCGACCTTCGGGTCCTGCTGGAGGATCTCGCGCGAGACGTTGAGCGACAGATCGCGCGTGTCGAGCACGCCCTTGATGAAGCGCAGATAGAGCGGCAGGAACTGCTCGGCGTCGTCCATGATGAACACGCGCTGCACGTAGAGCTTCACGCCACGGGCGCCGTCGCGCTCGAACATGTCGAAGGGCGCACGGCCGGGCACGTAGAGCAGGCTGGTGTACTCGAGCTTGCCTTCGACCTTGTTGTGACTCCAGGTCAGCGGATCGCTGAAGTCGTGGGCGACGTGCTTGTAGAACGCCTTGTACTCCTCCTCCGAGACCTCGGACTTCGGCCGCACCCACAGGGCGGTGGCTTCGTTGATGGTCTCCCAGGTGGTGACTTCGCTGCCTTCGATCTCGTTGCCGTCGTCGTCCTTGGCGGTCTCGACCTTGGGCATGCGTACCGGCACTTCGATGTGATCCGAGTACTTGCGCACCAGCCCCTGCAGGCGGTACTCGTCGGCGAACTCCTTGGCGTCGTCCTTGAGGTGCAGGATGATCTCGGTGCCGTGCTTGTCGCGCTCGATGTCGGCGACGCTGAACTCGCCCTCGCCCCTGGAGCGCCACTCGACGCCGTCCTGAGCGCTGGTGCCGGCCTTGCGGGTGCGCACGGTGACTTCGTCGGCGACGATGAAGCCGGAGTAGAAGCCGACGCCGAACTGGCCGATCAGCTTGGCGTCCTTCTGCTGCTCGCCGGTGAGCTGCTGCATGAACTCGGCGGTGCCGGAGCGGGCGATGGTGCCCAGGTTGGCAATCACGTCCTCGCGGTTCATGCCGATGCCGTTGTCGCGCAGCGTCACCGTGTTGGCCTTGGCGTCGTGCTCGATCTCGATGCGCAGGTCGCTGTCGCCTTCATACAGCGCGTCGTTGTCGAGCGCGGCGTAGCGCAGCTTGTCGCAGGCGTCGGCGGCGTTGGAGATCAGCTCGCGCAGGAAGATTTCCCGGTTGGAGTACAGGGAGTTGATCATCAGGTTGAGAAGCTGCTTGACTTCGGTTTGAAAACCAAGCGTCTCTTCGTGGGTGGCGGTGCTCATGCGTAGCCCTCAATTGCCAATCACTGGATATCCGGTGCGCTCTAGAAAAGGCGCGGTGTCTCGTGTGCAGTCAATATGGGGCTAGGCCGAAAGATTTCAAGCAAATGAGTGGCATCGGGACATCGAGGCGAGGCCGATCGCTCGGGGAGGGATTGTGCGCGCGGCGTTTGTCGTTATAGTCCACTATAGTCGCTTCACCCCCTATTTTATCGCTTCACCCCTATTTCAGCAGTCAGCTCACCAGGCAAGAGAGGAAGCCATGCCGGTTTTGCGAGTTCGTTTTCGCCTTCGTACGCTGTGCGCCGCGGCGATCGTCGGTCTGTCCAGCCACGCGGAGGCGGCCACCGACGCCCAGATGCGCGACGCCCTTCAAGCCGCCCGCGACCAGCAGTGGCAACGCGTCGACGAGCGCGTGGTCAACGACCACGTGCTGGGGGGCTACGTGGAGTACCATCGCCTGCGCGGCCAGCTCCCGAACGTTTCCGCCCAGCGCATCCAGGCGTTCATCGACCGCTACCGCGACTCGCCGCTCTCGGAGTGGATACGCGGCCAGGCGATCGCCAACTACGGCTACGCCGGCCGTTTTGATGACCTGCTCGCCGTGGCCGACGGTGTGCCGGACGGCACCGCCCGCCAGTGCTACTACTACAGCGCCCTGCTCGACCGTTCGCCAAGCGATGCCCGCGCGGCGGGACGCGAGCTGTGGCTGACCGGCGGCTCGCAGCCCAATGCCTGCGACAGCCTGTTCAACCGGCTGCGCGCCGACGGCACCATCGACGACCGCGCGGTGTG